>JBIILZ010000051.1:0-26689 GCA_044338255.1 Planctomycetota bacterium | reverse complement strand
GGGTCTCCTCGCGGGGGAGGATCCTCAGGTGACCGGCAGGAGACCCATCAGGGCCGGTCACTTTGGACCCGGCCAGAGTTTTGAGACTGGAAGCGGTCAGAGTTTTGAGACTGCACATCGATGGGGGCGACGTCGTTGTCGACGAATCGGCTGAGTGCGAGCCATTGGTTGAGGGCGTAAGTGACGGCCTTGCCAAGGGGCTCGGTGGGGCGGCAGGCAATCTTCCAGGCATCGAGTTTGATCTTCAATGTAGCCAGGATGGGCTTGCTGCGTTGTTGCCGCTGCGTGCGTCGTTCGGCACTCGGTGACGTGGTGATCTCGCGTTCAATTTGGTAGAGTTGGCGAATCAAGGCGAGCGCCTGCTCGGCGCGCGGGTCACCGGTGATAACGGCGGTACTGGATGATTTTTCGGCGTCTGTGTCGTTGTCACGTTGCGGTGGATGCAGGGCCTCGAAGAATTTTCGTCGTGTGTGTGCCCAGCACGCTATCTCAATCGCAGTGCCCTTGAGAAAGACTTTATCAAAACCGGCGTAGGCATCGGCAACGACAAAGCCGGTATAGTTGGCAAGGATGGTTTGCGGGTGAATGCCTTGGCGATTTTCCGTGTAGTGATACCAGGCAGTGGTGGCACTGCGGTAAACCCAAAAACGCGCGGTGGTGCATTTCCCTGGTCGTTTCCGTTTTCCGTTTCCACTATCGCGACCCAGGGTTGGGTCGGTGTCTCGTTTGGGCAGCTGTTTCACCGGGGTTTCATCGGTGTGGATGATGGTGGCAATCAAGGTTTCTGATTTTATGGCCTCGGCCACCGGCGCGAGCAGATCGGTCGCACGGCGAATCCAGTCCATGATGGTGGACCGTGGCAGTTCGACGCCGGCCTCACGTGCACTCTCTTCAAGCCGATAAAGTGGCTGGTGGCAGCCATATTTCGCACGCAACAGATGTAGAATTAATTCATCGGTGGCCTTACCCTGAGGCACGATGCAGGCGGGAACCTGCGCGTGAAGCCGTTCAGATTCACTGCTCCATGGCACGCCATAGAAGGGTGTGATGATGTGACGTGCAACGAATCTACCGGCGAGGAAGTCGAGTTTGATTACCGTCTTGAAATCAACCTGGACCAAGGGCTGACCATCCAGCCCATTAGGCAGGATCATTGTAGACACACCACATTTTATAAAAAGTTGTGTGTCTGTATTCTGCAAGCCATCAGCGCGCGTTCGAGCGCGAAAATGCGTGTTTTTCATATCAATTCCTTCTATCAGCGCATGAATGCGCGCCGGTGTCACCGCCACTGACGGCTCGCTCGAAGAGCTCCACGACGATACGGCCGCGAACGTTCCCGTGATCAGTCGCTTCATGCACAGCCAGAAGCCACCGTCCTCCCAGATCAGCACCTTCAGCTTTTTTCGATCTCGACTCAAGAAGATGAAGCAGTCCCCCGTATACGGCTCATGCCCCAGTTCATGCTCCACCATGCACGACAGCGAATTGATCCCCCGTCGCATATCCTGCGGCGCGCGCGCCACGAAGATCCGCCGCACCGACGAGAAGCTCAGCGCCGGCCCCTCCTCGGCCACGCCAACGCGGTCGTCAGCAGTGCCGTTGCCAGATCAGCAGGAATCCCCGCCGTGAACGTGCACTGCAGGCCACTGCGCGTCGTGATCGTCATCCGCCGTCGACGACGACGCCCGCGACGATGAGGTGGACGGACAATGATTTCGATGAAGCCGGAGGACATCCCGCCATCATCGACGGTTCTTCAGGCGGCAAGGCTAGGTGGTCGGACGCATACGGCGGTCCAATGGCTGATCTACGGCGCGTCGTCCTGGGCGGATCCCGCCTTCCAGGCCGAGGCCTCCCAGATCCGTCGTCAAGCCAGCCGCCAGGTTCCCTCCCAGTCGGTGGCCAATCTTGCATCCCAAGCGGCGGCCTGCATCGGTCATGACGTCCGGGCCGACCTTTCCCGGATCCGCGTGCCGGCCCTGATCCTCGGCGGTGAGGAGGACAAGTTCACCCCGCCGTGGATGGCGCGCGAAGTCGCCGCCGGCATTCCCGGAGCGCACCTGCATCTCTACCCTGGGTCTGGCCATACCTTCCACTGGGAACGCATTGCCGATTTCAATCCTCGCGTCGCGCAATGGATGGCGGGACACTGACCGTCGCAGTCGATTCATGCCACGTTATTTGGCCTTCACCGTGCGCAGTCCGCCGTCGACGGAGAGCACCTGGCCGGTGATCCACGACGAGGTCGGTGAGAGCAGCCAGGCGATGGCCGCGGCCTGGTCATCGGCGGTGCCCAGTCGGCCGAGGGGGTGCATGGCGGTGATCGCCCTGCGCATCGACTCGTTGGCGACCATGGCGGCGGTCAGCGGGGTTTCGGTGAGGGCCGGGGCAATGGCGTTGACGCGCATGCCGGCGCCGGCATAGCTCGCGGCGGCCGAGCGTACCAGGCCCTCGATACCGGCCTTGGCGGCGGCGATGGCTTCGTGATTGGCGAGGCCGAGTCCGGCGGCGACTGAACTAACCATCACCAACGATCCGCGCAGCGGCAGCCGGGCGAGTACTTGCAGCAGCAAGAAGGCACTGTCGAGGTTGGTCGACTGGATGCCCCGCCATTCGCTGAAGGTCATGCGGTGCGCCGGCTTGAGCAGCAATGACCCGACGCAATGAGCAGCCCCGTCGAGGGCCGGACGGGTGGCCAGGAGCATGGCTAGCTCATGGGCTCCTTCCTCGCTTGTTAGGTCGACGGCGATTGCCGGATGTCCGAGATCGCCGAGGCCGGAAGGATGATGTCCGACGAGGGTCAGTTCATGTCCGGCGAGCTGACGGATGAGGGCACGTCCGATGCCGCCGGCTGCGCCGGTGATGAGATAGTGTGCCACGGAAACCCCTTTTGTGTTTACAGTATTGTTGATTGGGTTATGCCTAATCATATCGATTTGTCGAGGTCTTCGATTGCGAGGCAGCGATAAAGCCCCCATTATCTCATCCTTGGAGCATCACGTGCCGTCAGAAAATGCAGGTTCGCCGGTGCCCGCGCTCGAGTTTCGCGGCGTGAGCAAGTCTTTCGGCGAACGTCAGGTGCTCTGCGGCGTCGATGCTGTGGTCCAGCCGGGCGAGGTGGTGGTGGTGCTCGGCCGCAGCGGCAGCGGCAAATCGACCATCGTCAATCTCGCCGCCGGTATGGAGACCGCCGATGCCGGGACGATCCTGGTCGCCGGCCAAGCCCTCGGCGGTCTGCGCGAGCGCGAACGCACCCTCGTGCGCCGGCGCCATATCGGCCTCGTCTTCCAGTCGTTCAACCTGCTGCCTGAATTGACGGTGCACGAGAACATCCACCTCCGCCACGCGCTTGAGGGTGGCGATGGCCATGCACGGGTCGAGGAACTGCTCGCCGAAGTCGGCCTCGCCGGGCGTGGCCACGAGCACCCCGACCACCTCAGCGGCGGCGAACAGCAACGCGTGGCGGTGGCTGCGGCCCTGGCTCACGATCCTGCCTTGGTGCTCGCCGACGAGCCCACCGGGGCGCTGGATCACGCCACCGCCGGTCTGGTGGTGGATCTGCTGGTACGGCTCACCCGCGGGCGTGGCGGAGCCCTGGTCTTCGTCACTCACAATCCCGAATACGTGGCCATCGCCGATCGCGTGTGGAACATGGATGACGGACGTCTAGAAGTGACCGACGGTCCGCGGATCCGCGCATGAGCGTGTTGACCACCGTCGCTTGGCGTTCGCATCGGCGACACCCGATGTTGGCACTGCTGGCGATCATCGGCATCGCCCTCGGCGTGGCGGTGTCGACGGCCATCGCCTTGGCCAATGCCGCCGCCCGTCAGGCTTTCACCGAATCCCTCGATGGCCTGATCGGCCATGCCACCCATCAGGTGGTCGCTGGCAGCCACGGCCTGCCGGAAGGCGACTATGCCGGCATCCGCCGGGCGGCGATGGCCGCGGGCGCGGCGGTGGCGCCGGTGGTCGAGGCTGAGGTCGCGGTCGTCGATCGGCCCGGGCGCAGCCTGCGCCTGTTCGGCGTCGATCCCTTCGCTGAGGCGCCGTTTCGCGATGCTTCACCGAAAGTCCTCCAGGATCAGACCTTTCCCTTGCGGCGTCTGCTCACCGAGCCCAACACCGTGGTCCTGACCCGGGCGACAGCCAATGATCTGGGGCTCAGCACTGGTGCGACCTTTCGCATCCGCCATGGCTCGTTGACGCAGTCGGTGACCCTCGTTGCGATCCTCGCCGAGGACGGCAATGCCGTCGCCCGTCAGCTGAGTTTTGCGCTGTGCGACCTCGCCACCGCCCAGGAGCTTCTCGGCCGCAACGGACGCATCGATTACCTCGATGTGCGCGTGGCTGAAGCCGACACGACCGCCGCGTTGGCGGCGATCAGTGCCGCCCTGCCCGCCGGAGCCGAGATCGTTCCCGCCAGCCGCCGCAGCGACAGCCTGCGGCAGTTGACCGAGGCCTTTCACACCAACCTCCATGCCCTCGGCCTGATCGCTCTGGTGGTGGGCATGTTCCTGATCGCCAATACCGCCAGCTTCGCGGTCGTGCGCCGGCGCGAGCTGTTCGCACGGCTGCGTGCGCACGGGGCGACGCCGCGGCAGATCCTGGGCATGGTCATGGGCGAGGCCCTCGCTGCTGGGATCATCGCCTCGCTGCTCGGCGTGGTCCTCGGCACCCTTCTGGCCCAGGTCCTGATCCAGCTGGTGGCGCGCACCATCGGCGATCTCTATGCCAACATCGGCCAGCCGGTGATCGCCGTCGAGCCCGCGATCATCATCCAGGGCCTGCTGCTGGGGATGGGCGCGACCCTGCTGGCGGCGTGGCTGCCGGCCCTCGATGCCGCCCGCAGCGCTCCGCGCCTCGGGGCGGTGATCAGCCAGCACGAGCACGCTTGGCGGCGGTCTCTGCCCTGGCTGGCCCTCGCTGGGGGCGGATTGTTCGGGCTCTGCGCGCTGATCCTCCTCGCTCTCCCGCCGACGATCAACGCCGGCTTCGTAGGCCTGGGCTGTGGCCTGATCGCGGCGGCGGTGTTGGTGCCGGTGCTACTGGTGCCGCTGGTGCGGGTGCTGGCGTGGCCATGGCGAAATTTTCCGATCGTGACCCTCGCCAGCCGGGCGGTGGGCGCGAATCTCTCGCGTACTGGCATCGCCGTGGCCGCGCTGAGCGTGGCCTGCGCGGCGGCGCTGGGCATGACCCTCATGGTCGGCTCGTTCCGGCTGGCGTTGAGCACGTGGCTGGCCACGACGCTGACCTCAGATGTTTATGTTTCGGCACCGCGTCTGATCGCCGCCCGGGTGGGCGAGACGCCCTTAGCGCCGACGGTGGTCGAGCGTTTGCTGGCGGTGCCGGGTATTGCCAGCGTCGTGACCAAACGCGACGCGATCATCAGCGTCGAGTTTCCTGATGGCGACAGCGATGCCGTGACCTTGGCGACCTTCACCCCGCTGGACGAAAGCCGTACGACCTTTGTCTCGCGGCCGGCGTTTCCCTCGCCAGCGGCGCGCGACGCAGCGTGGGCGGCGTTTGCTGCCGGGTCGGTGTTCGTCACCGAGCCCTTCTCTACCCATCGCCAGGTTTTCGTCGGTCAAGAGCTGACCCTGCTCACTCCCGCCGGCCGGCAACGCCTGAAGATCGCCGCCGTGGTTGTCGATTACAGCAGCGATGCCGGGGCCGTGTACCTCCATCGCCAGTACTACCAGAAATGGTTCGCGGATGATTCGGCGACCGCCCTGGCGGTGAACGCCGCGCCCGGGGTCAGCGCCGACGAGCTGGCCGGGCGCTTGCGCCTAGCGGCGGGCGACGTGCCCTTGTCCATCACTTCCAATCGCGCCTTGACCCAGGCCTCGCTGACGGTGTTCGACCGGACCTTCGCCATCACCTCGGTGATCCGCTGGCTGGCGGCGGGAGTGGCGGTGCTGGGGCTGATCGCGGCCTTGGCGGCGGTGCAGATCGAACGCGCGCGGACCACCGCCCGCTTGCGCGCCTGCGGCGTGACTCCTAACGAAGTCATCGGTCTGGCGATCGGCGAGTGCCTGTTCACCGGTGCGGCAGCGGGGCTGCTGGCGATGCCCATGGGCATCGCCTTGGCAGCCGGGCTGACGCACGTCATCAACCGCCGTTCCTTCGGCTGGTCGATGGACCTCGCCATCGATGGCTGGCAACTGCTGCTGACCGTGGCGCTGGCGATGTTCGCCGCCGTCATCGCCGGCTTCTTCCCCGCGTGGCGTGCCAGCCGGCGACCTTTGGCGGAGGCCCTCCATGCCGATTAAATCCACCTGGCTGCTGGTACTGCTGGTCCTGCTCAGCGGCTGCGGCGAAGCTCCACCGTCATCGTCATCGTCATCGACACCGTCTTCGGCGCTGGCGCCGACGCCGATCACTTCGGTGCTCGGTCTCGCGGCCGATGGTTTTACGACGGTGACCGAGCCGCGCCCGTTCAGCTTCCCCGCTGATCATGGCGCGCACCCCGACTACCGTACGGAATGGTGGTATTGGACGGGCAATCTGGCCACCGCCGATGGGCGGGCCTTCGGCTACCAATTCACCATCTTCCGCTTTGCGCTGGCGCCGACGGTGGTGCCGCGCGCCTCGGCGTGGGCGACCTCCGAGACGTGGTTGGCGCATCTGACCATCAGCGATATCGCCGGCAAAAAATTCTATGCCTTCGAGCGTTCAGCGCGCGGTGCCCTGGGTCTGGCCGGGGCCGGCGGCGACTCCGTGGGTAACTCCATGCGTAACTCCATGCGCATCCACTGCGATGGCTGGGAAGCCAGCGGCGGCGGGCCGTGGCGCATCCACGCCGAGACGCCGGAAGTCGCCCTCGATCTGCGGCTGGACTTGGGCAAGCCGGTGGTGCTGCAGGGCGACCGCGGTCTGAGCCGCAAGGATGCCGCCGCCGGGGCGGCGAGTTATTACTACAGCTTCACGCGCATGCCGACCACCGGCACGCTGCGGCTTGGCGAGCAGCGCTGGGCGCTCACCGGCAACAGTTGGATGGACCGCGAGTGGTCGACCAGTGCCCTGGCCCCGGGGGTCGTTGGTTGGGACTGGTTCGCGTTGCAATTGGCGGATGGTCGCGAGTTGATGTTCTATCGCTTGCGGCGCCCCGACGGCAGTGCCACCGAGTTCAGCAGCGGCAGCCTGGTGGCGGTCGATGGCACGGTCCGCTCCCTGACGGCGGCGGAGGTGTCCCTCACCTCGACCGGGCAGTGGACCAGCGCCAGCGGCGTCACCTATCCCGCCGGCTGGCATCTGCGGGCAGCGGATCTCGATCTGCAGATCGTTCCCCGGCTGGCGGATCAGGAATTGAACCTCAGCGTGCGCTATTGGGAGGGGGCGGTGACGGTGTCGGGCAGCGTCGGCGGGGTCGGCTACGTTGAGCTGGCGGGGTACGGTAGCCGAGCAGAGGTCAGCAAGTAGTTGACGATTCGTGCTCAGCGCCACCTTCAGGCGCTCACGAAGGAGTTCCTATGTCTGACGTTACGCCTGCTTTTACGCCTGCTTTTACACCTGTTCAAGGTGCGGTCATCATCGGTCAGTCCGGTGGCCCGACCGCGGTCATCAATCAAACCCTCATCGGCGTCGTCCAAGCCTGTCTCGCGCAGCCGCAGGTGTTCACCAAGGTGTTCGGGGCGATCCACGGCATCCAGGGCATCATGGATGGGAAATTCCACGATTTCGCTAATGAGAGCCACGCCAACCTTGAGCTCGTCGCGGGCACGCCCTCGGCGGCGTTGAAGTCGGTCCGGCACAAGGCCACGCCTGAGGACGGCAAGCGCATCTTCGCGCGTTTCAAGGAACTCGGCGTACGCTATTTCTTCTACATCGGCGGCAACGACACCGCTGAAACGACCAATATCATCAACGAATTGGCGATCGCGGAGAAGTACGACCTGACCTGCTTCCACTGCCCGAAGACCATCGACAACGATCTGCGCGTCACCGATCACTGCCCTGGTTTCGGCTCGGCGGCGAAGTTCGTGACCCAGGCGTTCATGGGCGACAATCTCGATAATCGCTCGCTGTCAGGGATCAAAATCAACATCGTCATGGGTCGCAATGCCGGCTGGTTGACGGCGGCCTCGGTGCTCGCGCGGCAGTTCCCCGGCGATGGCCCGCATCTCATCTACTGCCCGGAAGCAGACTTCTCGTTGAGCGCCTTCTGCGCCGATGTCGAGGCGGTGTACCGCAAGCTCGGGCGCTGCGTGGTGGCGGTCTCCGAAGGCATCCATGGCCCCGGCGGCACGGACGTGATGGATTACAGCGCCACCGGCAAGGAGCGCGAGGTCGACAGCCATGGCAATGCCCAGCTCTCGGGCTCGGGAGCCTTGGGCGATTTCCTCGCCGACGTGCTCAAGAAGCACCTCGCGAACACCTGGGCGGGTAAGAAGCATCGCGTGCGCGCTGATACCTTCGGCTACCTGCAGCGCTGCTTCCCCGGTGTGGTCAGCGAGACCGACGCGGCGGAAGCCCGGCTCGCCGGCACGGCGGCGGTGGCGGCGGCGGTGGCCGGTACGCGCTCGGGATCGATTGCCTTCCGTCGCGTCAACGGCCCGACCTATGCCATCAAAACCTTCGTTACTCCTTTGCCGACCGTGGCTAAGGATACGCGGCCGATGCCCCGGGAGTACCTCAATGCGGCTGGCAACGATGTGCTCGTCGAGGAGCTGGTGCCGTATCTGAAGCCTTTGGTCGGCACTCTGCCGCCGATCGGCCAGCTCGCGTTGTGATTTTTTCGGCGTCGTTGCGACAGGGGCTTATGGCACTGTCGCACGGCGGCCCGCAGGCTGATTGGGAAATTCTCGGTAACCTGTTGACACCCAGGGGGTCGTTTCTATCGTCCCCGTCCCTTCCGAAACCGGTAGGGGGGTTGTCGTGTCCAGCTGTGCCACCTTAGCTCAGTTGGTAGAGCTACGGTTTTGTAAACCGTAGGTCGCCGGTTCGACTCCGGCAGGTGGCTCCATGATGGCACCTGAGAGTTTGTGGTTAGCTTGTGGTTAGCTTGTGGTTCGTTTGTAGTCTGATTCAGTTAGCTCGCTCTTTAGACAATCGAGATCGTCGCGCACGGGCGCATAAGTCGGGTGACTTGGGTAGATACCGAAGTGGCCAAACGGGGCAGACTGTAAATCTGCTGTCTTTACGACTTCGAAGGTTCGAGTCCTTCTCTGCCCACCATACTCCGACCTGATGGCACGTCTCACCACGTGCCATCAGTATGAGCCCTGTGCCGTAGTCGTGCAAACGCGCTTAAACGCGGGTGTAGCTCAACGGTAGAGCAGCAGCCTTCCAAGCTGAATGCGAGGGTTCGATTCCCTTCACCCGCTCCATGCGACGGTCGTCTTTTTTTATCATCATCATCCCTCCCTGGAACGGGCGGTTCGATGCTGCCTTAGCTCAGCTGGTAGAGCGCGTCCTTGGTAAGGACGAGGTCTTGGGTTCAAATCCCAAAGGTAGCTCCAATCTCCTCCCGCACCCAGTCTAACCGGTACCACCTCGGTGGTGCCTTCCGCTCGGAGCCTCAACATGGCCAAAGAGAAATTTGTTCGTAACAAGCCGCACGTAAACGTCGGCACCATCGGTCACATCGACCATGGCAAGTCCACCCTTACGGCAGCGCTGGTCAATGTGTCAGCTCTCCGCGGCCTCGCTGAGATGCGCAGCTACGCCGAAATCACGAAGGGCGGCACCGTTCGCGACGCGAACAAGACCGTGACCATCGCTGCCTCGCACGTCGAGTACGCCAGCGAAGGCCGCCACTACGCCCACGTGGACTGCCCCGGACACGCCGACTTCGTCAAGAACATGATCACCGGTGCCGCGCAGATGGACGGCGCGATCCTGGTCGTGTCCGCCGGCGACGGACCGATGCCCCAGACCAAGGAGCACGTGCTCCTCGCTCGTCAGGTCGGCGTCGAACACATCGTCGTCTTCCTCAACAAGGTCGACCTCGTTGACGATCCGGATCTTCTCGGCCTGGTCGAAGAAGAAATCCGCGACCTGCTTAAGAAGTACGGCTTCCCCGGTGACAAGACGCCCGTGATCCACGGTCGCGCTGATCTCGCCAAGGATGCCAAGAGCAAGGACGATCCGGCCTGCAAGTGCATCAACGATCTGCTCGACGCGATCGACAGCTTCATCCCTGTCCCGGTCCGTGAAGCCGACAAGCCGTTCCTCCTGCCGGTCGAAGACGTGTTCTCGATCTCGGGTCGCGGCACGGTCGCTACCGGTCGCGTCGAACGCGGCACCGCCAAGATCGGCGACCCGGTCGAAATCATCGGCCTGCGCGAAGAGGCTCTGACCTCGGTCGTCACCGGTATCGAAATGTTCCGCAAGGAAATGACCGAGACCGTCGCCGGCGACAACTGCGGCCTGCTGCTGCGCGGCATCGACAAAGAGTCGATCGAACGCGGCATGGTCATCGTCAAGCCCAAGTCGGTCAACACGCACATCAAGTTCGAGTGCGAAGTGTACATCCTGAAGTCGGACGAAGGCGGTCGTAAGACTCCTTTCGTCAAGGGCTACCGCCCCCAGTTCTACTTCCGCACGACGGACGTGACGGGTTCGGTCGAGCTGCCTGCTGACAAGGAAGTCGTGATGCCGGGCGACAACGTCCGTCTGACCGTCACCTTGATCTGCAAGGTTGCGATGGAAGAGAAGCTGCGCTTCGCCATCCGCGAAGGCGGCCACACGGTTGGTTCCGGCGTCGTCACCAAGATCCTCCAGTGATCGTAGCGGAGGAACCGGCCCTGGGGCAACCCGGGCCGGTTTTTCCGTCTCTGGAAACGACGTGCGGTTTTGCTCGCCCGGTTCAGTTCAACAGCTAGTTCATCAGTTAGTTAAACGAGAGCGAAAAGCTTCTCTGTTTGTAAAAGGAATGCCCAATGGCCAAGGATAAACGCGAATACGTGATGATGGTCTGCTCGGAATCGGGCGACATCAACTATTTCACCAGCCGTGCGAAGACCTCGCCCAAGCTGGAACTGAAAAAGTACAACCCGAAGCTGCGCAAGCACACCTTGCACAAAGAGAAGAAGCGTAAGTAATCGATCCGTCCTCAGTCGGGCCGGCGCTCGTATGGGCGCCAGCCCGACCCGGGGAAGTGACGCTGCCAAGCATGCGTCGGCGACATACGGGGGTAGCTCAGCTGGTAGAGCAGCGGATTCCAAATCCGCCGGTCGGGGGTTCAAATCCCTCCTCCCGTGCCACATTCGAGCCGCGATGGTAAGGTCCGGTCACGTTCGAGCCCTCTTAACGAGGGCGTCCGAGCGCGACTGGACCTTTCGGTTGTGGCTCATAACCGCGGGGAAACCCCCAGTTGGATTGCAGTATGTACAAATGGCCGCAAGGGCGGGTTATCCGCATCGTTTCGCTGATCTTGGCTGCCGTCATCGGCGCCGATCTGGCGTTCAATGGTGGCTACGCCCGCTTCGAAGCCTACCGCCAGGGCGGTGAGGCGAGCACCCGTCAGCTGGCGATCGCCATCGTCTTCGCGGTACTGTCGCTGGCTGCCATGCTCAGTGCCCTGATCGCGATTGGCTTCCATAAGAAGTCCGTCGATTTCCTGATCGACGTCGAGCACGAGATGGTGCGCGTCGAATGGCCGAAGACCGACACCCTGTGGAAGAGCACCGTGGTCATCGCGATCACCATCGTGGTCCTCTCGGCAATCATCTTCGGCATGGATATCCTGATCCTCTGGCTCCTTGATCATGTACGTAAACTTGGAGGACATTTCTGATGCGCTGGTACGTTCTGAAGGCTGTTTCCGGCCGTGAAAATGGCATCCGTGACCAGATCATGGTGCAGTTGCGGGTCAAAAGCCTGATGTCGCTGGTTGGGCAGATGCTGATCCCCGCCGAGCGCGTCACCGAACTGAAGCGCGGCAAAAAGGTCACCACCGAGCGCAAGCTGTACCCCGGGTACATCTATGTCGAGATGGAGCTCAACAACGATCTCATCGAAACTATCAATGATGTCGATGGCGTTACGGGCTTCCTTGGCGCCGATCCGCGCAACCCTGATCCGCTGACCAACGATGAGTCCGAGCGCATCATCCGTATTGCCACCGCCCCAACCCCGGACGAGCAGCGTAAAGAGCTGGTCCAGGTGCCGTACAAGCTCGATGACCGCGTGAAGGTCAAAGAAGGTACCTTCGCCGGCATGGAGGGCGTCGTTGGCGAAATCAATGCCAGCAAGGGTATCCTCAAGGTGCTCATCACGGTTTTCGGCCGGCAGACGCCAGTCGAATTGGAAGTCTGGCAAGTCGAGTCGGCTGTTTAGTCGAAGGGGCCGACGACCTCCGGGCCGATCAACCGACGGGTTCGGTGCTGCGCACCTGCACGCGACGGATTGTATCGGCCCTGCGGACGTCGGCCCCTTCGGGCTACCCCTTCGCGCTGACGCTTGACCAGGGCGGCTCCGCCCCCTGGACCCTAGGAGCCTGTCGGAGATAGGCTTGGTCGGCTGACTCGGTCTCGTACGGCATCTCCGGCGTTGGCAAAACGGTCAGATAGCTCTCGCTATCCGCCCGCCTTGCCGCCTTGGATCTGCCGCACGATACCTTCGCCATCCTCGGGCGCCTATCTCCGACAGGCTCCTAGGCAGAGGGGGTGACCCTCTGCACTCCCCCGGTTGTTGTATGACGGCCGGCGTCGCTTTGCTCGCCTGGCAGGTGAGAGTTGTGAGAGGGGATAACTCCCTACTTGCAATCTTCGTCTGAGGCACATCCTGTCCGCCCCGCTTTTCCGACGACGCCCGCGTCGTCCTTGTTGAGAGAGTTGAGAGAGTCATGGCCAAGGCCAAGGAAATTATTGGTACGATCAACCTGGTGATCCCAGGCGCAGGCGCGACGCCGGCGCCACCGGTCGGCCCAGCGTTGGGTGCCAAGGGCGTCAATATCGCCGCCTTCGTCAAGCAGTTCAACGACGCTACGGCGAAGTTGAAGGGCGAAATCATCCCCGTGGTGATCTCGGTCTACAAAGACAAGACCTTCAGCTTCATCCTCAAGCAGCCCCCGGTCTCGGCGCAGATCCGCAAGGCTGCCAAGATCGAGAAGGGCTCCGGCACTGCCGGCCCGTTGACCTCGATCGCGCAGATCACCGAAGCTGACGTCAAGGTCATCGCCGAGAAGAAGATCTCGGAAATGACCGCTGGCTCCATGGAAGCGGCAATGCGCTCAGTGCGCGGTACCGCTCGCTCCATGGGCGTGACCATCGCCAAGTAAGTTTTTCGAATCACACCCGTGGGAGGCCGTGTCCCGGCCGCTCGCACTACGGAGAGCACATGCAGAAACGAAGCAAGCGCTATCGTGCGCTCGTCGAGTCGGCTACCAAAGCCGGCGTCGACCTCACGATACCCCAGCCGGTCGCCGCCGGCATCGGCTGGGTCAAGAAACTTTCCAAAGCCAAGTTCCAGGAAAGCGTGGATCTCGCGATCCATTTGCACCTCGACACAAAGAAGGCTGACCAACAGTTCCGTGGCAACTTCTCGTTGCCGCACGGCACTGGCCGCGCAGTGCGCGTGGTCGCGTTCGTTGATGACGGCGACAAGATCGCTGCTGCTCTCGCCAATGGCGCCGTCCGCGCCGGTGGCGAAGACTTGGTCGACGCGGTTACCGCCGGGTTCATGGACTTCGACGTGGCCATCGCCACCCCGAAGATGATGCGCTTCGTCGGTAAGCTCGGTAAGGTCCTCGGACCTCGCGGTCTGATGCCCTCGCCGAAGTCCGGTACCGTCACCGACGATATCGCCACGGCCGTCAACGAGTTCAAGAATGGCAAGATCGAGTACCGTTCTGATGCTGCTGGCAATGTCCAGGTCAGCGTCGGCAACGTGAACTTCGACGATTCGAAGCTCGCTGACAATATCAATGCGTTCCTCGCCCACGTGGCTGAGCACCGCCCGTCGTCGGTGAAGGGTGAGTTCATCAAGAACATCACCGTTTCATCGACCATGGGACCTGGCGTTAAGCTGGCATTCGCCGTCAAGGAGGCCTGATCATGCCGAGCTTCATCAACGAACTGATGCTCAAGGAGCTGTCGGGTGTGGCCGCTAACGCCACCTCGCTGATCCTCGTCGATCACAGCCGCCTCAAGTCCGATGAGACCCTCAAGCTGCGTCTCGACCTGCGTAAAGTCGGCGCCCAGCTGAAGGTCTCGAAGGTCCGTCTGCTGCGTCGCGCAATCCCTGCGTCCGCGGCGAAGATCATCGAGAAGTCCAAGGGCTCGGTCGGTGTCGTCCTGGCTACCGATATGGTTGCCGCCGCTAAGGTGGTCGCCGCGTTGGCCAAGGAAGACAAGGTCACCCTGCGCGGTGGCCTGATGGATGGCGCGACGCTCGACGTCGTGGCTATCAAGCGCATCAGCGAACTGCCCGGCAAGCAACAGCTGCTCGGCATGCTCGTCAACGTGCTTCAGGCGCCGATTGCCGGCTTCGCCCGCGTCATCTCCGAGATCCACAAGAAGCAGGGCGGCTCGACCGCTCCTCAGGCGCCGGAAGCCACGGAAGCTGCTCCCGCAGCCCCAGAAGCTGCGGCTCCTGCAGCCCCAGAAGCCGCGGCTCCTGCAGCCCCAGAAGCCGCGGCTCCCGCAGCGGCCGATGGCGCTGCACCTGCTGTTTGATCGTTCCTAACCAACTACCCATGCCGCCGTCCTCGCGACGCGGCCAAATTGAAAGAATATCCCATGAGCGACGCTGCCGCCAACCCTAAGCTGGCCCAGATCATCGAGACCGTCAAGGCTCTCACCGTTATCGAGTTGTCGGACCTCGTCCACGCCCTCGAAAAAGAATTCGGCGTTTCGGCTGCTGCCGTCGCCGCTGTCGGCGGCCCAGTTGCCGCCGTCGCCGAAGAAGCGCCGACCGCGTTCAAGGTCACCCTCACCGTCGGTGGTCCGAACAAGATCCCCGTCATCAAGGTGGTCCGCGAAATCCTCGGCCTCGGCCTCGCCGAAGCCAAAGCCTTCGTTGAAGGCGCTCCTAAGCTGGTCAAGGAAGGCGTCGACAAAGCCGCCGCCGACGAACTGGTCAAGAAGTTCAAGGACGTTGGCGCTGAATGTAAGGTCGAAGGCGTCTAAGCCTCGACGGTACAAGGCCATTTTCGCGCCGTCCTGATCAAAGGGGCGGTGCGGGTGGCAAACCTGCGACCCCAGCCGATATAACGGCCGACTGGTCCACCCCTTGGGTGCCAGACGGCGGGTTATCGGCTGGGTTGCTTGTCTCCCAGTGGCGAGTCGTTAGGGTTTTGACCCTTCTCCCGCAGCTTTTGCTAAAACTTTGGCTTTTGCTAACGCTTTGGCTTTTGCTAAAGCTTTGCTGAAATAACAGGTCGCCTGTGATGTCGCCGCTCGTGCGCCGACATGACAGCCTCGGCCCAACCCGCACAGAGCACGCACCCATGCAGATCCGGCACTTCGGCAAGACGTTGGACGTCATTCCTGTTCCGAGCCTCGTCAACCTGCAATCACGCAGCTACGACGAATTCCTCGACTCAGATGCACTTCCTGAAAAACGCAATCAGGTCAAAGGCCTGGAGGCGATCTTCCGTGAGTTCTTCCCGGTGACCGGTTACGACGATCAGGTCGTAGTCAGCTACCATGGCTACGTGTTCACCAACCCGCAGCATAATCCCGATGAGTGCCGTGACCTCGGCCTCTCGTACCAGCGCGGCATCAAGATCAAGATCCGCGTCAGCGGTCCCCAGCTTCCTGAAGTCCTCGAAGAGGACGTCCACATCGGCTACTTCCCGATCCGCATCGGCGGCGGCGAGTTCATCATCAACGGCGCTGAGCGTACGATCGTTACCCAGATCCAACGTTCGCCCGGTGTCGATTTCTCGTCCGAACAGGCGACTTCCGGCCGGCGCATCTACAGCGCCCGCATCATCCCCGAGCGCGGCTCGTGGATCCAGGTCGAGCAGACGTCGAAGGACATCCTGCAGATCAAGATTGACAAGAGCGCCAAGGTCGTCGCCACCTGCTTCCTGCGCGCCATGTCGAAAGACTTCGGCACCACCGACGCGATTATCAAGGCCTTCTTCGAGACCGAGTCGGTCGCCATCGGCGTCAAGGGCTCGAAGGAGAAGATCATCGGCAAGCTCCTGGCTGCCGATGTCGTGAACAAGGAAGACGGCGAGATCCTGGCCAAGGCCACGGAAGTCGTCACCGAAGGCGCCTACAATAACTTCAAGGATCTCGGCATCACCGAGGTTTCGGTCATTACCACTCAGGTGAAGCCGGACGACATCCTCATCAATACCCTGCAGCAGGACGAGTCGACCTCGCACGAAGAAGCGCTGTTGCGCATCTATCGTCGTCTTCGCCCCGGCAATCCGACCGACGAAAACAAGGTTCGCGAGTTCTTCCAGGACCGCTTCCTCAATGAGTCGCGCTACAACCTTGGCGGCGTCGGTCGTTTCCGCATCAACCGCAAGCTCAAGCTCGAAGGCGAAGCTCGCGTCCTGACCATTCAGGACTACCTCGCGACGCTGACCTACCTGCTGACCCTGATCCGCAGCAATTCGTCCTCGGGCGAGCTCGACGATATCGACCATCTCGGCAATCGCCGCGTGCGTCCGATCGCCGACCTGCTCTCTGACGAACTGCGCGCGGCGATGCTCAAGCTGCGTCGTGCGGTGAAGGAAAAGCTCTCGCGTGACCTGCAGCAGGAAGACGTCGCGGCGGCTCTCGCTCCACGCAACCTGTTCAACAACCAGGCCGTCGACAGCGCCATCCAGAACTTCTTCCAGCGCGGCGAACTGTCGCAGGTTGTCGATCAATCGAACCTGCTCAGCCAGCTGACCCACGAGCGCCGCCTGTCGGCCCTTGGACCTGGCGGTCTCAACCGCAAGCGTGCCGGCTTCGAAGTGCGCGACGTGCATACGTCCCACTACGGCCGCATCTGCCCGATCGAGACTCCTGAAGGCGCCAACATCGGCCTGATCGTCTCGTTGGCTATTTACAGCGCGGTGAATGAGTACGGCTTCCTGACCACGCCTTATCGCAAGGTCGTCAAGGGCGTCATCACCGAAGAGATCCACTACCTGATGGCCGACGAAGAGGCCGAGGCCAAGGTCGCCCAGGCGACGGTCGAAGTCGAAGGCAAGGGCCGCATCAAGGACGACATCGTCCAGGTGCGCTTCGCTGGACAATTCACCGAAGTCGCGGTCGACGAAGTGACCTACGCCGACGTTTCGCCGAAGCAGATGATCGGTGTCAGCGCCGCGCTGATCCCGTTCCTTGAGCACGACGACGCCAACCGCGCGCTGATGGGCGCCAACATGATGCGCCAGGCTGTTCCCTTGCTCATCAGCCAGGCCCCCATCGTCGCCACCGGCATGGAACGCGAGATCCCCAAGTCCTCGTCGATGGTCGTCATCGCCGAAGAAGACGGCAGCGTCTCGTCGGTGGATGCCAAGCAGATCACCATCGGCTCGCGCATCTATCCGCTGCGCAAGTACCAGGGTCTGAACGAGCGTACCTGTCTGAACCAGGTGCCCATCGTCCGTCCGGGCGACAAGGTCACCAAGGGTCAGATCATCGCCGATGGCGGCGGTACCGACCAGGGCGAACTCGCCCTCGGCAAGAACATCGTCGTCGCCTTCATGCCTTACGACGGCTACAACTTCGAAGACGCAATCGTCGTCAACGAACGCCTCCTGGCCGAAGACCGTTTCACTTCGATCCACATCGAAGAGTTCAAGGTCGAAATCCGCGAGACCAAGCTCGGCAAGGAAGAGTTCACCCGCGAAATCCCGGGTCGCTCCGAAGAAGCCCTGCGCAACCTCGACGAACGCGGCTTCGTGCGCGTCGGGTCGCTGGTCAAGCCTGGTGACATCCTCATCGGCAAGGTCACGCCCAAGAACAAGTCCGAGCTATCGCCGGAAGAGAAGTTGCTGCATGCGATCTTCGGCCGTGCTGGCGAAGACGTGCGCGACGACTCGCTGGTGATGAAGCCCGGCATCAAGGGCGTGGTTGTGGCCTGCAAGCGCTTCCAGCGCCGCGCCGCCTTGACCGAGAAGGACAAGAAGGAAGAAGCGTCGCGCCTCAAGGTCATCGAGGAAAAGTACGCCTCACAGATGGCCTCGGTGGCGCGCGAGAAATTCAACCAGATCTGGGAAGTTGCCGGCGGTACCGTTGTCAACATCGAGACCGGAGAAGTGGTCGAGTACTCGCCGGACATGGCCGACGAAGAAATCCTCAAGCTCCACGCTGAGCTGGCGGTCACCGCCCTCAACTTCGTGGGCTCGAAGCGTCGTCGGGCGCGCTCGATCTATGATGAGTTCGATCCCAAGATCGACGAGATCAAGAGCGAGTGCGACAAGGAGATCGTCAATGCCAAGCGCGGCGACGATCTGCCCACCGGCGTGCTCGAAATGGTCAAGGTCTTCGTCGCTCGTAAGCTGACCCTCAAGGTCGGTGACAAGATGGCCGGTCGCCATGGTAACAAGGGTGTGATCTCGACGATCGTCCCCGAAGAGAACATGCCGTTCTTGCCGGATGGTCGTACCGTCGACATCGTCCTCAACCCGCTCGGCGTGCCTTCGCGCATGAACGTCGGGCAGATCTTGGAAACCCATATCGGCTGGGCCGCGACCGCACTCAACGTGCAGATCGTCACCCCGGTATTCGACGGCGCCATCGAAGACGAGATCACCGCCATCCTCCGTGAAGCTGGCCTGCCCGAAGACGGCAAGACCCATCTCTACGATGGCCGTACCGGCGAACGTCAGCATCAGAAGACCACCGTCGGCGTGATGTACATGCTCAAGCTGCACCATCTCGTCGAAGACAAGCTGCATGCGCGTGCCACTGGTTCGTACTCGCTGATCACCCAGCAGCCGCTGGGCGGCAAGGCCCGCTTCGGCGGCCAGCGCTTCGGTGAAATGGAAGTGTGGGCCCTCGAGGCCTACGGTGCAGCGCATGTGCTGCAGGAGATCCTCACCGTCAAGTCGGACGACGTTGACGGTCGTACGCGGATCTACGAGAGCATGGTCAAGGGCGATGGCTCGCTGACCTACGGTACGCCGATGGCGTTCGAAGTGCTGATGAACGAGATCCGCGGCCTCGGCCTCGACATCCGTCTGCATCGCCCTGAGGACATGTCCTTCGATGCGGCGCCTTCCACGCTCGACTTCGGCTCCTTGCCGAAGGCCGACGGGGACGGTCCGGATCAGGACTTCGTCGCCGATGTCCCTGCCGATGCCCAGATCGATTCCGAATCGAGCATCGACAAGTGATGGAAGGCCGCGCCGGAGATGTGTTCTCCGGCGCGGCTGAGTGCCGTAATCCTTTTCACTTATTAACTCAATAAATCGAAGCAGGGCCCATGATCGACATCGCCACGGATCAGACCAACCTCTCCAGCCCCGACTATAACGCCGTCTCCATTCGTTTGGCCTCGCCCGAGGTTATCCGCTCCTGGAGCCAGGGTGAAGTCAAGCGCCCGGAAACCATCAACTACCGCAACTACAAGGCCGAACGTGACGGCTTGTTCTGCGAGAAGATCTTTGGGCCGACCAAGGATTGGGAGTGCTTCTGCGGGAAGTACTCCGGCGTCAAATACAAAGGTATCGTCTGTGAGAAGTGTGGCGTTCTCGTCACCCACAGCCGCGTGCGCCGCGAGCGCATGGGCCACATCAACCTGGTCTCGCCAGTCGCGCACATCTGGTTCTTCAAGACCATGCCGTCGCGCCTGGGCATCCTCCTCGGCATGAAGTCGTCGAACCTCCAGCAGGTCGTCTACTTCCAGAAGTACATCGTCACCGATCCCGGTACGACCCCGCTCGAGTACATGGAAGTGCTCACCGAAGAACAGTACCGCAAGGCCAATGAGAAGTACGGCGACGACTTCAAGGCGATGATGGGCGCCGAGGCCATGCAGGAGCTGATCAAGCACCTCGACCTCGACAAGCTTATCAGCGACCTGCGCGAAGAGTTGGCCAGCACGAAGGCCAAGCAGAAGATCGAAAAGATCATCAAGCGCTTGAAGCTCTCGGAAGAACTCAAGTCGTCGGGCAATGATCCGCAGTGGATGATCCAGACCTGTGTGCCAGTGATCCCGCCGGACCTCCGTCCGCTGGTGCCGCTGGAAAATGGCAACTTCGCGACCTCGGATCTCAACGACCTCTACCGTCGCGTCATCTACCGCAACAACCGCCTCAAGAAGCTCGTCGAGTTGAATGCCCCGGGCATCATCATCCGCAACGAGAAGCGCATGTTGCAGCAGGCGGTCGACGCCTTGTTCGACAACGGCCGCTGCCAGCGCGCGGTGTTCGGCTCGGGCAACCGCCCACTGAAGTCGCTCACCGACATGATCAAGGGCAAGCAGGGTCGCTTCCGCGAAAACTTGCTCGGCAAGCGCGTCGACTACTCGGCTCGCTCGGTCATCGTCGTCGGACCACGTCTCAAGCTGCACCAGTGCGGCTTGCCCAAGGCGATCATCCTCGAGCTGTTCCAGCCGTTCATCATCCGGGCTCTGAAGGAGCGCGGCTACGCGGAAACCGTCAAGGCTGCCAAGCGCAAGCTCGAACGCCGCGACGAAGAAGTCTGGGAAGTCCTCGACGATGTCATCAAGGGCCGCGTGGTGATGTTGAATCGCGCGCCGACCTTGCATCGCATGGGCATCCAGGCCTTTGAACCGGTGATGATCGATGGTAACGCTATCCAACTGCATCCGCTGGTGTGCGCCGGTTTCAACGCCGACTTCGACGGTGACCAGATGGCCGTCCATCTGCCGCTGTCGATCGAAGCCCAGACCGAAGCCCGCGTGCTGATGCTGTCGACCAACAACATCTTCAGCCCGTCCAACGGCAATCCGATCATCTCGGCTGACCAAGATATCGTTCTCGGTTGCTACTTCCTGACCCTCGCGAAAGAAGGCCAGCCCGGCGAAGGCAAGATCTTCAGCGGCTTCGAAGAGTCGTTGATGGCCCTTGATGCCGGCGTCGTGAACCTGCACTCGCTGATCCGTATCCCCTTGAAGAAGGGCATGCGCATCGACGACGGCGGCCCGGTCAAGAAGACCCTCGACAAGGATCAGCTGATCGAGACCACCGTCGGCCGCTACGTGTTCAACCACGCGCTTCCGGTCGGCATGCCGTTCTACAACAAGCAGCAGGACAAGGGCGGCTTGCGCAAGGTCATCGCTGACTGTTTCGAGTATCTCGATCGCCGCAGCACCATCGTGGTGCTCGACACCATCAAGGAGCTCGGCTTCAAGTACTCGACCTTGTCGGGCATCTCGTTCGCCGCTTCCGACCTCTACGTTCCTGAAGAAAAGGGCGCCGTGGTTGGCGAGGCCGACAAGAAGGCCATGAAGTTCCAGAAGGCCTACCAGCGCGGTCTCATCACCGCCTCGGAAAAGCATCGCAACATCGTCGAGACCTGGACCCATGCGGTCGAAGAGCTCTCGAGTAAGTTGATGGAGAAGCTGCGTGACGATAAGCGTCACGGCGTCGACTACATCAACCCGGTGTACGTGATGGCCAAGTCTGGTGCCCGTGGCTCGGTGGCCCAGGTCCGCCAGCTCTGCGGCATGCGCGGTCTGATGGCCAAGCCCAACGGCGAAATCATCGAGACCCCGATTCGCGCCAACTTCCGCGAAGGTCTCAAGGTTCTCGAATACTTCACCTCGACGCACGGTGCCCGTAAGGGTCTCGCCGATACCGCGCTCAAGACCGCCGACTCGGGTTACCTGACGCGTAAGTTGGTCGACGTCTCGCAGGACGTGATTGTCAGCGAAGTCGACTGCGGCACGGTCGGCGCGGTCACCAAGGCCGTCGTCTACGACGGTGACGTGATCAAGGTCAGCCTCGCGGAAGCGATCACCGGCCGTACGGCCCGCGACACGATCGTCGACATCATTACTGATGAAGTCATCGTCCGCGAAAACGAGATCATCTCGTCGGACAAGGCGAAGGCCGTCGAAGCCCTCGGCTTCGAAAAGATCCGCGTGCGCAGCCCGCTGACCTGCGAAGCCAAGAAGGGCATCTGCATGAAGTGCTACGGCATGGACCGCTCGCGCGGTATGGCCGTCGAACACGGTGTGGCGGTCGGCATCATCGCCGCCCAGTCCATCGGCGAGCCGGGCACCCAGCTCACCATGCGTACCTTCCACATCGGTGGTGTGGCCAACGCCAAGGCTGAAGAGACCACCTATAAGGCGCGCAAGGCCGGTAAGCTGGTCTACGAAAACCTCCGCATCGTCATCAACTCGGCGTCGGAATCGGTGGTCCTCAACCGTAACGGCGAGCTCGCGATCCACGACAAGAACGCCCGTGTCATCGAGCGCTTCAAGGTCCCGGTCGGTTCGAAGATGATCGTCGCCGACGGCGAGATGCTCGAAAAGGGCCAGCTCATCGTCGAATGGGAAGCCTCCAGCATCCCCATCCTCAGCGACATCGGCGGTACCGTGCGCTTCGAGCACGTGATCCCGGAAGTGACGATGCGCGAAGAGCGCGACAATGTCACCGGCATCATCAACCGCATCATCCTCGAAGGTAAGGGCGACCTGCATCCGCAGGTGGTTCTCGAAGACGACAATGGCAAGCCCATCGCGCACTATCCGGTGCCTGAAAAAGCGACCCTGCGCGTTACCGAGGGCCTGAAGATCACCGCCGGTACCCTGCTCGCCTCGACGCCGCGCGAAATCGCCGGCACCCATGACATCACCGGCGGTCTGCCGCGCGTCACCGAGCTCTTCGAAGCCCGGCCGCCGAAGGATCCCGCAGTCATGGCCGAGATCGATGGCGTCATCGACTTCGGCGAACGCAAGCGCGGCAAGCGCATCATCATCATCCGTGGTGATTCGGGCACCGAAGTCGAGCACTCGATCCCCCAGGGCAAGCACTACCGCGTGCACAAGGGTGACCGCGTCAAGGCTGGCGACGCTCTCGTCGACGGCGTGCTCGTGCCCAAGGATCTGCTGCGCGTGGTTGGCGACGAAGCGTTGCAGGAATACCTGCTCGCCGAGATCCAATCGGTGTACCGTGCCCAGAACGTGCGCATCGACGACAAGCACATCGAGACCATCATCCGTCAGATGCTGCGCCGCGTCGAAGTCAGCGATGCTGGCGACCTGCCGTACCTCCAGGGTCAGCTGGTCGACAAGGTCGAGATGCGCGAGGCCAATCAGCGCGCGATCGCCGAAGGCAAGCGCCCGGCGACCTATGAGTCCAAACTCATGGGCATCACCCGCTCGGCGCTGAACAGCGAGTCCTTCATCTCGGCGGCTTCCTTCCAGGAAACCACCAAGGTCCTCGCCGATGCCTCGCTGGCTGGTCGACGCGACGGCCTGCTCGGTCTGAAGGAAAACGTCATCTTGGGTCACTTGATCCCGTGCGGCACGGGCTTCGGGATCTACAAGAACATCAAAATTGAAAAGAGCGGAAAGCCGGTTGTCATTCCGGAAGTCCCCGCTATTGTCCGCCCCCCCGTTCTGCAGGAGCCCGTAAGTGCCCACGATTAATCAGTTGATCCGTAAGGGCCGCGAAATGGCCCCGAACCGTACGAAGAGTCCCCAGCTCGAAGGTAATCCCTTCAAGCGTGGTGTGTGTCTTCAGGTCAAAACCATGACCCCGAAGAAGCCGAACTCGGCCTTGCGCAAGATCGCCCGCGTGCGTCTGAGCAATGGCAAAGAGATCACGGCCTACATCGGTGGTGAGAAGCATAACCTGCAAGAGCATAGTCTCGTGCTGGTCCGTGGCGGTCGTGTACACGATCTTCCCGGTGTGCGCTATCACATCGTCCGTGGTAAGCTTGACTGTCAGGGTGTTCAGGGCCGTATGCAGGCCCGTTCGTGCTACGGCACGAAGCGTCCTAAGAAGAAATAATTCACTTAACCATTACGTTACAGTACCTCCGGTCTGCATGACCGGATACAGGGAAAGCATCTATGACTCCAGATCTCAACTCACCAGACCTGCTTGACGATCAAGCCGAAGTCCAGGTTAACGAAGACGGTTCGATTACGCTCGCACAGAGCGGGATCGCAGCCAAGGGCCCGGCTCCGATGCAGTGGGTTGGTGGCAACCTCAAGCCGGACACTCGTTTCGGTTCACTGGTCGTCGCCAAGTTCGTCAACTGCCTGATGTACGATGGCAAGAAGTCCACCGCCGAAGCGGTGTTCTACACGGCCATGGATCAGATCGCTGAAAAGCTCAAGTCCGACCCGCTGCCGGTTTTCGATCAAGCGCTTGAGAATGCCAAGCCGCTGGTCGAAGTCCGCTCGAAGCGCGTTGGCGGCGCCAACTACCAGGTGCCCATCGAAGTCAGCCGCAAGCGTCAGCAGACGCTCGCCATCCGTTGGATCCTCGAAGCGGTGCGCAACCGCAAGGGTCGCCCGACGGCTGAGAAGCTGGCTCAGGAACTGGTCGACTGCTACAACAAGAGCGGCACGACCATCCAGAAGCGCGAGAACACCCATCGCATGGCCGAAGCCAACAAGGCTTTCAGCCACTTCGCCTAAGACTGAGGCAAGCGATCGACCGGGGCGGGGGCCCCGGTCGATCGTATCGGCGCCCAGGGCGCCGATACGATCGACATCCCACCGGCTATTGTACCGCAGCCGGTCCATCCTTGGAGGGGTGGCTGAGCGGTTGAAGGCACCGGTTTCGAAAACCGGCATTGGGGAAACTCAATCGAGGGTTCGAATCCCTCCCCCTCCGCCAAATTGAAACACCCCCGGCCGCATGGCTGGGGGTGTTGCTTTTTATTCGGATTTCGTTGTGCGGCCGGGGGTGTTTCAATTTGGCGGAAGGGGAGGGCAGTCACCCCACCGCCCGCGGGGACGCGGTCGGGCTGCGGCGGCACGTGGCCACGCAGGTGGCCACTCTTCGGCCGTCCTCGCGGTTCGAACCCTCCTTCCAAGGTTATGTGGAATGAGGCTCGCAGGCGTTTGGATTGGCGGGGGGGGCGGTATGGCCCCTTTTAATGTTAGCTTTGTGCGGCAACGAGCGCCCGCAGTTGTTCGGTCTCGTGTTCGAGGGCGGATATGCGTTGTTCGGACTGAATGGCGAGGTCGTAGGTGCCGATCACGCACGCGGCCAAACGTAGCCAGCGCTGGTCGCCGTCTTCGCCTGGGCGATAGTGGCAGAGGTTGTTGATCATTTGGGTCCTTTTTTGGCTATCCATGGTGGTTCCTTGTGGAGTCTTCTTAGTCGGCCATGCATAAGATTCTCATGAGTACGCTGACCGTCCTTTATTCACAAATCTGAATTGATCAATAGCTGGTTCACATCTGGGGAGGACCAGCGCATAATCGGAGGGTGCCAACGGAACTCGGAGCATTCATAGTTCAGGAGTTAGCGGCGTTGGGCATGAGCCAGACGGCGTTCGCTAAACACATTGGCATGTCTCAGTCCAATGTCTCTAAGATCATCAATGGTGATCCTCGCGCCCCGGGACCGCCTCTGGACAGTTGGGAGCGGTGGGCTGAAACACTCAAAATTTCAGGGAAAAAGCGCGATTCGTTTCGCCGGCTGGTATTTCTTGCACATGCTCATGAGGAGATTCGCGAGCTTGTTTTGGACCTTGAATCACAGTTGGCGCACGTGCAGGAGAAGCATTCGTTATTGTTTAAGCAGCATGCCTTGCTTCTTAAAGAGTGTAGAGAATCAAAGGGGACACGCCGTCTATTATAGAGTGGTGTGTCCCCTTTAGTTCCCAGTTGACGTCAAGTCCGTTAGCTGTCGCCTTTGGCCTTTTATTGCGAAATGCCGACGCAAATGAATCCTGGAAGGGGTGGGCGTCGGACGGATACCTTAGGGTTGAGGTCAGTCAGACTATTATTTATTAAATAGGATGTATTTCCAGCGATATAGGCAAGTCAATCGGCGATTCATTCGCTACCAATGAACCACTTATTCTCTATAAGGGTCCATACCCACTTGATTTTCTAGGAACGTCTCCTTGGATGACTTGGGTCGAGTCTTGTACACCTTCTTGCCCTAAACGGGCGGAGATTAACGTTATGTTAGGGATCCGTAATACACGAGCGATGGTGATCGCCATTGGCGCTTTGGGAGCGATGCTTCTTTTCCCCTCGGTCCCGGCTCATGCCGATGCAGTACCCGCTGCTCGAAAATCCTACGCCCCCCCCGCTTTACATCCTGGCCCAGTTGTACGCCGAGAAACCGGGTACTCTAGATGGGTCTCAATTGGTCCTGGTGTTGAGCGCAGGGGCGTGCTGCAACGTGATGTGTATGCTGATGGATCTCGTGGCCAATATGACTTTATTCGGTGGGAATACAGAAACATAGGCCCGCAAGTAGGCGGCCGGGCTGGCTATTTGGGGAATCCTTATCTCCCTTGGTGAGTGACAAATCACATGATCTCATGACGATTTGCCTTTCATCTGGGGTTTAGAGCAGCGCCGCGTGGCTGACGTAGATGTGATCAGCCACGCGGCGCCGAGTTAACGATCATCAAGTTATCGGCACAGGGTTCGTGTAAGAAGTTTTTGAACAAATAGTTCAAGGACTATTCCCGATCCGGATTATCCTCAGCAACCAGCGATCCCGGTGATGGATGATCAGAATCAAAAGGGACACACCACCCTATATAAGGTGGCTCCTCGCTGTTTGGTGTGGGTACATAAACTCGCACTGGTATAGTCAGTTCGGGGTTGCGGGGGCCTATTTGATTGCCGGCAACGGGAGTCTGCCGGCAATGAGATAGACCATGGCGATGAG
>JBIILZ010000050.1:0-26951 GCA_044338255.1 Planctomycetota bacterium | reverse complement strand
CCTGGTATGCGGAAGCAAATCACCCAGGGCCATGTCCAACACCCGTTTCTTCAACCCGCGGCGCAATCGCGCCTGGAGCGGGATCGGCATCGATCGCGCCGCGGCTCGAAGCAACGCAATGCATTCGAGGTCTACTGAGTAGCTCAGGAGAGCCGGAAGGTCCGCACGGCGTCCTCCGGCGAACTGCGGCGGATGCCTGAAATCAGGCCGAATTCGCTATCGGTTGAGACCACCTCGCTCAAACCGGCGGCACGCATTACCGCTGCATGCAGGGCCACGCGGGTGTTGAGTTGCGGATATTCCCGCAGCAGGCCCACGGCATCGAGGACCGTCGTGCTGCTCACCGGCAAGGGATGTGCGAAGATCCGCGTGGCCAGTTCGACCAGCTCCAGGCTGTGCTGACGCGTCTGCCGCCAGGCCGCCGTGTGCAGTAATTCTTGGAGGACCTCGGTGGAAATCTCTCCGGCCACGCTGCGCTTGGCGCAGGCCTGCACGAGGCTGCGGCAGGCGCTGGTGGTGGCGGGTTCAGCGGTAGCGCCGGCGGCGATCAGCAGGACCGTCGTATCGCAGTAGAGGCGTGCGGTCGTCACAGTCGTCATCGCAGGCCTTCGCTGCGGGCCAGCATCAGGGACGCGTCGAGATGCTCGCTCTGGATGGTCGCTAGATCTAACTGGCAGAGCCGCTCGGCCGCCGTCAGCCGTTGCTCGGCATGGGTCAGGTACCGTTCGCGCACGGCTTGGCGGATGAGTTCCCCCAGGGAAACCCCCTGACTGGCGGCGATTGCCTCCAACTGGCTGAATTCCCCAGGTTCCATGAGCACTTGCACGCGTTTGTCGATGGCCATGCAACACATATGTATGTGCATATTTTCAATTACAAGCCTGCATATATGTATGTGCATATGTAAATTAATCTCGTAGGTGAGTGCTTGGTGTTCACCTATGGCGCAGGGATGAGCGTCAGACAGACAGATAAGGCTCTCGCCTTCGCGATTGGTCGGTCAGACTGAACATTCATCATCACCCGACGTTGACCTCACCCATGACCGCCATCCAGCTCTCATTCCACGTCGACTACCAGTTCGCCGTGCACATGACCCGCGATGTGTTCGCCCCCGATAATCAGATCCTCGCCGACGTGCTGGCCCCGGCGGCCCACGCCCGACCGAGCCGGGCGCTGGTCTTCATCGATGAGCGGGTGGTCGAGGCATTCCCCAACCTGCCGCGGCAGATCCATGCCTGGTTCGGGCTCTACGAAAGTCGCGGCATCCGCTTGGCCGCCGCCCCTGAGATCGTCAACGGAGGCGAAACCGCCAAGGGCAGTTTCGCCATCGTCGAGCGGGTTGGCCGTACGTGTTTCGATCTGGGGATCTGCCGGCACAGCTACATCGTTATCATCGGGGGCGGAGCCGTTCTCGATGCGATTGGCTTCGCGGCCTCGCTGGTGCATCGCGGCATCCGCCAGATCCGCCTGCCGACCACCACCCTCGCCCAGGGCGATGCCGGACTCGGCGTCAAAAACGCCATCAATGCCTTCGGGGCTAAAAATTTCCTCGGCACCTTCACGCCCCCGCGGGCGATCATCAACGACAGTCGTTTCCTCGAAGCCCAGGACGAGCGCAGCTGGCGCGCCGGCGTGGCCGAGGCGGTCAAGGTCGCGGCGATCAAGGATCTCGAGTTCATGCATGAATTGGCGGCCTTGGCGCCACGCATCGCGAAGCGCGATCTGCCCGCGATTGAGCGCGTCGTGCTGCGTTCGGCCGAGCTGCATCTCGACCACATCACCCGTGCCGGCGATCCCTTCGAACAGGGCAGCTCACGCCCCCTCGACTTCGGCCATTGGTCAGCGCACCGCCTCGAAGGGCTGACCAACCACCGGCTTCTCCACGGCGAGGCGGTGGCCATCGGCGTCGCTCTCGATCTGCTCTATGCGGTCGAGATCTGCCGGATCTCCTCGGCCGAAGCCGACCTCGGATTGGGCATCCTGACCACCGTCGGCTTCCGCCTGTGGGACGAGGTCCTCGATCTACGCGATGCCAATGGCCGCCGCCTGGTGTATGCCGGTCTCGAACAGTTTCGCGAACACCTCGGTGGCGAATTGACTTTGGCGATGCCCGACGGTCTTGGCCGGCAGCGGGATATTATCAGCTTCGACGAGTCCGCCTGCGAACACGCGATGAGCGTGCTCAAGCGCTGGCAGGCCCGAAATCTTGCCCCCTTACCGGGCTAAGGGCAGACGGCGGGCTAAGGGCAGACGGCGGGCTAAGGGCAGACGGCGGGCTAAGGGCAGACGGCGGGCTAAAGGCAGACAGCGGGAAGAGCCGGCTGAATCAACGGATTGGCATCGTCTCGTTCATGGCATCGGCGAGCGTGGTCCGCGACATGACCTCCAGCGAAGCCTGATGGACGCCCATCATCAGCCGTCGCGGTCCACAGGTTTGCTCGTCGGCGCAATCATCGCAGCGGACATAGGCGGTCAGACTGAGACACGGAAGCGGCGCCACTGGTCCGTCGATGGTGCGCACGATCGACAAGACGCTGATTTCCGCCGGGGCCTGAAGCAATTCGTGGCCGCCGCCTTTGCCGACCTTGCTGCGAATCACGCCCGCCGCCCGCAGCTGGACCAGGATCAACTCAAGGAACTTGAGCGGGATGTGTTCCCGTTCGGCGATCAGTGCCGCCGACACCGGTCCCTTACCTCGTTGCCGAGCAAGGTGCAGGAGGGCCTTCAAAGCGTATTTCGCACGATGCGTGAGCATCGGATTCAGCCTTTCGCTTGGGGGCGGCGGGCGCGCTCGCGCTCGGCGAGATGCCAAGTGTCGGGCAGCAGATAGCTGCTGCCGCCGAGCCGCGCCACGGCCCGCAGGCGCTGCGGATCCGGCAGCCCATCGGGTAGGGCCACCTCGGGGTCGACATGCGCCAAGAGGACCTCGAACAGACACAGATGGGTGGCCGGTTCACCGACCGGAATGATCTGCAGAAGCCTGCATTCGAAGGCGATATCCGCCTGCAACAGCACCCGCCCGCGCACGCGCTCGGCTGGGCGATGCGCAAGATTCAAGGCCTCGGCCTCGCTGATCTCGGAGGGATATTCAGCGCTGCTGGCATGCATCGCTTCGAGGCATTCGCCACGCACCAGATGGATGACCGCCTCGCCGGTGGCGCGGATATTCGCCAGAGTGTCCTTCTCCGGCTGACGATGGGCGATGCAGACCTGGACCACTGGCGGATTGGCGGTGACGCCATTGAAGAAACTGAACGGCGCGAGGTTGAGGACCCCGGCCGCACTCAAGGTCGTGATCCACGCGATCGGGCGCGGCACGATGCCGTTGATCAAGAGACGATACCGCTCGACCGGCGTCAAGGTAAGCGGATCAAGACTCATGCTCCAGGCACCTTCGGCGCGACCTTGAGGACATAGATGGTCATCACCGCCGGCTGTTCTCCGCCGCGGACCTCGACGACCAGCAAGCGCAGGCCGTCATGGCTCCACAAGGGGCCGCTGCCGCTGGCGCTGAGCAGGCGCTCCTTGGCCTGCGGCTCGCGCAGCGACACCAGACGCACGCCATTGGCGGCGTCAGACACCGCCACCAGCGGCTCGCGTGGATGCGGGTCGGGGTTGCGCGCGCCCTTGGCGACCAGTCGTGGGGTGGCGCCGTTGCCGGCGATGTACATCACATCGGTACCTTCCGACCACCACTGCGAAACTCCGGGGTTGCCACGCAGGGCGGTATAGACCACACCGCCATCGGCGGTCCAGCGCGCTTCGCAGCCACCGGGAATTTCCGTGATCTGGCCGGGGCTCCAACGGATGAACAGACGGCCCCGCGGATCCTTGCCCGTCCAGCGATCAACTTCGATGATCGGGGTCTCTTGCCAGCAGATGCCCACGCCATGGCGTTGCGGCTCGGCATAGAAACCTTCGCCCGCATCATGGCGGCGACCGTCGCGATCAAACTGCAGCATCTGATCTTCGGCCTGGGCGCAGATAGCGTTGTCAGTGATGCGCGGACGGAAACCGTTGGGCGCAAAAATGATGTTTTCAACGCTCGATTTAAGTCCCGTATCGGTCACCGCGACGATCGTCAGGCCATCGGTCGATGGCACGACACGGCCGTCGGCGACCGAGGAGACGTTGCGCTGCGGGCCAAAGATGAACTGGTCCTTGTTGATCCATTGCGGGTAAAAGGTCGGCCGATTTTCCAGGGACGAGAAGTACTCCTGACGGCCCTGCCCTTCCTGGAGCAGACCGAAGCCGCCCAGTGAACGCACCGCGATCATGTAGGTTTCGGGGTTCCACGCCGGCTGCGGATCGCTCACCGTGCTGCTGAGCTGGTAGGTGCGGATGACCGATACGCCGGTGGGGTCGAGCACCGCCCGTGGGGCACTGCAACCGCTCTCGACGAGCGCCACGGCGACAACCGCGAGCACCGTCGATGCGATCCCCATCGGTTGGCGGATTCCACCCAGAATAGTCAGAAGAGACATGCTATTTTGCTCCGGATGATTTTTCAGACGACGAAGTTGGGCTCGCGGCCGTGCCAGCGGCTGTGCCAGAGGCCGTGCCAGAGGCCAGCCAGGCGCTCACGCTCACCAGCTCGCCTCCTTGGGCGTCGAGCAGCTTGGCGAGGCGACCATTGGCATCTGCCATCACCTGCCAGGTATCCTGGCCGCAGGTGACAAGCGGCCCGTGCCACGAGAGCGTCGTGGTCGGCTCGTCTCCGAAGAGATCGACGCAGGGAAATGAAGCCGTGCTTTCGGTCCGCCAGAGCAGGGCCAGCAAGAGCGGGGCGAGACTGCGATCCCAACCACGCTCGACGCTGAGCTTCTTTTCGTCGATGACGATGTTGGTGTCGTCCGAGGGCGTACGATCGCGACCGACCACGTACATCCCGGCGGCAGGCTGCATCTGGCTGCTGCTGCCGCGGTCGTTCCAGGCCATCAGCCGCGAATGCGGATCGAGCAGGACGAACGGCGTATCGGAGAGACGCGTGCCACCCAGGGCCGTTGCCGGCGGCGGCGTATACACCACCTGCAGGATGCGATTACGACCATAGACCGGATCAGCGGGAAGCAGGCGCAGCCAGAAGCGATCAGCAAGACTTTGCCCGCGCAACTTGGCATTGCCGTGCACTTCCCAGGTACCAGCCGGCAACGCCGGGCTGAGATCCTCGGCGGCGAGCATCCGACCTTGGCAGGCCAGCAGCAGCAGCCCCAAAAAAAGTGAGATTGGGTGCATCATGTTCCTCCCCGTCGCCAGGCATAGAATCCGCCGAGCAGGCCGATGCCAATGAGCACCGCGCCGAATTGCAGACGATTGGCGGGTACGGCGGCGCTTTCATCAAGTATGAACGCAGTCCCCACGGGATCGTTGGCTTTGAAGAACACCGTGCGCAGGCGCCTTGCCGGAGCATCGGCATCGAGCAGCAAACGGGTCAAGGGATCGAGGCGAGCAGACTCGATGAGCGGATCTTCCATCGGACGGAAAAACGCATCCCCGATCTGCCAGCCCAGGGACGTCTGGCGCTGGGACTTCTGCGGATCGCGCGGCAGGTCGTATTCATAGGCGATCGAGAGCCGCACCCGGCCATCGGCGAGGGTCTCGGGGATGACATCGAGGATGCGCGCCGTGGTGCGTTCGAACTGCCAATAGCCGCGCACCTGTGGCCAGGCGAAAAGCGCACCGGTGATGATGGTGATCAGAACCAGAGCGATGATCGCCACTCGCGGCATGGACTAGAATTCCCCGGAGAGCAGGCGCGCTTTACCCGATTCATCATTGATCGGGCAGCGGTCGGGAATGTCACGGGCGGTGAATTCACCGAGGTCCGCGCGGATCCGCAGACCGACGGCGACCCGCGTCGGCAGCGGCAATTTCCCATGTTCAAGCAGACACGTCTGATGCAGCCCGGCCCACAGATCTTGATGCTTGCCGGGGACCACGAGTCCGAGATTGCGGGTCCAGCCGTGTTCGAACAGGCCGTGCCGCAGACGTGCGAAGGTCCGCGCTTCGATGACCTGCTTCTTCCATTCGAGGGTCAGCGGCCGTTGGCAGAGGAACCAGGTCAGCAATTTCCCCAGGCGCTGATCGTCGAGGCCGCCCCAATAGCAGACTTCGTTATCGATGACCTCGACCCACGGCTGGCCTTTGGCTTCTGCCCAGGCGATCAGCGAACGGCCCGACAGGGGCGCGCCATCCTCGGCGGGAGCGGCGGCGAAGACCAGGGAGCCATTGGCCAGACCCTCGGTCTGCACCACCATCTGCGCGGCGAGCATCTGCCCCAGCGATACCGCTTGCGGGGCGCCCGAACGGAAGCCCTCGAGCTGGGGTTGCGCGCCTTCCGCGAACAGCCAGCCGCTGCCCAGGCCCATGGCCTCGGCAACGCGCATCGCTGAGAAGGTACTCATGTGCGATACGCCGACGACGCGCGTCCCGGAACGGGCATGGGCCGGGTAACCGGTAAGGGACATCGACCAATTTTGTGTGGCCATGGGGCGGATCGTTTGGCTGGCGGTGGAAAAACGGAAACAGAACGGATCAGGAGACACGTCCAGCGGGACTCCGCCGGCCATGGTTGAAGACCCACTGGCAATGCAACCCTGAGCAGGGTTGTTTCAGTACCCAGCCCGGAAAGTGAGCCACCAGCCGACCAAGCCTATCTCCAAAGATCAATGTCCGCTCAGGACCTCGACCCCGCCCATGGCGGCGCGCACGGCGGCGCACAATTCGCGGGCCTGGTCGGCGGTCGGGGCTTCGGCGATGACCCGACTCATCGGCTCGGTGCCGCTAGCGCGCAGATGCACCCAGCGATCGGGCCAGACCAGCTTGAGGCCGTCGATGACGATCATCTCGGCCCCCTGCGCCAGCGGGTGCTCACGTACGCTGGCGATGGCCCGGGTGACCCCGGCGCGGTCGAGACCGACCTTCTCTTTGTGGATGGCATAGCGGGGGATGGTATTGACCACCTCCGACAACGGCTGTTTCGCGCGGGCGAGGTATTCGAGGACCAGGGCCATGCCGATCTGGCTATCGCGGCCCCAGACCACGCGCGGATCGATGATCCCGCCATTGCCTTCGCCGCCGATCACCGCCTGCTCGGCCTGCATCGAGCCCACCACGTGCGCCTCGCCGACCTTGGCGCGCACCACGCGCGCTCCGAAACGCGCGGCGACGTCTTCGAGCATGCGGCTGGTCGAGAGATTGGTGCAGACCACGAGATTCTTGGTTCCGGCGAGGTGCTCGGCGGCAAGACGCGCGGCGGCGCAGAGGACCAGGGTATACTCCTCACCCAGGTAGGTCCCGCGATCATCGATGACCGCCAGGCGATCGGCATCAGGATCCTGAACGAAGCCGATGTCGGCATTCATCGCCCGCACCACTCCTCCGAGATGACGGACGTTGTCTGCCGTCGGCTCGGGATCGCGGGGGAACAGCTGATCCGGACGGGTGTACAGCGGCACCACGCGGCAGCCAAGGGCGGCGAGCAGTTTCGGACCGATCGCCGAACCGGCACCATTCACGCTATCGAGGACGACGGTGAGCTGGGCGCGGCGGATCAGATCGACATCGACGACGCGCAGGACCCGCTGCAGATGCACGTCGATGGCGGTATCGATGCTGCGGTAGCCGCCGCATTCTGCGTAACCCTGCCAGTTCGGGGCCACGGCGTAGGCGGCGAGCACCCGATCGAGCTGGGCTTGGTCGACATTGCGCCCTTCGCCGGTGAATAATTTCAGCGCATTCCATTGCGCCGGATTGTGCGAGGCGCTGATCTGGATGCCGCCCTGGGCCTCCAGCTCAGTGATCATGATCGGCACCGTCGGCGTGGGCACGAGTCCGATATCAACCACACGACAACCCACCGCCCTCAACCCGGCCGCCACCGCCTGTGCAACCAACGCTCCAGTAGGACGACTATCACGGCCCAGTACCACCGTTCCGCCGGGGGCGATGGCAGTCCCATAAGCTGCCGCCAGACGCAACAATTCATCGATATTCAGCGTCTCGCCAATGATTCCGCGAATGCCGGAGACGCTGACTACACAGCGCAAGGGGGCAGGACTGGGCGAGTTACTCATAGGGTGAGCAGCCGATGGCCTGAGCCGCCATTTGCAAGGGCACGATGGCTATGACAATCCCTTGCTCGCACGGGGTCAGTCGAAGCTTTATGTCCACCACCACCTACCAGCCGGGACCACGGTCGCACACCTGCCCGAGGTGCGGTGCGCTGGTGGTTGCGCCATTGCCACGGCGCTGCCCGACCTGTGCGGCAACCTTCGCAGCGGCCGCCTCAGCGAACGAGCTCAAGGGGCCGACCGCGCTCGATAAACACGCCGAAAGCAATCCCGAGACCGTCACCATCCAGGTCGGTCATCAGGATTCCGTGGTCTATCTGCCCGATGATTCGCCTTCGCGTGCGGCGGCGGTGCCGGCGTCGGTGGTCGGTCCGAAGGCCAGCCTCAGTCATGTGGGCATGGAGGGCGGCGTCACCCTCGAGCATCCCTCGGCGTCGCTCGAACGCATCGCCACCGGTAGCACCACCACCCTGCCGACGCAAAAGGCGCGCTCCGGTACTGGTTCGACGGCGGTGAGCGGGGCCACCGTCGATGAGCTACTCACGCAGCGCCCTGGCGAGGAAAAATATGTCGTCGCCGGCGAGATCGCGCGCGGCGGCATGGGCGTGATCCTGCGCGCGGTCGATCGCGACATCCGCCGCGATGTGGCGATGAAGATCCTGCTCACCGATCAGCAGGATCATGCGCGTCAGCGCTTCGTCGAGGAAGCCCAGATCGCTGGCCAGCTTGAACATCCCAACATCGTGCCGGTGCATGATCTGGGAGTCGACAACGATGGCCGCCTGTTCTTCACCATGAAGCTGGTGAAGGGCAAATCCCTGGCCGAGATCCTCGACCAGCAGCGTACGCCGGCGGTGGCGGCGGTGGTCCAGGCAGATCCCACGGCGGCCCCCGAACACAGCCTGACGCGGATGCTGGGCATCTATCTGTCGGTGCTCAATGCTATTGCTTTCGCTCATGATCGCGGCGTCATCCATCGCGATCTCAAGCCCGCCAATCTGATGGTCGGCGACTTCGGCGAAGTGCTGGTGATGGATTGGGGCTTGGCGAAAGTCGCCGTCGGCCGCACCGGTAGTGCCAAGCAATGGACGCATCAGCACGTGCGCGCCACCAACCTCGGCCAGCTCGCCGCCGGCAAGGGCGTCGGGCGCAAGTCTCTGGTCATGCCCGATCCGCATCGGCCCCTGGCAACCGATGAACGCCTGAAGGTGCTGGTCGAAGGCTTCGCCTCACAAGGCGGCGAAGTCGATGGCAAGCTGATCGAAGGCACCCCCGCGTACATGGCCCCGGAACAGGCGCGGGGCGCCCTCAGCGAGGTCGATGAGCGCTCCGACATCTACAGCTTGGGGGCGATCCTTTACGAGCTGCTCACGCTCTCGCCGCCGGTGCGCGGACGTCAGGTACGGACGATCCTCGACGACGTCATCGCCGGTCGCATCCTCGCCCCGCAGAGCCGCGCCCCCGAGCGCACGATCCCACCGGAGCTTTCGGCGATCGCCTTGAAAGCCCTCGCCCGCGACAAGGCCGACCGCTATCAGAGCGTCCTGGCGCTGCGCTCCGATATCGAGCTCTACCTCGATGATCGCCAGGTGAGCGCCAAGGAGGACTCGACCTGGGAAGCCCTGGTGAAGCTCATGCGCCGGAACCAGGAAGTGGTGACGGCGATCATCGTCTGCGTGCTCATCGTCGTGGTCGTGACCATCTTCCTCTTCAATGCCATCCTCAAGGAGCGCCACAAATACCAGCAATCGGCGCGCGTCGCCGAGACCCGCCTGAGCGAGCTGAAGATTGAACAGGGACGGCGGGCGGCCGACCAGCGCCGGGCGGCCCCGGCACTGGTCGCCAAGGCCAAGCGGGCAGTCGATCTCAAGGATTTCCCCGAGGCCCAGGCCGATATTGACCTCGCTATCCAGTATGATCCAGCCCTACCCGAGGCCCGTCTGCTGGCGGCGCAGCTGGCCATTCGCGAACAGGACTGGACCGCCGCCGCCATCGCCCTCTCGGCCTATGTGCAGGGCAAGCCCGACGACGCCGATGGCAAATTGATGCTCGGTCTGGTGCGTCGGGCCGGACAGCCCAACGATGACAACGTCCATCGCCAGGTCGACGGCCCGGGAAGCGAGCGTTCCAGCGAACGCCTGACGGCGATCGCCGATGCCCTGGTGCGCCAAGGCGCCTACACCATCGCCGAAAGCCTCTATCAATCCGGTCGCGAATTGATGCTGATGTACCGCGTACGCTTGGAAAAGCAGTGGCCTGGCTGTACCAAGAGCGGCTTCAGCGCCGACAAGGACGGCAAATTGACTTTCACCGGCCTGTCCGGCCGTGCTGATGTCTACGACCTGTCAGCGCTCGAAGGCTTGCCCATCGCCTACTTGTCGCTGGCGCATACCAAGGCCCTCGACATCACGCCGCTGAAGCGCATGCCGCTGATCAGCCTGGATCTCACCGACACCCCGGTGCGCAATCTCGAACCCCTCGCCGGCCTGCCGCTGACCGTTCTCCGTCTGGCCAATACGCGCGTGGTCGATCTGACCTCTCTCGCGAGCCTCCCGCTCGAGGAGCTCGATCTGACGGATACCGCCGTCGCTGACTTGAACTCGCTTGAGCGTCTGCCGCTGACGACCTTGCGCATCACGCGGACCCGCGTCCAGGACCTGGCGGTGCTGGTGGGCATGCCCCTCACCACGCTGTCGATGGCCGGCACGCGGGTGCAGGACCTGGTCCCGTTGAAAGGTCTGAAATTGGCCGAGCTCGATGCCACCGGAACCCTGGTCGCGGACCTTGCTCCCCTGCGCGGTATGCGCTTGACCTCGTTGCGCCTCGCGGGCACGCGCGTCACCGACCTCAGGCCGTTGCAAGGGATGCCGCTGAATGAGCTGACCATCACCGGCACCGCCATTGCCGATCTCGAACCGCTCAAAGGCATGGCCCTGACGCGACTCGATCTCAGCGGCCTGCCGGTGACCGATCTTTCGCCGCTGATCGGCATGCCCCTGGCGCGGCTGGATCTGTGGCGCAGTCCCCTGACCTCGATCGCGACCTTGCAGGGTGCGCAGCTCTCGATGCTGAACTTGGCTGATAGTCGGGTCTCCGATCTCAGTCCGCTCAAGGGCATGCCGCTGGCGACCCTCGATCTGACCAATACCCCGGTGACTGATCTGAAGCCGCTGGTGGGCAAGCCGCTGACGAGCCTCATCCTTGATGGGACGGCGATCGCTGACATCGGCCCATTGCGATTATTGCCGCTTAAAGAGCTGCGTATGGCCGGTACACGCATTACCGATGTGCGTCCGTTGAGCGATGATCAAGGGGCAGGCCATAGTCTTGAACGGCTGATTCTGCCGCCCAAAATCGAACGCGGTCTGGATGGTCTACGGCGCCTGACTTCGTTGCAGAGGATCGGCGGGCGCTGGGAAGGTTCCTGGGACAAGGTCCCTGCAGCCGCGGATTTCTGGCGTCTACAGGCCACCGGTCCGGTCCGGCCCGCCCCTTGATCGGATTTTCCCCGTCCCATAAAATTACTTCGACAACCCCGCCCCGCGGGCCGACAGGTGCCCCCGCCGAGAGTGTGGTGGATCGACTTTTAGGCCGATGCGTGGTGGTGTAGTCGACTATTGGCTATCAGACCTCCAGCGAAAAGCACATGTCCAAGACCCCTACCAAGCCCATCACCGCCAAGACCGAAAAGCCTACCAAGGCCGACAGCGTCGAAAAAACCGTGACTGCCGTCGCCAAAGCGGCGCCCAAGCCCGCTCCCAAAGCCGCTGCCCCGAAGGCTGCTCCGGCCAAGGCTTCCCCGGCCAAAGAAGTGGCAAAAGAAGTCAAAGACAGCAAAGACAGCAAAGACAGCAAAGAGCTGAAGCCCAAGGCGCCCGCCGCGGCCAAGGCCCCGGCGGCTCCGAAAAAGGCTGAAACCGGCAAAACTGAGAAGGCTGAGAAGGCTGAGAAGGCTGAAAAAGCCGACAAGAAGCCCGCCGCGGAAAAGAAGGCAGCGCCCGCCGCCAAACCAGCGGTGAAGCCGGCTGCCAAGCCCGCCGCTAAAAAGGCCGAAAAGAATGGCAAAACCGCAGCTGTCGTCGAGTCGGCGGTGGCCGTAGCCGAACCCGACGAAGCCACGGACGAAGCCGCCGATGCGCCGGCTGCCGTCGCTACCGAGGCGCCGGCTGCTCCTGGCACCGGCGAACCGATGTCGATCAAGGACGTCGTCACCAATCTCGTGAAGACCAGCAAGGGCAAGGGCTCGGTCACTTACGACCAGCTCAATGCGCTGCTCCCGGATGCGATGAATGATCCGGAGCTCCTCGACCAGATCCTCGAACAGCTCGAAGCCCGTGGCGTCGAACTGACCGAAGACGGCGGCGCCGACGACATCGAAACCGAAGAAGCCGAAGAAGGCAACGGCGGCGATGGCGAAGTCGAACCCGGCACCAGCCGCTTCGAACGTCTGGCGCCCGCCGGCGAAGGCGACGATGTTGAGCCCGGCGAGAAGAACGACGACCCCGTCCGCCTGTACCTCTCGCAGATGGGTGAGATCCCCCTCCTGACCCGCGATCAGGAGATCGAGTACGCACGTTCGATCGAAATCTTCCGTGAAGGTTTCCGGCGCAAGGCGATGAGCACCACGATGGGCATCAAGGCCGGCATCCAGTGGGTCGAAGAACAGAAGGAGATCAAGGAACAGCAAGAGAAGAACGCCAAGAGCCACGGCAGCTCGCCGTCGCGTGACGTGTTCCTCGATCGCGCCGCCACCCATCTCACGACTCTCGCGCGCCTCGTACAGCACGTCAGCCAGCAGACGCTGAATGTCGTCGCCAACGACTACGGCACCGACGAGATCCGCGCCGGTGACGAACGCCTGCTGCGCAATCGCCTGACGCGTGCCTACCGCATGCTCGAAGAGATGGAGCTCGACGCCAAGACCGTCATCCAGACCAAGGACGAGATGCTCGATCTGCGCCGCAAGGTCCTGCGCATCCGCCGCGAGGTCGAGCAGAACCGCAAGAACAAGCCCAAGGTCGCCAAGGAAAAAGAACTCGAGCTCGAGAAGATCTCCGACATCGTCGGCGAGCCGATCGACAGCTTCCTTGAGCGCTGCATGGCCGTTTCACGGCGCTTCCGCGCCTATGAGGATGCCAAGCAGAAGCTCTCCTGCGGCAACCTCCGCCTGGTGGTCTCGATCGCCAAGAAGTACCGCAATCGCGGCCTGTCCTTCCTCGACCTCATCCAGGAAGGCAACACCGGCCTGATGAAGGGCGTCGAGAAGTACGAGTACAAGCGCGGCTACAAGTTCTCGACCTACGCCACGTGGTGGATCCGCCAGGGCATCACCCGCGCGATCGCCGACCAGGCGCGGACCATCCGCATCCCGGTGCACATGATCGAGACCATGGGCAAACTGAGGAAGATCCAGAAGGACATCCTTCAGGATACCGGCCGCGAAGGCACCATCGAGGAAGTCGCAGTGCGCGCCGGCATCAGCGTCCAGGAATGCAAGCGCGTCATCCACGCCTGCAAGCACCCGATCTCGCTCGATCGTCCGATCGGTGACAGTGACGACTGCAACTTCGGTGACTTCCTTGAAGACAAGTCGACGCAGAACCCCGCCAACATCAGCTCGAATGAATTGCTGAAGGAGAAGATCACGGAAGTGCTCGACACCCTCAGCGATCGTGAACGCGAAATCATCTGCCTGCGATTCGGCATCGTCGATGGCTATACCTACACCCTCGAAGAAGTCGGTCGCCGCTTCAACGTGACGCGTGAACGCATCCGTCAGATCGAAGCCAAGTCGATCAAAAAGCTCCAGCACCCGACGCGGGCGCGGAAGCTCGAAGGCTTCATCGACAACAAGCTGACCTGATCTGGTTTTTTCCATTGAAAACGCAACAACCCCGGACCTCAGGTCCGGGGTTGTTGCGTTTTCAACCGTCTGGAACAAGCGGCTTACGGTAGGGAGCGGCTTACGGCAGAAAAATGCCGCGACGCGCCTCGTTCAAGGCATACCTGTGGTTGCGGCTGTAGGGGATGCTGACGGCGGCGAGCGAGGCTCAGCCAACCGCGAAGCGATAGCGCGCGACATCTTCCCACCACGCCACGCGGAGTTCGAGGGCGACGCCGATGCCGGCGATGTCCTTCTTTACCGGCAGGGCCGGGAAGGAGGCGCCGGCCTTGGCCCCGGGCGCTGCCGGTGGCACGCCATGATGCCCGAGCAGCTCGGCACAGGCGGCGTCGAGGACGCTGAGCGTCCCACGCAGAAGATGCTCTTCGGCGAGCAGCCTGGCGTCGGCGTCTTCGAGCACGAAGTCGCGCTGGGCGGCTTCACCGAAGGCCGCCTCGCAGGTGCCGGCGAGTTCGCTGAGCTCGGTGGTAAGCCGCGTCACCTGCTGGATCGGGCTCTCGCGCTTGGCGCCCGGCTGACTGCGGGGGATCGCCGTTCCTTTGGCCTGGCACACCGTGAGATGATACAAGGCCACGCATTCCTCAAGGATCGGCGCCAACACCGTGGCCGCCGGACCGACCTTGGTCTTGCGCTTGAGCATGGCTTCGAGATCGGTGGCGACGATCGCCGGTAAGGCCAGCACGCCGCTCGATCCATCGAGCGAGATCGAGATCGATACCGGCGGCGGATCGCCGAGCTTTTCACGCCAATGCGCGACGAGTTTGACCAGCTCCTTGAACACCGCGCGGATGCGCGCCACCTGACGGGCGATATCCTGTACGCCCACCGCCCAGCGCGCGCGCTGGGCATAGACGCGCAGGTCGCGCCCGCCATCGCGCAGGGCCTCCGCCAGGCCGGGTACGCTCTTCAGATCGTATTCCGATTTTCCGCCGAAGCCGAGGAAGCTGCGCGGGCGATAGCGTTTGGGATCGTCGATCAGCGGCTGCAGGGCGTAGAGATCGCTCAAGCCGCGGACCAGGTCGGCGTGACAGCGGTCGAGGGCCTTGATGAGCTGTTCGGCATCGGGCTTGGAAAAGGTCACCACGCGTTCGATGGTGCGCACCTGCTCCAGGACCGCGCGCGGATCGCCACCGCTCTCCCAGACTGCGAATGCCTGACGGTAGAGCGCCAGGCGTTCGTCGGTCGAGGCGTCGCCGTGTTCGAGGGTGGTGATGCGGCGTTCACGGTGATCGAGGTTGGTGAGCAGTTCGCGGCGCTGGGCTTCGAGCGTGGCGACCTGGCCTTTCAGCTCGCGAATGGATTTCTCCTGGTCGCGACGGGCGTCATCGAGGGCGCGCACGGCATCGACCACCGCCTGCGCCTCGGGCGGTAGGGGCGGGATCTCGCCGCGGGTGGCGACGGCGCGCACGGCCTTGATGAACAACGCGAAAGCCCGCGTGGTCTCACGGGTGGCGGTTTCGGCCGACTGGCTCAGACCTCGATAGTGGGCGAGGATCCGTGTCAGGCGATCGAGCGGCTGTTCGTCAGCGGGCAGGGCCAGGCCGGCGGCGAGCGCCGCGCCTTCGAGGACCTGCCTGGCGCGGCCGAGTTCATCCTGGGCATGGGCCGTCGAGAGCTGCGCCGAGCCGAGCTGCGCCTGATGGTTGCCGAGGTCGCCGATGAGCTGATCGAGGCGCTGGTTGATCACCGCGTGACGCTGATGCCAGAGCTGTTCGAGCGCCACCAGCAGATCCAAGGTCAGCTGCGGATCAGGGCGTTCACCCGCCGGCACCAGCGCCAGACGGCGGTTCAGCTCATCGGCCTGGGCGCGGAAGGATTGCGCTTCAAAGGCCTGTTCGTCGGAGCGGAAACAGGCGAAGAACGCCAACCACAAGTCGCCAGTGGCGGAGCCCAGACGCTGCATTTCGGGGTCCGGGGCGAGGACCACGCGCAGGGCTTCGAGCGGATCGCTGCCCAGCCAGCCGCGGCCGCGCGCGCCTTCGATCAGGGCTTCTGCCAGCTGCTCGTAGGCGGCGTGTATTCGCCCGAGCGCATCCACGCGTTGGTCACGGATCTGCTTCTCGATCGTGAACGATAAACGCCGGCTGGGATCCTGATCCATGGCGAGCGTTGTGCGTCCGGCAGCGGGCGGGGCAAGCGTGGGTGGCATGGCGCTTGGCCGCTGTAGGCTGCGCCCCATGCGTGCGCTGCTCAGTACCGGCATCCTTCTCTGCCTCGTGGCCCTCAGCGCGTGTTCGCCGACGCGCATCGAGCGCTATTACACCGTCGAAGGCTCGCCCACTGTCGAGATCGCCCAGATCAGTGCCAAGCTGCTGTATTTCAAGCAGAGTCAGCGGCATTTCTATGCCACGGTGCGCTTCGTAAACCGCGGCACGGTGCCCCTGGTGGCGCTGCGCAGCGGCCCGGAAGCCGTGCAGATCACCCTTGAAACCGCCAACCTCAAGCAGACTGCTGATGGTCCGGCGCGTTCATCGTGGACACCGTGGACGGGCACTGTCGAGCAGACCGAGGCCAAGGCCGCGCGCATCGAACTCGCCCCCGGGGAATCCCGCGAGGTCACTCTGCGCTGGGAATTCCCCACCACGGTCGGCAGCTACACCTATACCTGGACCATGACCTTCCAAGGTTTACGTCGCGGCGAGCAGATCGAACCGGATGTGGTCATCCACTCTCCGCCGGTGGACTAAGCTCGCCCATCTGCGGATGGACGTTTCCGCGCTCCTGCGTCGATAGATGGTTGTCTCGGGCCGCCGATGCCCGAGATAGAGGCATGACTACCACCCGTGGTGAAATCGCCCAACAACCCGCCTACGCACCGCGCACCGTCAAACAGGAGCTGCGTGCGAACCTCGTCGCGGCCCTCGCCCGCGGGACCTCGTATGATGAGCTCTTCCCGGGTCTGATCGGCTACGCCGACACCGTCATCCCGCAGGTGGTCAACGCCATCCTCGCTGGCCATGACCTCTTGCTGCTCGGCCTGCGCGGACAGGCGAAGACGCGTTTGGCCCGGGCTTTATCGGCATTCCTCGATGAACGCGTACCGGCCCTGGCGGGCGATCCGTTGCGTTCGCACCCCCTGGCGCCGGTCGGCGCGGTGGCCGAGGAACTGATCTCCATCCATGGCGATGCCGCCAAAGTCATGTGGTTGACGCGCGAAGATCGCTACGGCGAAAAGCTCGCCACCCCCGACGTCGCCGTCGCCGACCTGATTGGCGACATCGATCCGATCCGCGCTCATCGCGAGGGCTACGACCTTGGTGACCTGCGGGCGGTGACCTTCGGCATCGTCCCGCGCACCAATCGCGGGATCTTCTGCATCAACGAACTGCCCGATCTCAGCCCGCGCATTCAGGTCGCGCTGTTCAATATCCTCGAAGAGCAGGACGTGCAGATCCGCGGCATCCCCCTGCGCCTGCCGCTCGATCTGATGCTGGTGTTCACCGCCAATCCTGAGGACTACACCTCGCGCGGCCAGATTATTACCCCGCTCAAAGACCGCATCGGCAGCCAAGTCCTGACCCACTACCCCAAGACCCGCGACGAAGGCGTGGCGATCCTACGTCAAGAGTCTGCGCTCGATAGCGCTGCCGGGGTGTTGCCGGTGATCCCCGAGCTCTTCGACCACCTCATCGAGGAAGCCGCGCGCGCCGCCCGACACAGCGAGTTCGTCGATGCCGCCAGCGGCGTCAGCGCGCGACTGACGGTGGCCGCCCGCGAACTGTTGCATGCCAATGTTCTGGTGCGCGGGCTGCGCTGGGGTGAACGCCAGCCGCGGGCGCGCCTGGTCGATCTGCCGGCAACGCTGGCGGCGATGACCGGGAAGATCGAGTTGGCCTATGAGGGCGAGCAGGAAGGCCCGCTCAAGGTCGGCTGGCACGTGCTCAGCGAAGCCACCAAGACGCTGTGGAACGAGCGCCTGCCAGCGGTGATCACTGATGACGAGGACGAGCGCGACAAGGGCCCATGGAAGGGCATCCTGCGGTGGTTCGCCGACGGCAATCGTGTCGTGCTCAGCGATCGCACCAGCGATGCCGAACATACCCAGGCCCTGGCCCAGGTTCCCGATCTCGCCGAGATCGCGCTCAGGCTCCTCAAGCATCCTCCCGAGGAGGCACAGCTGTGGCAGGAATTCATCCTCGAAGGCCTCTTCCACGGCGGCGGCCTGGCCCGCGAAGATAGCCTGCGCGGCCTGGTGTATTCGGATCTCTTGGCGTCGCTGATGACACGTAAGCAGAAAGGGCGACGCTCATGAACCAGGATCTAAGCACGCACCTCGAGCGCTCGGCCACACGCTTGACGACGGCCTTCGCCGCCGCCCCGGAAGCTCTGGCGCGGGCCTATGCCCCCGGCAAATGGACGGCGCGGCAGGTGCTTCTGCACATCGTCGACGTCGAAAGCGTCTTTCATGACCGCTTGAAGCGTGCGCTCGCCGATGCCAAGCCGCTCTATTGGGGGATCGACCCTGACCGCTGGACGGCGCGCCTAACCTACCCCGAACGCTCGCTGGCGATCGCCGCCGGACTCTTCACCGCCCAGCGCGTGGCGCTGGACGAGTTGCTGAGCGCGGTCACCGAGCCGGAGTGGGAACGCGCCGGCATTCATAGCGAATACGGCCGGCTGACGTTGCGCGACCTGGCAACGCGCGTCGCGGGCCACGCCAACCATCATCTCGATCAGGTCGAAGCCGCGCTCGCCGGCCGCATCTGGACACCGGGCACCTGAATCATGGATTACGCCTATCTCCATCTCGATTGGCGGGAGCTGGCGAACCGCCTCAACCGCGAGCAGCGCATCGATGAGCTGTTCCAGCAATTGATGCTGATCCTCAACGCCGACGTCGAGGAGGCCTTCGCCCAGTTCGACCAGCTCAGCGAGCAATTTCGCCAGCAGCTCGGCTTCGACGCTAAGGATTTCGAGGAGCGTTTGCGCTCGCAGAAGATCATCAGCGGCAATCCCGGGGAACGCAAACTCACCGCCCGTGGCAGCCAGCAGGTGCGCACCAGCGCGCTCGAGAAGGTCTTCGGCAAGCTCAAGTCGGGCGGAGTAGGCGATCACCCCCTGCCCCAGCCGGGAACCGTCGGCGATCTCAACGGCGCCGCCCGGCCGTGGCGTTCGGGCGATGCCTCCGAAGACATCGCCTACACCGATTCCTGGCTCAATCACCTGCGTGCTGGCGGCGAGGCCTTGCAGTCGGAAGACCTCGTCACCCGCGAGCGCGACGCGAGCACCGGAGCGGCGACGGTGATGCTCATCGACGTCAGCCATAGCATGACGCTCTATGGCGAGGATCGCATCACCCCGGCGAAGCAGGTTGCCCTCGCCTATGCCGAGCTCCTCCAGCGGCGCTTTCCCCGCGACACGCTCAATATCCTGCTCTTCGGCGACGATGTGCGGGAAGTGACGGTGGCCGATCTGCCCGGGATCAGCAACGGCCCGTTCCATACCAATACCTGTGAAGCGCTAAGCCGGGCGATCGAAATCCTCATCAAGAAGCACCAGCCCAACAAACGCGTGGTGATGATCACCGACGGCAAACCCACAGCGTTGTTTCAAGGCCATGGCCGTCAGCGGCAGCTGATGATCAATTCGAGCTACGGCCTGGATCCGCAGATCGTCACCGCGACCTTGAAGCAGGCGGCGCGCTTCCCCCGCCTGAAGATCGATCTCACGGTATTCATGGTCGCTTCCGATCCGTACCTCGAACGCTTCGTGGCCCAGCTCACCGAGGTCAGCCACGGTCGCGCCTTTCGGGCTGATCTGGGCAGTCTTGGTGAGCAGATATTGAAGCAGATGTTCGGACGCGGTAAAAAATAACCGGATGTCCATAATTCAAGACAAAAAATGTCCGTAATAGAGCTGATTCATGCTACTGTCGCAGAAGCTAATACAGATCTATTTAACCCTCAATGCTTCAGCTGCAGTAGCTCACACAGATTTATTCAGTCTCCAATGCTTGAATTGTTACAATTTGTCATCAAAGGACGATCTACACCCTCCTCAAAGGTTGGATCGAGGTACGCACCTTTTCTCTGGATGACTGATGAACACCGATGAAACAATGATGATGGACCCTCTGGAAAAGGAGCCCGGCAGCGGCGACCTCGTCCAGGGCTATCTCTTGGGGCAATTGTTGGGCCGGGGTGCCCATGGTTCGGTGTTCATGGGCGTCAAACCCGGCGCTCCCGAAACCTATGCGATCAAGCTCATCGATACCCAGGGGCATCCCAGGAGCTTCGTCGACCGTATCGTTCGCGAATGTGCGATCACCACGAAATTGATCCATCCGGGCATCGTCGGCGTGCATGAGGCCGGCTATTGGGGCGCGTCGATCTTCATCGTTATGGATGTCGCCAGCGGCCGCTCGTGCGATCAGTACAACGACGGCGTGCTCGGCTGGGAGCTATCGGTTGAAATCATTCGTCGGGTGGCCCACGCACTCAACTACGCGTACGCGTCCACCCACGTCATCCATCGCGACATCAAGCCGGCGAATATCGTCGTCGATATCGTCGGTGGCGTGTTGCGGTCGGTCAAGGTCGTCGACTTCGGTCTGAGCCGGACGGTCGATGATGAGGGCGAAGCCTTGACCATGACCGGCATGGTCCTGGGTACGCCGTTCTACATGTCGCCGGAGCAGGCGCGCGGCAATCGCGACCTGACCTTTCATACCGATCTGTACGCGCTGGGAGCGACACTCTTCTATCTCATCACCGGAAGGCCGCCCTTTCATCAAGGGACGCCGGTTGAGATTCTCATCAAGCATTGCAACGAAGCGCCGCCGGTCTTGCGCGACCTCGCGCCGACCTGCCCGCTGGAGGTGTCCAATCTGGTCGCCCGCTGTCTGGCCAAGACCCCCCGCGAACGTTTTTCCTCTTACGGCGAGCTGCTCGCGGCCCTCGACGGTATTTTTGCAGACAATCCGTTCGAGGGCCACGGCGCGGGGGATCTGCTTGTGCAGGGCTCCCGCCCCACGCAGCGTACCGCGCGACAACCGGGCACCTCAACATCAATTACCAACGATTCACGCGGCAAGACAACCTCCATCGGATCCGATGCCCTCGGCGACCTGTTCCGCGAAAAGCTCCAAGAGACGACCAAATCGTTTCGCAAGAATCCGCAGACGGCTACCGCCAACCCTCCGACCCGACCGATCCGCCGACCACGGCCCGAGCCGGCCTCGGCGACACCCGAGCCACGCGCGCCATCACTCGAGGTCGGGGCCCTGATCGACAGTTCGTATACCGTGCTCGGCCCGATCGGCGCCGGGGCGATGGGCGAAGTCTACGCAGTCCAGGATCGCCTGACTAATCGCAACCTCGCTTTGAAAATCCTCTCCGACCAGGACATGCGCCGGCCTGGGGCGGTCCGCCGCTTCCAAGGGGAATGCACCGCCCTGGCCAAGGTCGAGCATCCCGCGTTCCCGTTCTTCGCCGGCAAGGGTAGCTATCGCGATCGCGATTACCTGTTGATGGAACATGTTCATGGCGTCGATCTCAAGGCCTGGATGACCCAGAATGGCAAGATGCCTGAAGTCGATGTCTTGTGGGTCGTGGCCCAACTGGCCGAGGCCATGGACCAAGCCTACGCCAAGTGCGGCATGGTGCACCGCGACATCAAGCCCGCCAATCTGATGTTCACGCTCGGTGACACCAAGGGCCTGAAGATCGTCGACTTCGGTGTGTCGACCTATATCGACTACGGCGACTTCGAGGATTTCAGCGAACGGAAATACGTTTACATTGATGATGACAGCAAGGGCAAGGCGGTGGGCACACCGGCGTATATGAGCCCCGAGCAATGTACCGGGCACCCCCCTTCACCGATGATGGATATCTACGCCATCGGCTGCACGCTTTTCCATCTCATGAGCGGACGCACGCCCTATCAGGCGCCGAATACGGCGGCGATGATGATGAAGCATCTGCAAGATGCGCCGCCGGTGTTCGATAGCACCCTCGAAGTCAGTACCGGCACCGCCTATCTGCTCAAGCGCTGCTTAGCCAAGAATCCAAGCGATCGCTTCAAGAATTATAAGCAGCTGATTTCAGCCGTGGCCTCAGCGAAATTCAGCATGACCGCACGCATCAAGCGCCAGGGCACGCAGGCGATTCCCAGACCGGTGAACTGATCCGTCGGGGATGCGCCGATAGCGGGCTCACGTGTTACAGGTGATGTTTAAACGAGAAAACCCACTACGGCATTGCCGTAGTGGGTTTCGCAGTTCTGAGCGTCTGGCTTACGCCGAGACGGCAGCCGGGACGATGACGTCGATGAAGCGATTGCGGAACTTCACTACCCCGTCCTTGAGGGCGAAAATAGTGTAGTCCTTGCCCAGACCCACGCCGAAGCCGGGTTTGAACTTGGTGCCGCATTGACGGACGATGATCGAGCCAGCGATCACCTTTTCGCCACCGAAGGCCTTGATGCCACGGCGCTGTGCATTTGAGTCGCGACCGTTGCTGGTCGAACCGGTACCCATCTTATGAGCCATACATACCTCTAACCTGAACTGTGGAGGCGGGCGACGCGGCCCGCGTTGAGGGGGAGCAGAGTAGAAAGCGAAATGCCAATGGCAAGTACGGAAACGAGGCGTTCAGAGACGTATGTGTGCGTGCATTGGATCTTGTTGCCGTGTTAGTTCAATGGTCACGCCGCGACGCGGTCCGTGCACCACCACTCTGGCTCCGCCCGCTTGCTCCAGTAGCGTGGCATCCGATGCCCACCGCCACGTGTCTTGATTGCCAAACTCCTCGATGACCCGCCCCATTGCTCTCGTTGCGGCGGTCGCCCTGATCGTCACCGCCCTCTTCCTTTCGCTGGCGATGATCAGCTATTCCGCGACCCAGATCGGTGGCGCCAGTCCGGCCGGCTCGAACCTCATGGGTTTGGGCGGAGCCTATATGGCGCATGGGCTTATCACCTTGTGGGGAGCAGCTGCCTGGCTCATTCCGATCATCGCCGTGCACTGGGCGATGGTCCTCTGGCGCGAAGACAGCCTGCCCGATCCGGGTCGGCGCCTGGTCGGCGTGGCGGTGTTGCTGCCGGCCTTGTGTGGCTTGCTGCACCTGCTGCCGATTGGTTCACTGGCGGAAAATCGGCTCATCGCCTGGGATCAATTGCAGCTCGGCGGAATTGGCGGAGCAGTGGGCTTCAAGCTCTGCGGCCCACCCTCGACGCTGGTGAGTCCGGCGTGGCCAGGTGGTATCGTCTGGCGCTACCTGGGCACGGGCGGCACCACCTTGGCGCTCATGACCATGGCTTTCTGCGGCCTGCTGCTGATGGACCTCGGACTCGAGCGTTACCTGCGCAAGGCCTGGCGCGAACTACGCGGACGCGGTGATCGCGATTCCAGCAAGCACATCTCGACCACACCGTTCATTCCCAAGGCCGAAGTCGGCCCTAAGCGCCGCCAGACCACTAGCATCCAGGCCGTCGCCAAGCGCATCGAGAAGATCGACAAACGCGAGGTCACGGTTCCCGAGGATGTCGAGGCCCTGGTGCTGAAGATCCGCAACCACATGAAGGATCCGGCGGTCGTGGCGGCAGCCAATCCCACCGCGACGGCAGCCGCCGAACCGCTACGGCGCGCCCCGGTCGAGTCCTCATCTGTGCCCTCTTCAACGCCCACCTCAACGCCCACCTCAACGCCCTCTTCAGAGGAAAGATCCGAGTCCACCGCTGCGGCCGTACCGGCGCCGGTGGCGCAGGAACCTTGGGATGAGGCCGCGGAAGAAGTCGACGACGAGGACGTCGATGTCGAAGAGCCCGTCACCGCCGCCGCACCGCGTGCGATACCGCGCCCAGCGACGGTGCGCGCCGCCAACGGTGAGCCGTATCTCTTGCCACCGGTGACCCTGCTCGATGTCCGTCCGGCGCGCAAAGATGCCGAGCATGAGCTGGAAAAGAATCAGACCTCGAAGATCATCGAGGAGACTTTCGGCTCCTTCAACATCGGCGTGCAGGTGGTCAATGCCGCGCGCGGTCCGGTGGTGACCCAGTACGAGATGCGCCTCCTCGATCAGGGCATGCGCGTCAACAAGGTCGAAGGTTTTGAGAAAGACCTGCAGATGCGCCTGGGCACCGAGGGCATCCGCATCGTCGCCCCCCTGCCGAACAAGAACACCATCGGCGTTGAAGTCCCCAACCGCGTCAAGGAACCGGTGGTGATGCGCGATCTGGTCGAGGAGATCGATCCTGCGACCATGATCCTGCCGATCGTGCTCGGCCGGGATGCCGTGGGTCGGCCGATGATCGCCGACCTGTCGAAGGCCCCTCACCTGCTGGTCGCGGGTGCCACCGGCATGGGCAAATCGGTGTGCATGAATGCGATGATCTGCTCGATCCTGCTCTTCAAGGGCCCGGACGAAGTCAAATTCATCATGATCGATCCGAAGATGGTCGAGCTCGCCGGCTACGAGGATATTCCCCATCTGCTGACTCCGCCGATCACCGACATGACCAAGGCTCATGCCGCCTTGGAGTGGGCCTGCAAGACCATGGACGAGCGCTACGAAGCGCTGAAGGCCACCGGCGTCCGCGACATCCTCAGCTATAATGCGCTCGGCGAGGATGAGATCCGTTTCCGCCTGGCGAAGAAAAGCCTGCGCCTCGAAGACCTCGCCCACGGTGACGCGCGCATGCCGTACATCGTGGTCCTCGTCGACGAATATGCCGACCTCATGATGGTCAACAAAGAGGTCGAGAAATCGATCGTGCGCCTGGCCGCCAAGAGCCGCGCCTGCGGCATCCATGTGATCCTCACCACGCAGCGCCCCTCGGCCGATGTCGTCACCGGTCTGATCAAATCCAATCTGCCCTGTCGCTGCTGCTTCCGCGTCGTCGACAAATCCAACTCGCGTGTGGTCCTCGATGTCTCCGGCGCCGAGAACCTGCTCGGCAAGGGCGACATGTTGTTCCTCATGCCGGGCACCAGCTTCCCGATCCGCGGTCAGGGCGTGTGGCTCAAGGACAAGGAGATCGAAGCCATCGTCGAACACGCCAAGAGCCAGGGTACGCCGACCTACGACGACCAGGTCCTGGTCGGTGCCGTGGCCATGAGCGGCGACGGTGAAGACGCCGCCCCCGGCACCAGCGGCAGCGAATGGATCAGCGATCGGCAATTCCATGAGGCGGTGCAGTGCATGTACCGCTACAACCGCAGCGGCGCGGACTTCTTTCGACGCAAGATGGGCGTCGGTTACAACAAGGCGACGGCCTTCGTCGAGCAGCTCGAAGACCTCGGCTTCCTCGGGCCGCAAAAAGGCACCTCTTCGCGCGAGATCATCAAAAGCTGGGATGACTGGATCGATCTGATCAAGGCCCAGGGCGTAAGCTGGAACGAAGGCGACGACATCTATCTCAATCCCGTTACCCATCGCTAAGAGGCCCGGTAATGGACTGGAGCAGCGTCGAAGACTGGTCGTACCTAGTTACCGTCATCGGCTTGCCGTTGGCAATCGTGGTCTGGGTTTTCGAGCAGTTGCGGGAACGCGAAAACGACGAAGGGGAGATCTACCATCAGCTCTCCGAATCCTATGCCGGCTTCCTTAAGCAGGTGCTCGACAATGCCGATCTGCAACTGCGTTCATCGCGCACCATGCGCCCGCTCACCGATGAGCAGCGCGAACGCAAACTGATCCTCTTCGACATCCTGGTGGCGCTCTTCGAACGTTCCTACATCCTCGTCTACGAAGAGCGCATGGATCGGCAGCGCCGACGCATGTGGCAGTCCTGGGAGGACTACATGCGCGAGTGGTGCCGACGTACCGACTTCCGTACCGTGCTGCCCTTCCTGCTCGAAGGCGAAGACCCCGATTTCGCGGCCCACATCCTGCGCATCGCCGATGAGGTTGCCGGCGAACCGCAACGCGAGGACTCGCTGGGCCGACTGCTGACCTGAACCGCGCGCCTACTTGGGTGCTGCCAAGGCCGGGGCCGCGGCGGGTTCGCGCGGTGGCTGATCCGTGGATGTGACAGTGGATGTGACAGCTGCCGATGTGACAGTGGATGTGACAGCTGCCGATGAGACAGCTGCCGGCGCCCCATCCTGACGCAGCTGCTCGTTGGCGGTGTTATGCGCCGGATCGGTATTGCGCAGCACGATCTGCCCAAGGGGCTTCAGGCCCTGATCGACGAGGCCATTGAGATCCTTGGCAAAGGCCTCCATCTGCGCCGGATCGCTGAAATCGGCGTTCGCATACTTCTTGTCGAACTCCGCGCGGCTGCCGATCAGGCCGATGACGCTGCTCAGCAGGCCGGCTTCATGCTCGGCCTGGGTCGTCGTGCTCTGGTAATGCACGGCCTTGATCGCCGCTGCACGTTCGTCCTGGAGCTGCCGGCTCTGCTCGAGCTGGCGCTGATAGGCGAGCTTGGTCTCGGAGAATTCGAGATTGAGGCGCGTGAGCTCGTCTTGCGCACGTTCGACCATGACCTTCGCCGCCCAGGCCGAGGCTACGGTCGAGATGATTCCGATCAGCACCCAGAACCACAGCCAGAACCTTCGACGACGGCGCGACACCGCCTCCTGGGCCGCGAGCTTCTGATCGAGGAGTTGGGAAATGGCAGCAAGGTCTTCAGGACTCAACGACATGACTGCAGATTAACCGCTGACCACCGCCGGTCACCGGCGGATAGCGATGGCACCGCCGGGGTGTGCCGGTAGGTCGTAGCGATGACCGACCTCGACCTCCCCGCCCTGCTCAACCATGTGCGCAACCTCGGGATGCGCGTCGGCGATGAGCTGCTTCGCGCCCAGGAGAGCCTCGCCGGAACCGCCAGCGACAAAGGTGAGGGCGAGGTCGATGTCGTCACCGCTGCCGACCACCTCAGCGAACGGCTGCTCACCGAAGATCTGGCGCAGGCTGTGCAGTCTCAAAACTCTGACCGCTTCCAGTCTCAAAACTCTGGCCGGGTCCAAAGTGACCGGCCCTGATGGGTCTCCTGCCGGTCACCTGAGGATCCTCCCCCGCGAGGAG
>JBIILZ010000049.1:0-27082 GCA_044338255.1 Planctomycetota bacterium | reverse complement strand
ATTCAAGCGATATGGCCTCCAGTGCATCGCCTTGTTGGGCGATCGTAATTTAAAGGTTAAACCATCAAAACCCTGACGCAATATGAAGATGAAATCGGCATGAAACGACCGTAATGATGGCGTTTTACCCCATTTAATGGATCCAGGGCCGCGAGATGTCTAATGTTTTTCGGAATCTCTAAAGGCTCAAGCGAAATGCGAATGGAAATCTGATTCGCAGATCTCTAGGGCAATTATTTTTTGGTTCCGCCCAACGTTAAAGATCACCGGGGCCAGTGCTATTAAAAACCCCTAGCCGCGGCGGAAGGAGCGAAGCGACTGAGCACGGCGTAGGGTTTTTAATAGCACTGGTCTCCGGTGCATCGCCTTGTTGGGCGATTTTTACCATACGATACGAATGGTTCTATTTCCGTCAATATCCACAACATTAATTGTAGCATCTTTAACGTTCATTGATTCCACTAATTTAGAATTTGATATCAAACCTTGCGATCTATTGATAAGAAAATATTTTCCCAACCATTTTGTCATCTTTATGCATCCGTTAATTTCTCCCATTTTCAATGCATCATCATGCTTTGATTGTGAATAAATAAATCCAACATAAAGACCTAACGAGAGCCCAATTGTTACACCTAGGATTATATATAGGAATATTTTCATTATGGTTATTGTCTTTTTGTAGTCGCCCAACAGTGTAATAGGCCGATTGCTGCCTTTGCAGTGATAGTACCGCTTGCGGCCTATCACGGATCGCGTTTTAGAGTGAGTTTTAGAAATTTCAATGGGTCAAGATGAATAAGTTAACGATCGTTTACGCAATAGGCGGATTGCCGTACTTCCAGGTGTTAGACAGATTGCCGCCTATTACAGATTAAAAATCACGTAAATGGCTGTGAATACTATACCGAATAAATTTGTAACAGATGAAACCATTTTGGAAAATGAACGATTTGGACGTTTCGTTACTTTATTTATAACTTTAGTGTATTTTCGAGAGCCCAACGTTTAAGATCACTGGGGGCGTATCGATTGAATTTTGCGGGCTGGCGTCGTAGCAATAATTCAAGCGATATGGCCTCCAGTGCATCGCCTTGTTGGGCGATCGTAATTTAAAGGTTAAACCATCAAAACCCTGACGCAATATGAAGATGAAATCGGCATGAAACGACCGTAATGATGGCGTTTTACCCCATTTAATGGATCCAGGGCCGCGAGATGTCTAATGTTTTTCGGAATCTCTAAAGGCTCAAGCGAAATGCGAATGGAAATCTGATTCGCAGATCTCTAGGGCAATTATTTTTTGGTTCCGCCCAACGTTTAAGATCACTGGGGGCGTATCGTTTGAATTTTGCGGGCTGGCGTCGTAGCAATAATTCAAGCGATATGGCCTCCAGTGCATCGCCTTGTTGGGCGATCGTTATTTGAAGGTTAAACCATCAAAACCCTGATGCAATATGAAGGTGCAATCGGCATGAAACGACCGTAATGATGGCGTTTTCATGCCGTTTATTGGATCCAAGACTGCGAAATGTTTGATGTTTTTCGGAATCCCTAATGGTTCAACCGAAATGCGAACGACAATCTGTTTCGCAGATCCCTGGGGGAATTATTTTTTTTGGTTCCGCCCAACAGTTTATTGAGCTGCTGCCAAACGGGTGGCTATCGGTACTATTGTCGGTCTATTACAGTTTGGCATTGTGGCATATTACTTCCGCCGTAATGACGTCAAGCTCGATAACCGGCACCCCTCATGCGGCTTGGCGCTCGATGTCTGATCTTCATTTTTTTTACACAAGGCATTTATAAATAAGCCCTAACGTGATTTCTTTGGCGACTTGACTAGCTTGCTACCAACGTTCCGGGCTTACTGCCAACTGAGGCATCTGGCGGTGTGGTTTCCGTCTATTACAACTCAATAGACGGAACTTTGGCGCAATAGACAGAATGGGACTTCCTTGCAGGGCAGCTTGAACCGGTCTTGGGGCAATGGCATTCACGTCCACGTGATCGACTGACTCCGTTCGGTCACTTCGCAGTGGCTACGTGCATGCCATTTGCCCCGATGGGCTCTTGGCAATGGTCGTAGAGATTTCGCCGACAACTATGCCGTCAGGGCCTTGGGAAAACCGTAATGCAGGTAATGGTTTCTGCTTTTTTGGCTCACTGATCCCCCGCAGAGGATCCCCCTGTCGACTCCTGAATAAATCTTTCATTGCGTATTGACGCGGATGAATTTGCGGTTTATGGTGCGCCCTCGCCACCGCCAACCGTTGTTTCTGGAGCCCTTTCATGGTCTTGTCGATCGACTGCATGCCCGTCTTCACCCCTTCGGTGCTGAAGGCCCAGGACATTCCGGTCTTCCAGACCACAACTACCCTCAAGCAGGAATTGTCCGAGGGCACCATCGACAAGGCCGAAGCAATTTCGCTCTATGTGCAGATGTGCGCCGTACGCGCCCTCGAGGAAATGATCTACCAGCTGCGTTCGGGCGCCTACGAGCCCCTGGTTGGCAAATACGAGTACCAGGGCCCCACCCATCTCTCGATCGGCCAGGAAGCCTCTTCGGTAGGCGCCTGCTCGGTGCTCAACTGGGACGACTACATCACTTCGACGCATCGCGGCCACGGCGATTCGATGGCCAAGGGATTCGCCGCCATCCTGCACATGAACCGCGCGCAGATGGATGCCCGCGTCGCCTACTACACCATTGAGCACACCGCCAAGAATGACGACGAGCTGCGCGACTTTCTGCTCAAGGATCACGTCTATCGCTGCATCGCTGAGCTTTTCGGCAAAGAGCACGGCTACTGCAAAGGCCGCGGCGGCTCGATGCACATCGCCGACTTCTCTTGCGGCCACCTTGGCGCCAACGCCATCGTCGGCGGCGGCACGCCGATCGCGCTCGGCGCGGCCTATGCCTCACGCTACCTGCAAGACGGCAAGGTCGCGGTGAGCTTCGTCGGTGACGGCGCCTTCTCTAACGGCATCACCCTCGAATCGCTGCAGATGGCGACCATGCCGCAGTTCAAGAATGGCCTGCAGGGTCGTGAGTTCGGCGTGCCGGTGATCTACGCGCTGCTCAACAACCTCTATGCCATGACCGGTCAGACCCACGGCGAACTCTGCGATGTGCCGTACATGGCCGCGCGCGCCTGGGGCTTCGCGCAGAACGCCATGCACGCCGAGGTCGTCAACGGCATGGACATCCTGGCAGTGCGCCGTTGCTTCAAGAAAGCCGTCGCCGATGCCCGCATGGGCGCGGGGGCGATGCTCAAGGAGCTGATCACCTACCGTTATTACGGCCATTCGCTGTCCGATCCGCGCAAGGCCTACCGCCGCAAAGAAGAAGAGCAGGCATGGCGCGACATCGATCCGCTCATTACCTATGCCAAGCAGCTGGTCGATTGCGGCGTGTGCACCCAGGCCGAGATCGACGGCATGTACAAGACCGCCTTCGACCGCAATGCCGAGCAGGCGGTGCGTGCCGCCTTCAGCCCTGATCCCGCCCCCACCGCCCTCTACGATTACCTTTACACCGACTCGAAATCAGTAAGCGTCCCCTCCGAGTTCAAGGGCGCCGCGGTCGGTCCGGCAGTCGCCGCTAAGCGCGACGACAAGGGCATGATCACCTACAAGGATGCCATCCGCGAAGCCCTCATCGAAGAGATGCTGCGCGATCGCCGCGTCATCACCTATGGCGAGGACATCGCCGATTACGGCGGCGCCTTCTTCGTCACCGCCGGAATGATGGAGATGTTCGGTCGCGAGCGGGTGTTCAACTCTTCGATCAGCGAATCGGCGATCTGCGGCACGGCCGTTGGTGCGGCCATGGCCGGGCTGCGTCCGGTGGTCGAACTGATGTACTTCGACTTCGCGCTGCAGGCTTCCGATCAGATCTCGAACCAGGCCGCCAAGTGGCACTACATGTCCGGCGGCTCGCGGACGGTACCGTTGGTGGTGCGCGCCAGTGCCGGTGGCGGCAAGGGCTACGGCGGTCAGCACAGCCAGTCGATTGAATCGATCTTCTGTCACACCCCCGGCATCAAGATCGCCGTGCCGTCGAATCCCTACGACGCCAAGGGCCTGCTCAAGACCGCCATCCGCGACGACAATCCGGTGCTCTACGTCGAAGGCCAACTGCTCTACGCCATGAAGGGCGTGGTCCCCGAGACCGAGTACGAGATCCCCTTCGGCGTCGCAGCGGTGAAGACCGTCGGCAAGGACTGCACCTTTGTCGGCTGGAGCTACGTCGTCAACGAAGCCGTGAAGGCCGCCGAGATCCTCGCCAAAGAAGGCATCTCACTGGAAGTCATCGACGCCCGCACCCTGGTGCCGTTCGACTACGACGCGGTCATCACCAGCGTCAAGAAGACCGGTAAGGTCGTGATCGCCAGCCAGGCGGTGAAGGTCGGCTCGTTCACCGCCGAAGTCGCTGATCAGATCGTCACCCGCGCCTTCGACTACCTCGACGCGCCGCCGGTGCGCCTCGGCGCCGCGGCCTCGATCTCGCCGCAGGCCAAGGGCATGGAAAAGGCCTACCTGGTGTGGGCCGAGGACATCGTCGCCTCGGTGAAGAAACTCGTCGGCAAAAAATAAGCGTCGCTCCCTAAGGGCCTGACGGAACCAGCCTCGATCGGCAGGCTCCGTCAGCTATCTCAGACAGGTTTATAGCGAGCCGCTGAACAGCGCGCTCGGCAGACTTCGGCACGCTGCCGGATGACCAGGCATGGCTCAGGCCAGGTGTGGTTTCCTGCGGCAATGCCGATGCCTGCCGAGCGCGTTTTTTAGGTTGAATCGTTCACAAGATGCTGGTATTTCGCTCGCCTTTGGAGCTTGAACATGTCCGCGACCGCGAAACACACTTGGACCTTCTTTAGTGCCGGAGGCCTCGACCAAGTCCAGATCACCACCGCAGCTGATCTATTACATCTGCACGAGCTCGACCAGAAGTTGTGGGTCGCTCTGTCGTGTCCGGTGAAAGGCCTGGAGTTCGACAACAAAACCCTCGAGCTCATCGATGGCGACAAAGACGGTCGTGTGCGCGTGCCCGAGCTCCTAGCGGCACTGAAATGGGCGTGCGCCTCGCTGAAAGATCCCGCGCAACTGCTGAAGTCGGTCGATGAGCTGCCCTTGGCTGCGATCAACAATGCCACTCCCGAGGGCCAGAGCCTGCTCGCCTCGGCCAAGCAGGTCCTCATCAACCTCGGTAAGCCGACCGCGACCGCGATCTCGGTCGCCGATACCAGCGACACGGTGAAGATCTTTTCCGAGACGGTGTTCAACGGCGACGGCGTAGTCCAAGCCGGGTGCGCCAGGGACGAAGCGACCAAGAAAGTCATCGAAGAGATCATCGCCGCCTATGGCCCGGTTGAGGATCGCAGCGGCAAGCCGGGCGTGACCAAGGACAAGCTCGAGGCCTTCTTCGCCGAACTCAACGACTTCAACACCTGGTGGACCACCGGCGAGGAAGCCTCCAAACCAGGGGCTGGCGTGCTGCCCCTTGGCGATGCCACCCCTGCGGCTTTCCTCGCCTACAGTGCGGTCAAGAGCAAGATCACCGACTGGTTTACGCGTGGCCGCCTGGCCGCCTATGACCCGCGTTCGGCGGCACATCTCAATCGCGCCGAGACCGAGTACGATGGCCTGGCGCTGAAAGAACTCTCGGCGGCCACCACCGAGATCTCGGCCTTGCCGATCCAACAAGTCGCCCCCGGCCAACCCCTGCGCCTCACCGAAGCCGTGAATCCCGCCTGGTCGCCAGCTCTGTTGGCGCTGATGGCGGCGGTCATCGAGCCAATTTTTGGCGCCGGTAAGCAGACCCTGAGCGAATCCGAGTGGCTGACCGTGGTCGCCAAGATGGCCCCCTACGAGACCTGGTTCGCCGCCAAAAAAGGCCCCTTGGCAGAAAAAATCGGCATCGGGCGCGTGCGCGAGATCCTCGCCTCAGGGGCGAAGTCCAAGATCGAGGGGCTGATCACGGAAGACCTGGCGGTAGCGCCGCAGGTCGCTTCCATCGATGCCATCGACCGCTTGGCTCGTTATCACCGCGATCTCTTTCTGCTGATCCGCAATTTCGTGAGCTTCGCCGATTTCTATGATCGTAGGCCACCGCCGCCGATCTTCGTCATCGGCACGCTGTTCCTCGACCAGCGCAGCTGCGACCTGTGCATCCAGGTCAACGACGTCGCCGCTCACAGCGCACTCGCCAACCTCGGCAAGATCTACATCGCCTACATCACCTGCACCCGGCCGCTGACGCCCGGCACTACCGAAAAGATGTCGGTGGCGGTGGCCGTGACCCAGGGCGATAGCGACTACCTGATGGTCGGGCGCAACGGCCTATTCTACGATCGCAAGGGCCGCGATTGGGACGCGGTGATCACCAAGATCATCGATCACCCGATATCGATCAAGCAGGCCTTCTGGTCGCCCTACAAGAAGATCGGCAAGATGATCTCGGACCTGGCCGAGAAGATCGCCGGCGACGCTGATAAATCGGCGATGGATAAGGCCAATGCCAAGCTCACGGCGACGGCTACTGCCACCACCGCCGACAAGCCCATCGATAAGCCCAAAATCGATACCGGCATGCTCGCCGCCATCGGTATTGCCGCCAGCGCCCTGATCAGCGGCCTATCGGCCCTCGCAGCCGCCGTCTTCGGCCTGCCGGTATGGAAGATCCCCCTGGTGTTCGCGGGCGTGATGCTCGCCATCTCCGGACCGTCGATGATCATCGCCTTCCTCAAGCTGCGCCAGCGTACGCTCGGTCCGATCCTTGAAGGCAACGGCTGGGCCATCAACGGCCGCGTGAAGATCAACATCCCCTTGGGCACCTCACTGACTGCGACCAAGAAATTGCCGCTCGGTGCCAAGCGCCTGCTCGATGACCCATTCGAGGATAAGGTCGCCAAGCGGCGCTTCCGCATGACCGTCGCCGCCCTGACGCTGCTGGTCCTCATCGGCCTCGCCGGCTGGCTGTCATGGCGCAGCCACGATCAGCATGGCACCTATGATTTCTGGAACACTCTTGGCCGGGACACGCCCGCTGAGGTTCATGCCAAGGCGCTCGGCTCCAAGGCCAAGGAACTGGCGGCCATCGCCGCCCAGCCCGACGCCACCGCCGAGCAGAAGAAATCCGCCGCCGACGCTCAGGCAGAAGCCGACGCGGCCCTCAAAGCCCTCGAGCCGGCGGCGGAACCAGCCGCGAAGTAATTCCAGAGCCGGCGGTCGATAGCAGCCGGGGCCCGCCGAGAGCCGCCGGGAGCCGCAGAGAGCCGCCGAGAGCCGAGAGGTTACCGACCGGTCTCCGCACCATCCACCGCCGAGAGCGGGATCTTCGCCACCAGCTCGGCGAGCAGCGAACGGATCTTGAGGGTGCGGGCATTCGCCGGCACCACCTTTAGCGCATGCTCGATGCGCGCCTCCGCCCGCTGCAGCTCGTCCTGCAGCTCGTCCTGCAACTCGTACACCGCGCTGGCTTCATTGAGTTGCACATGCCGGTCACGCAGGAACAACCCCAGGCGCAGGGCCTCGGGGTCGACGGGCAGACGCTGCAGCTGCATCCGCACGAGAATCTCGGCCTTGTTGAAATCCTTGGCCTTGGCGCAGTTGATGGCTTCACGCGTGAGCCAGACGTCGAGATCGCCGAGACGCGCGCGTACCGCTTCGGCCTCGGCGGCAGCCTGGAGATGATCGGTGGGCGCGATCGCGATCCGCTGACGGGCACGGAACTCGATCATGGTCGGTGATCCACCATCATAGAATTCGCGTGAAATCTGGGCGAACATCAACGCCGCCACGGGGATCGCCAGCAGGCTGCGCCAGGGCATGCGTGCGTCGGCGGTGGGGCTCGGAACAACCGGGGCAGCAGCGCCGGTGAAGCTCCAGGTCACTCCCGCCAACAACGCCAGCAGCAGCAGCGGACCCGGCTGGCTGAGATGACTCTCGATCAGCGCCTGCGTCAGCACGCCGGCCCAGGCGAGCAGCAAGGCGGCGGCGAAAGGCTCGCAGCGCCGCCGCCACAGCGGAGCCAGCAGGCACAGCACCGCCATCAGCAGCAGCGCGGCATTGATCAATCCGCCATCGAGCACCGCCTGCAGGAATTCGTTGTGCGCATGCTCAGCGTAGCTCGGCACGAAGAGCCACGCCAACGGCGACGACCACTGCTCCTGGAGCACGATCACCGACGAGGCCGGCCCGCTACCGAACCACGGCGCCTGCCAGGCGGCTTCGACCGCACTGCGCCACAACTCGACACGGTAGCCGGTCGAGGGGCTCGAATCGGGAATCTGTATCACGCCCAGCAGCAACAGCACGAAGCCGCTGATCACCAACACCTCGCCGCCGCCGATCAGCCAGCCCTGACTGCGCGCCGGCAGACGCAGAATCGCCGCCAGGCCGATCATCGCCGCCAGGCCCGGCCATACCGCCCGGCAGGCATCGCCGGATACCCAGCCGGTGCCCAGGACCACCGCCGCCGCCAGTCCGCCGCCGGCGATCACCCGCCATTTCGCATCGGCCATGAACGGCAGGCACAGCCCCAGCAACGGCAGCGCGCCACCAACCGCGAAATTGGGATTGCCAAAGGGCAGATCGATCCCCGTCACCCACATGCTGGCAATGCTCGGCGGCGTGATCGCGGTGATGATCAGGCATCCCGCGCCGGCCCCGGCCAGGCCACGCAGCAGGGGCTCTAGCGAACGCCGAGGGCGAGCCAGATAATCCTGGCACCAGGCGGCCACGCCGAGGGCGGTGAGCAACGCCGCGCTGCGTTCGCCCCACCACAGCAGACCCGGCTCGCGGGCACTGGTCCATCCCATCAGCGCTACTCCCTGCCACAGCAGCGCGGCCAGCAGCCAGGGCTGTGGGCTGCGCCACGACCACACCTGGCGCGCGGGCAAGGCCAGGGCGAGGATGCAACCCACCAGCAGCAAGCCCACGGCCCCGCGCCCGGGCATCATCCCGGGGTGGAAGGCCGCGCCCAGGCCGTAGATCGCCGCCAAGACCACGCACAGCAAGGGTACGATCGCCAGCCAACGGCCGGGGGCGGTGAGCGCGGATTCGGCCATCAGCTTGAAATCGAGATGCCGCGCATGCTCATGCGCAGTTCTTCGGGATTGGGACTGGCGGCCAAGGCGACTTCCATGGTCACCTTCTTTTCCTTATAGAGCCGCGTCAGGACCTTGTTGAAGTTCTCGCTGCCGGCCTCGACATCACGGACGAAGTTCTCGGCCAGCTTCCCATCTTCGCCATCGAGGATCAACTTGCGGATGATCGGCGAGATGAACATCGTCTCGACTGCCGGCACCATGCTCTTGCCCTGCGCCGCCGGCAGCAGCTTCTGATTCATGATACATTTCAGGTTAAAGGCCATCGACGTGCGCATCTGCGCATGCTTAGCCGCGGGGAAAAGATCGAGCAGGCGGCCGATGGTCTGCGGCGCGCTCGAAGCGTGGATGGTGCCGAACACCAGATGCCCGGTTTCGGCGGCCGAAAGAGCGGTTTCGACGGTCTCGCCATCGCGCATCTCGCCAAGCAGCATGACATCCGGGTCCTCACGAATCGCCGAGCGCAAGGCTTCGTCGAAGCTCGCCACATCCTGGCCGATCTCGCGCTGATTGATGATCGCCTTATCCTCGGTGTAGACGAATTCGATGGGGTCTTCGATGGTCAGGATATGACAGCGGCGACGGCTGTTGATGTCATTGAGCACCGAGGCGATGGTGGTGCTCTTGCCCGAACCGGTGATGCCGCCGATCAGCACCAGGCCCTGCTCAAGACCTGCCAAGCGCTCGATTTGCGGCGGCAGGCCGAGATCGGCATAGGTGGGCACGGTCGGTTTGTTGCGTCGCGCGCACATCGCCAAGCTGCCCATTTGCTTGAAGACATTGCAGCGGAAGCGGCCGATACCGGCGACCGGGACCGCGAAATCGGCATAGCCGCGCTCTTCGAGATCGCGACGCTGCTTATCATTGAGCAACGGCAGGAGCATGTCCTGCAACTGGGTATTGGTCAGGACCTCGCCCTTGAGCCGCACCAACTCACCGCTGATGCGAAAGATCGGCGGCTGTCCGGATTTCAGATGCAGGTCGCTGGCATTATGCTTGGCCATGCCCTGAAAAAGTTCATTGATCTGCATGCGGGTACTTCGGTTTCCGTGACGTGTGAAGCTCAGCCAAGACCATACTGGCGGAGCTTGGCATAGAGTGTCGAGCGATCAATTTCGAGAACTTCGGCGGCCGCTTTCTTGTTGCCGCCGCAATGTTCGAGGACGCGCAGGATGTGCAGCCGCTCGATCGCCGCCAGGCTGGTGATCGGCAAAAGCCCGGCCGCCAGCCCAGGATCAGCGGCGGGCTGGGGGTCGCTGAGGAAATCCGGAAGATCCGCGAGATGGATGACCTGATCGACCGCGACCACGCAGGCGCGCTCGAGGGCCTGCTTGAGCTGACCGACATTGCCCGGCCACGGCGCCCGCAGCAAGGCCGTACGCGCCTCGGGGGCCAGGCGCTTGAGCGGATGATCCAGACGCTTCGCCGTGGCCGCCAGGAAATGCTCGACCAGTTCGTCGAGATCCCCGGCGCGGTCGACCAGCGGCGGCAGGACGAAGGTGAAGCCGGATAAGCGCCCCATGAGATCGGCACGCACGCGGCCCGCACCGCTATCAGCGCGGGGATCAGCGCGGGGATCAGCGCGGGGATCACGGGTGGTGGTGGCGATCACGCGTACATCCACCCGACGCGCATGGCCATCCCCCTGGCGCAGCAATTCGCCATGGTCAAGCAGGCGGACGAGCTGGGCTTGCGCCGAGGGCGGGAGATCGCCGATCTCCTCGATCAGCAACGTCGCCTGGTCGGCCAGTTCGATGACGCCCGGGCGGCCCTCGCCGCCGCCGCTGCCGACCAGGGCCAGCTCCAGCTTCTCGGGATCGATACCCAAGCACGACAGCACCTGCAGCGGCTTGTCGGCACGCCGACTGCGCTGATGCACGATGCGCGCGAGCAGATCCTTGCCGGTGCCGGCCTCGCCGATGATCAGGCAGGCCTGGTCACTGGCCGCGACTTTTCCCGCCAAGGCATCGACAGCGGCCAGGCTCGTGCCCACCAGCCGCAACGGCGCCAGCGCTGGCACCGCCTGCAGACGCGAAATCTCCGCCGACATGCGCGCGACTGTGGTGAGATTGGCGAGATTGGCCAAGCACACCGCGAGCTGGTTGGCGACAGCATGGAGGAATTCGAGGTCGGCGCGCGTGAACGGCGTCAGGCCCTGGACGCGGTCGACGTAGAGCAAAGCGTGGACCTCCTCACCAAGGCGCAGGGGCGCCGCCATCGCGCTGCGCACGCCGGCCTGGAGCATCGATTGCGAAGGATGCAGGTCGCCGAGCATGGTGCACAGCAAGGGCTCGTGCCGGCGGCGCACCGCCGTCAGCAAGGTGCGCGCAAACGGCACCGAGCCGTAGCGCGCGCGCAGACGCCGCTCATGCGGCGGCCACAATTCCCAACCAGTGATCGAGGTCGCCGCCGCGGCCGGCAGGAAGACCGCGCAGCGATCGCCATCGAGGACTTCCGCCGCCGCCTCGTCGAGCAGCGAGAACAATCCATCCCGCGACGTCGCCGTCCGCGATTTTTCGATCAGCTGATGGAGCAGCACCAGGTAGGTGTTGTGCCGCGCCAACTGCGTGGTCGTGCCGCCCATCTGGCGGCGGAAGAGATCGGTGGCGATCGGCTGCGCGGCGCCGGGCTGCGTACCGCTGGCGGCCGGCGACGGCGCCAGACCTTCGAGATGCGCCGGATCCAGCCATTCCGCACCTTCCATCTGCGTGTGCTGGGGTTCGTCGCCGAGCTCGAAACGCAAGTAGGTCCGCCCGATGCGGAAGACGGCGCCGTCGCTAAGGGGCAGGCGATCGACGCGGCCAGCATCAGTCCAGGTGCCATTCGAGCTGCCCAGATCGCGCAGGTACCAGACACCGTTGTCGCGAGTGATGTGCGCGTGATTGCGCGAGGTCTTGGGATCCTCGACCACCAGATCATTGTCAGCTTCGCGACCGAGGGTCAGTTTTTCGCCACTGATCGGCGCCAGGGTTCCGGCACCGCTTCCTTCGATGATACGTAGCAGAGGCATGCGCAGTTCTGCACTCCCCGCCCCCGTCTGACAAGCGGACTTGTACAACGGCACCGGCAGGCGAGTGCCATGCAGCAATTAATCGCCTCGTCATAACTCAGCCGACCGAATCTATTCCCGACAGGCTCCTAGGCATCGAGCTGATCGGCCTGCAGGAATTTGCGGGCGTAGCCCTGCCAAACCTTGGCTTCAAGGAACACCCGGTGCAAGTCAGGGTCGATGTGGCCATCGCGGGCCATGGCGGCGAGGATCTCCAAGGCCTGGCTGAGCTTCATGGCTTTTTTGTAAGGACGATCGCCGGCGGTGAGGGCCTCGAAGACATCGGCGATACCCATGATTCGCGCCGGGATCGAGAGCTGCTCACGGCGCAGGCCCTTGGGATAGCCCTTGCCATCCATGCGTTCGTGGTGGCCGCAGGCGATCTCGGAGACCCGGGCGAGGTGCTTGGGGAAGGGCAGTTTCTCAAGCATGGTGAGCGTCACCACGATGTGGTGGTTGATGATTTCGCGCTCTTCAGGCAGCAACGTGCCGCGCATGATCGAGAGGTTGCGCGTCTCATCGGCGGTCAGCAGACCAGCGCGGAACAATCCTTGCAGGCGCTCGATATCGACGGGAGCCATGCTCTCGCCGCCGATGTTGACCTGCCGCACGAAGGCCAGGTCGTCGTTGATCGCCAGTACCTCCGTGCGCAGGGCGGCCATCGCCGTCAGGCGCTCGGCGCCCTCGGCGATGCGCTGCCAGCAGGCGGCTTCGCGCTCGGCGGCGCGTTTGCCGAACCGCGTCGCGATCAATTCGATGCGGTCATTGATCGATTGCAGCTTGGTGGCCTTATCCATCACCCACTCGGGCGTGGTGATTTTGCCGCAATCGTGCAGCCACGAAGCGACCTGGATCTCATAGCGATCGGCCGCACTCATGCTCATCAGGCCCGCCTGAGCGGCGGCTTCCGCGAGGGCCATGGTCAATTCTGGCACGCGCCGGCAGTGGCCGCCGGTGTAGGGCGACTTCTCGTCGATGGCATTGGCGATCAGCTCGACGAAGGCGTTGAACAGATCGCCCATGCCCTTGATCAGTTCGCCCTTGGTCAGCAGCTGGGCGGCCTGGCTGGCGAGGGATTCGACGAGGCGCACGTCGGCTTCGCTGAAGGCCTCGACGGTGCCGAGGTTGTTCCGGGCATTGATCAGCTGCAGGGCGCCGATGACTTCGCCCTCATGATTGCGCATGGGCACGGTGAGTAGCGAGATACTGCGGTAATTCATGCGCGCATCGAAGGCATGCGTGCCGCTGAAATCGAAGTCGGCGTCGACCTGCTCCTCGGCGTAGGCGTCGGGGATGGTGATCGTGGTCCCGGTCACCGCCGCCCGCGCCACCACCGAATGCCCGGCGTCGGCAAGGCGCACCGCCGGCAAGGTCGGCAAGGGTTTGCCCGGCCCGCCAAGGGAGATCCGCAAGGTATCATTGCGCACCAGCTGGAAGCGCAGCTCATCCCCGACGCGGATGTACAGCGACCCGCCATCGGCATCGGTGAGCTCCTTGGCGCCGAGCAGGATCGCCTCCAGCACCCGTTCGGGATCGGCTTCCTGCGACAAGGCGGCACCGATGCAATTCAGTCGCTCGATCTTGGCGATGAGCGTGCCGACATCGACGCGAGTGGATCCAGCCATGGAATCACGTTAGGAGCGGATCGCCAATAGTCGAATGCGGATGCGCCCACAGCCTTCGTAACCGCCTCGTTGAGGCGCCTAGTTAGAGTAAAAGCTAACGTAAAAGTTAGCGTAAAAGTTGACGATAAAAAAGCCGGGTGGGGAAATCCCCACCCGGCTCCTAGGAGCCTGTCGGAAATAGATTCGGTCGGCTGACTCGGTCTCGTCCGGCAGCTCCGGCGTTGGCAAAACGGTCAGATAGCTCCCGCTATCCGCTCGCTTTGCCGCCTTGGATCTGCCGGACGATACCTTCGCCATCCTCGGTCATCTATTCCCGACAGGCTCCTAGCACATCGGCATTGATCAGCAATTCGCTAAGCGCAAGTCGCTGATCAAATGCCCGGATTCACTTCCGGACTTCGGTGCTCTTGATCCACTTCATCATCTTGCGCAGTTCGCGACCGGTCTTTTCGATCTGGTGCTCAGGCTCGGTCTTGCGCATCTTCTCCATCATCGGCTTGCCAGCCGCGCATTCAGCGCGGAAGGCCTTGGCGAACTTGCCGGACTGGATGTCCTTCAAGATCTGCTTCATGACCTTCTTGGTGGCGGGCGTGACGATCTTCGAGCCGGTGATGTAGTCACCGTATTCAGCGGTGTTGCTGATGCTGTAGCGCATGTAGCTCAGGCCGCCCTGGTACATCAGGTCGACGATCAGCTTGACTTCATGCAGGCATTCGAAATACGCCATCTCGGGCGGGTAGCCAGCCTCGGTGAGGGTCTCGAAGCCAGCCTTGACCAGCGCCGTCAGGCCGCCGCAGAGCACGGCCTGTTCGCCGAAGAGATCGGTCTCGGTCTCATCGCGAAAGGTCGTCTCGATGATCCCGGCGCGCGCGCCGCCGACGCCATTGCCGTAGGCCAGGGCGCGTTGCAGGGCCTTGCCGGTGGCGTCCTGATGGACGGCGACCAGGCACGGCACGCCGCCGCCTTTTTCGTATTCGGAACGCACGGTATGGCCAGGGCCCTTGGGGGCGATCATGGTCACGTCGACGTTCTTCGGCGGCTTGACGAAGCCGAAGTGGATGTTGAAACCGTGGGCGACCATGAGCATCGCGCCGGCCTTCAGATTGGGAGCAATGTCCTTCTCGTAGGCGTCGGGCAGGAACTCGTCGGGGATGGTGCACATCACGACGTCGGCCTTGCTCACGGCTTCGCCGACCGGCAACACGGTCATGCCGTGCTTCTTGGCGAGCTTGGCGGTGTCGCTCTTGGCGTTATGGGCGCCAACGATGACATTGATGCCACTGTCGCGGAGGTTCTGGGCGTGGGCGTGGCCCTGGCTGCCATAGCCAACGATGGCGACGGTGCTCTTCTTGAGCGGGGCGAGCTTGGCAGTCTTCTCGTAATGGACCTTGATGGCCATGGGATGTCTCTTTAGGCGCGGCCGTGGATCCAAAAAGTTGGAAACCGGAGTCGCGGTATGGTGTGCGAGGCGTGAAAAGCTAGTCGACCCCTTCGTGAGTGCCAGCAGCAAAACCATCTTTGCAACGCGAAAGCCCCCTCCGATCGGTCGCCTGCCCCGCCCAGGCGACCGCGCAACCCGGCGTAACGGTACCGGGCGCCACGGTTCCTATTAGCGACATCGCTGAAAACGCGGCCTATTTTCCCGACGACAGGCACGACCACGACACCGCTGGCGTCACCGCCCCATAAGCATGCGGTCGATGCTGCCCGGCAGCGCCTGACGCGCGGCCGGCTTGAAAGGTACAGCAAAAGGTACAGCGAAAGGTACAGCGAGGCGCACGCGCGTTTCAGCAGCAGGTTGGAGGATAATCGGGTTCATCATTCCTCTTTAAGCTCGCCGATGATTTCGGGCTCTGGCGCACTCGCGTCTTGCGCACCCGTGGGGCGCGCCCAGCGACGTGCCTTCCCAGCCAGCTTCCGGCGAGTTCGGCGACGCGCGGCAAGGCCTCGGGCTCCTCGAAGAGATGCCCGGCGGCGGGCACGATTTCGAGCTGGACCGGCGCGCCTATCGTCGCCATCGCCTGGTGGTTGAGTTCAAGCACATCCGTGTCGAGCTCGCCGACGATGAACAGGGACGGGGCCCGCACCTGCGACAGATCGCGGTCGCTGACGAGGTCGGGCCGGCCGCCACGCGCGACCACCGCCCGCACCAGCTGCGGGCGGTGTGCCGCCGCAATCAGCGCCGCCGCCGCCCCGGTGCTGCTGCCGAAGCAGCCCAACGGCAGGTGCGCGCACTGCGGCGCCACCGCCGCCCATTCAAGGACCGCCATCAAGCGCGCCCCGAGGAGTTCGATGTTGAAGCGCAGCTCGCCGCGCAGGTGATCGATGGCGTTCTCATCCACGGTCAGCAGGTCGAAGAGCAAGGTCGCCAAGCCCTGCTCGTTGAGTTGCTGAGCGACGCTGAGGTTGCGCCAACTGTGGCGATTGCTGCCGTTGCCATGGATGAAAAGGACCAGGGCATCGGCCTTGTGCGGCATGACCAGATCGCCGATGAGAGTGACCTCCTGGGCGGGAATAGTGATATCGGCGGTAAGCAACGGCGTACGCATGGGTGTCATCTCCGAAAGGCGCTGGTCGCCGCCAGCAGCGCATCGACCTGGTCATCGCTGAGCCGTGGAAAATCCACGGAGTCCTCGCCGAGGGCGTGGATCTCGCCGCCGCGCCAAGCGCTCAGCTTCTGCGCCAGCTGGACCCCGGCCTGGTGACGATCGGCAAACGCTGCGTAGGGAACGGGGTACATAGGTGCTCGTGTGGATGCCGACCGCGGACCACTGCGTTTCGGATAACGACTAATACAATACTATATTGAAAATCCAACCCCCCTGCTGCAGACCCGAACGCCGAAAAATGTGGAATCCACCGCTGATCGTCAGGAATCAGCGACAGCCACGCCATAACTCCATGCGCTTTCAGCGCACCCCGGAAAGTAAAAATCTCAACTGCGGAACAGCGCCGAAGGCCCCTTGCCCAGGAACACCGCCGCCGCCGCCAAGCACGCCCCCAGGAAGCACATCGCCCAGGCGCCGAAGGCGCAGGCCAAGGCCGGACCCGAACCGAGCTGCACCGCCAACTCGTAGATGACCCTGGTCACCGGCCAGAAGTCGCGCTGCTGGGCGAGGATCAGGGAATCGCTGACTTCGAGCATACTGAAGCTGAAGGTCAGCAAGGCCGCCGCCGCCAGCGAGCCGGCGATCAGGGGCATGGTCACGCGGCGCAGGCGCGTCAGCGGCCCGGCCCCGCAGGCGGCAGCGGCTTCCTCAAGAACCGGCGGCGCCTGCTCCAGACCGGCGCTGATGGCACGCACCGCCTGCGGCAGGCGGCGTACGGCATAGGCGATGATCAGGAGCGGTGCGGGATTCTGCTGCGGATCAAGATACGGGCGCCACGCCGGCACCCAATACGTCACGATCAAGGCGACACCGAGGAAGCCGAAGGCCATGATCAGGCCCGGCACCGCCAAGGGCACCATCGCCAGGGCATCGAGGCCGGCGGCGCCGCGCGGCTTCCAGCGCACCGTGATCCAGGCCACGGCCAAACCCAGGGCCACGCCCAGACAGGTCGCGGCGGCGCTATAGCCCAGGCTGTTGATGATCGAGGGTACCACCTGCGGATGGGCGAGGGCCTCGCCGTAGCGCGCCAGGGTGATGCCCGCCGGCAGTAGGGTGCGATACCAGTCGGTGGCCGCCGAGAGCAGCACGACCACCAGGTGCGGCGCCGCCGCCGCCAGCGCCAGTCCGGCGAATGGCAGCCATACGAGTACCGCCCGCCAGCCGCGTAGGCGCCGCGAGCCATCGCCAGCACCGCCTTTGACGATCAGCGCGGCAGGGTTGCGGCCGGCGAGGAACCGCCCACCAGCATAGAGCCCGGCGACAACCACGAGCATGATCACCACCAGCGCCAAGGGCAGACGGTTGGACTGGATGTCAGCTAGACCGTTGAAGATCTGCACCGAGGTGATGCGGTCGAAACCGAGCATCAGGGGCGTGCCCAGTTCGGTGAAGCTCCACACGAAGATCACCGCCCCGCCAGCGAACATGCCCGGCTTGAGCAAGGGCATGACGATGCGTCGCAGCACCGTCCAGCGGTCGGCGCCGGCGATGCGCGCGGCCTCGATCAGCGAGGGATCGATGCGCGCGAAGCTCGCGGCCAGGGTCAGGTAGAGAATCGGATACAGGCCAAGCATTTCGATCACGCAGACCAATGCCAAACGGTGATCGCCGAGCCAATCCGGGCCGTGTCCGGCAAGCCACAGTCCGAGGTGCGCGCCGAGCGTATTGAATACGCCATAGGTGCCAAAAAGCTGAAAGACCCCGAGTGCCCCGACGAACGGCGGGAGGATCAGCGGCGTCAGCAGCAGGGCCTCGGCAAGGCCCTTGCCGGCGAAGCGGAAGCGCCACGCCAGCCACGCCAAGGGCAAGGTGAGCACGAAGCAGCCGCTGGTCACCACCAAGGCCACGCGCAGGGCGTTGAGGAACCCCTCGCGGTACAGCGGATGACGCACGACCTCGGCGAGGTAGGTCGGACTCAGGCCGCCGACCAGAACCAGGCCCACCGGCACGGCGATGAACACCACCAGGAAAGCGTAGACGAGGCCGTATCCGGCCCAGGCGAAGATTCCGCGCTTCATCGTCCGGCCTCGGCATAGGCCCGTGCGAGCCGGTAATGGATGGTCGCGGTCTCCAGCCATTCGCGCTGCAAGGGCACGGCGATTTCGGGACCCTTGGCCAATTCATCGCGCACCGCCGCGGCCTCGGCGTACGAGAACGGCAGCCAGGTGAATTCCTGCCAGGCCTCGGGCACGCGCGCCGGACCGCCGGCACGGATGATCGCCTCCCAGGCGCGCGTGAGTTCGCCGCGCGGATCGAGGGCGGTGGCTTTCACCAGCGGCCCGATCAGCGGGTAATAAGCGGCAGTCCACGCCGGATGATAGGTGAAGGTCTCGGCGACGGTGAAGGGATCGGTGTCGGGATCGCTCATCTGCGCGCGATCGGCGGCGGTGTACAGATCGCGCCGCACGCTCATCCGCCGCAGCGCATGCTGACGCGGCCCGCCGGGCACGCCCAGGCGGTAATTCCACAGCCGCTGGCCCTCTGGCGAGAGCACGAACTCGATGAAGGCCTTGGCCAGCTCGGCGTGTGGGGCGCCGCGCAGCAGGGCGATGGGGTCACCCGAGACCGAGGTCCCGCCGGCGGGCACGGTGAACTCCAGGCGGGGCTTTCCATCCGACTCGTGCAGCGCCCATTCGGCCTCGCTCTTGGCCTGGAAATCGATGGCCATGCTCGCCACGCAATCGCCGCGCACGGTGTCGCGGGTCGGCTTCGAGGCGCTGTCGGTGATCGCCCGGCTGTTGGCGACCATGCGTTTTAAGAGCGCGAAGCCATCCTGCCAGCCGGCCGCCAGATCGGGCTGGCCGTCGGCGCCGAGGGTCTCAGCCATGCGCTGTTGGATGATGCGCTCCATGGCCGTGACCACCGCCCCGGACTTGGTCGGATCGGCGAGGGTCAGCTGTTTGAAGTAGGCGGGGGTGCCAAGATCCTCCCACCGCGTAGGTGGCGTGGTGAGCCCCAGATCAGCCAGGCGATCGGGCGACCAGGCGATGCCAAACAAGGCGAAACAGGCAGAAAAATAGCGTCCTTGAGAATCATAGACGGTCTCGCCGCTGAGCATCTGCGGAATGATCGGCGTCGTGCCGGTGAACCATTGCGGTTGGCGCTGCAAGACCCCGGCATCGACGAGATAGCCCTTGGCGGCGTGCCCGCGATAGGGGAATTCGCCACCGCCAAAAAGCAGATCGACATCGACGCCGATGTTGCTGGCCAGGAATGCCGCGCGGGCGGCGCGCTGCGCGTCGCTGGCATCCGCCGGCAGCTTGGCCTGGTTGAAGGCCTTGCGCGCGCTCGCCGTGAACTGCGGCTGGGCGAAGGCGAAAGCGGCGGCGAAGCGGCCGTCGAGATAGCGCGTGATCTCGCTCGTGCCCCCGGGCGTGCGCCAATCGATGTCGACGTCCTGGTGCAGTTCGCGGGCCGCCCAGTCGTGGAAGGCATGGGTGAATTCGCTGCGGATGCCTTCGCCATGCGGGGTGATGATCACCAGACTCTGGCGGCTCAAAGCCACCGGTACCGGCCGCTCGCGCAGGGTCAGCGGGGCGGCGATGAGGACCCCGATGGCGGTCAGGACCAGGATCTGCTTGAGCACGCCTCAGCCCAATCCGACCAGATCGTGGGCCTCGACGACCACGCACACCGCGTCGCCGGGCTGACGCAGAGGCGGCGCCGATTCGACCACCGTCAACAACGTCGGCGGGCTGCCCGGACCCTCGTCAAGGGCCACCGACCACACCGCGCGATCGCCCTGGTAGCTGCCGCCGTGGATGCGCGCCGCCACGCCCTGAGCCGCGAAGCGGATGCGCTCCGGACGCAGGCACGAGGTCCCTGTCGGCACCGTGCCACGGCCCCCGAGCAGGCGCGCCGCAATGCTGGCACTGACAATGTTGGCCTCACCGAGAAAACGCGCCACCGCCTCGCTGCGTGGATGATCATACAACTCGCGCGGGGTGCCGATCTGCGCCACCCGCCCGGCGACCATCAGGGCGATGCGATCAGCGGTGGAGAGAGCCTCGGCCTGGTCGTGGGTCACGTACACGGCGGTGACCCCGGCGGCCTTGCACACCTGGCGGATCTCCTGACGCATGGTGGTGCGCAGGCGGGCGTCGAGGTTCGACAGCGGCTCATCGAGGAGCAGGACCTTGGGCCGCACCACCAAAGCCCGCGCCAGGGCCACACGCTGCTGCTGGCCGCCGGAGAGCTCGCCGATGCCGCGGGCGCCATAGCCGCCGAGCTCGACTAGACTGAGGGCCTCGTCGAGGCGCTTGGCGCGTTCGCCGGCCGGCACCTGACGCACGTCGAGCCCGAAGGCGACGTTCTCGGCCACCGTCAGGTGCGGCCACAGGGCATAGTTCTGGAAGACCATGCCGATGTCGCGGCGCTCGGTGGGCACCCGCGTGACGTCGCTGCCGGCGAAGCGGATGCCGCCGCGATCAGGATTTATGAAGCCGGCCAATAAACGCAGGAGGGTCGTTTTTCCGCACCCGCTGCCGCCGAGCAGGAAAAACAGCTCGCCAGCCGCGATTTCCAGGGTGATCCCGTCCAAGACCGGAGTACGACCATCGTAAGATTTGTGGATGGCATCGATCGATACGGGAATCATGGCCCATCACCTACCGTCAAACCCGACGCATAAACCGAAAAACCGGGTTCTCCCCCGCCATTGCATACAGGGTCCACCCCCTATTGTTCCGCCCTCCAGACGTGGGGGAGCGATCGCGCGAACGCCCCTTAGGTCATTGAAACCACACTCGTGCCGCCTGGGCACAAGGACGCGTAGCATGCCGACTCTCAAAGACCGCAAAACCGAACTCATCAAGCAATTTGGTGGGACGGAAAAGAACACCGGCTCGACGCCGGTGCAGATCGCTCTGCTCTCGGAGCGCATCAACGAACTCACTGGCCACCTCAAGGGCCACAAGAAGGACGTGCACAGCCGTCGCGGCCTGCTGCTCATGGTCTCGCAGCGCCAACGCCTGCTGAAGTACCTGGCTGCAAACAGCATCGCCGAGTACCGCAAGCTCACCGAGCAGCTCGGCATCCGCCAGAAGATCTGAGCCCGCCCAGGCCAATCGAGCCAGCGCCCTGCGCTGGCTCGATTCGTTTCAGGCTGCTGTCATTTTTCCGCTATCTTTTTTCAGCTATCTTTTTTCCGCTACCCTCAATTTTCCGCTTCACGCCGTTACCCCGGCCGACCCCGTGACCGCCTCTCCCCACCATCGCCGATTCCCCCTGAATCGGCGATGCTGCGGATAGGCCCCGGGCGCGGCCATACCCAGGAGATGATTCTATGGATCGCACTGCCTCACTTGCTGCTCTCAACATGAAGAAGACCACCGTCGAGCTGACCCTCGGCGGCCGCACCATCTCGATCGAAACCGGCTATATCGCCAAACAGGCCAACGGCTCGGTCATCATCCGCTCGGGTGAGACCATGGTCCTCTCGACGGTCTGCGATGGCGACCCACGTCCGGGCCTCGATTTCTTCCCGCTGACCGTCGACTACCGCGAGAAGCACTACGCCGTGGGTCGCATCCCCGGCAACTTCTTCAAGCGCGAAGCCCGCCCCAGCGACGGCGAGACGCTCATCAGCCGCCTCACTGACCGCCCTCTGCGTCCGCTGTTCCCCGCCGGCTACAAGCGCGACACCTCGTGCCAGTCGGTGGTCATCAGCTTTGACCAGGAAAACGAAGCCGACGTGCTCTCGATGGTCGGCGTCTCGGCCGCCCTGACCATCAGCTCGATCCCCTTCGCCGGTCCGATCGGTGCCGTGCGCATCGGCCGCATCGACGGCAAGTTCGTGATCAACCCCTACGCCAGCGAACGCAAGCTCTCGGACCTCGACCTGATCGTCGCCGGTACCAAGGACGCGATCACCATGGTCGAAGCCGGCGCCTCAGAGCTGCCGGAAGCGGTGATGGTCGAAGCCCTCATCCTCGCCCATGAGCAGGTCAAGCTGATCTGCGCCGCCATCGAAGAGCTGCGCGCCAAGGTCGGCAAGGCCAAGATGGAAGTCACCGCGCCGCCGGTCAGCCCATGGGTCGCCAAGATCCTCGCCGCTAACCGCGATGCCATCCGCACCGCCTTGCTGACGGCCAACAAGCATCAGCGCAGCGCCAGCGTCAAAGCCGCGCGCGATGTGATCATCGCCAGCGCCACCGCCGGCATCGCCGACGCCGCCGAAAAAGACAAACTCACCCTTGAGATCAAGGCCGCCTTCGGCGATGCCAAGGACGTGGTCTTCCGCGATCTGATCCTCGACGGCAAGCGCATCGACGGCCGCGACACCAAGACCGTCCGCCCGATCGTCATCGACCTCGATGTGATCCCCCGCGCTCATGGCTCGGCGCTGTTCACCCGCGGCGAGACCCAGGGCCTGCTGGTGACCACTCTCGGCACCAGCGAGGACGAGCAGCTCATCGACAGCCTCAAGCCGAAGTTCAACGACCGCTTCCTGCTGCACTACAACTTCCCCGGCTACAGCGTCGGCGAAGTCGAGAAGCGCGGCTCGCCCGGCCGCCGCGAAGTCGGCCACGGTGCGCTCGCCAAGCGCGCGCTGATCTCGGTCCTGCCCTCGCAGGACGAGTTCCCCTACGTCATCCGCATCGTCAGCGACATCACCGAGTCCAACGGCTCGTCGTCGATGGCGACGGTCTGCGGCGGCTCGATGTCGATGATGGCCGCTGGCGTGCCGATCACGGCGCCGGTTGCCGGCATCGCCATGGGCCTGGTCAAGGAAGGCGACCGCTATGCCATCCTCACCGACATCCTCGGTGACGAAGACCACTACGGCGACATGGACTTCAAGGTTTGCGGCACCGCCAAGGGCCTCACCGCCCTGCAGATGGACATCAAGATCGACGGCATCACCGCCCAGCTCATGAGCGAAGCGTTGGAACAGGCCCGTCAGGGTCGCGTGCACATCCTCGAAAAGATGAACGAAGCCATCATCACCCATCGTGGTCAGCTGTCGCAGTACGCGCCGCAGATCATCCAGGTGCAGATCGATCCCGAGTTCATCGGCAAGATCATCGGCAAGGGTGGCGAAACTATTCGTCGCATCCAGGACGAGACCGGCTGCAAGATCAAGGTCGACGACGATGGCATCATCACCATCGCCTCGCCCGACCTGCCCTCGATCGAGAAGGCCAAGGGCTGGATCAGCGATCTCACCGAGATGCCCGAACCCGGCAAGATCTACACCGGCCGCATCACCTCGATCAAGGAATTCGGCGCCTTCGTCGAATTCATCCCGCAGACCGAGGGCCTGGTGCACATCAGCGAGTGGAGCCACGACCACGTCGCGACCCTCGAAGGCATCGCCAAGACCGGCGACACCCTGCAGGTCAAGCTCGTCGAAGTCGATCAACGCACCGGCAAGTTCCGCCTGTCACGCAAGGCGTTGATCGAAGAGACCTCCGAGCAGAAGGCCAACCGTGAAGCGCGCGCGACCCAGCGCGCCGCCGAAGGCAGCGCTGGCGGTGATGATCGCGGCCCGCGCCGTGATGACCGCGGACCACGACGCGACGACCGCGGCCCTCGTCGCTATTGAACGTTTTCGGGCGTAATCCCCCGTATCGACACCGCCCGCCGGCACTTGCCGGCGGGCGGTGTCGTTTGTTGTCTTGGGCCGCCGCCTGCATGTGATGGCGGCATGCGCCATTCGCTTCTGTTCGCCGCTGCCTGGGGTTTCTTTGCCTGCTGCTTGCCGGTGACGGCGCCGGCGCTGCTGCTCGCGGAAGACAGCCAACCCTTGCAGGCGCCGCTGACGGTGCCGTTCTTCCAGAGCGGCGGCAATGCCATCTGGTCTTCCGATCCGACCCAGCCGAGCACCGCCACCGGCGGCGTCGAAGCCCGTTATGAAGGCGTCCTGCTGCGCTGCGACCAGCTCATGCTGCGCTATGCGCCGCTGGCCGGGACCACCGCCAGCATCCCCAGCGAAGGTTCTCTGCAGCCCGGTGCGGCCGGCCCCGCCGGCAATCGAGTGATCCTCGATACGCAGCAGGCGACGGCGCCGAATGTCGGCTTCCGGGGGGTGTTCTCTCCGGCTTCGGTGGCCATGCGCCGGCTCAGCGATACCACCCTGCCGCCGCTGCAGGTGCGCTATCAGGTCGAGCTGCCGGATGCCGGCAGCTTTCAGGGCCAGCTGCACACCACCGCCGGCTGGGCCCCCTATCGGGGCTGGGCTGATCATATCGATCTGCTCATCGCCGCCGAGGTCGTGAACGGCTCGCTGAGCAACATGCGCGTGCTGAAGATCACCCTCTACGGGCGCCCAGGGGTCGAAGGCACGCCCGGACGCAATGCCGAAATCAATCGCCTGAAGCCCAACCTGACCTTGCCGCCACCGGAACAGGCGCTGACCGCCGAACAAGTTTCCGGGCACAATGATGCGCCGACGATGTTCATCGAATTCGATGACCAGGGCCGCCCAGGCATGCGCTGGATCGGGCGCAACAACCTTTGGGGCGATCCTGCGCTGTTCAATCTCAACCCGGCGAAACCGCAGCGCCTGCCGACCTCTGGCCAACCCAGCCCGTGAATGTCCTGCGCTTTCTGAAACCGGCATGCATCCAGCTGCCGCTGCAGACTCAGCCGCTGCCCGCCGTCGAGGACGAGACCGCCGCCCAGGTGAGCAAGCGTCTGGCCAAGGAGAAGCATCTGGTGATGGCCGAACTGGCGGCGGTCCTCGGCCGCGCCGAGGAGGTCATCAATCCCACCAAGCTCCTACGCGATCTCGAACACCGCGAACACAACGCCTCGACCGCGATCGGTAACGGCCTGGCGATTCCGCATCTGCGCACCATGCAGGCGCGCGGCTTCGTCATGGGCCTGGCGCGCGCCGAAGGCGAGGGCCTGTTCTACGGGCAGCCCGATCAGGAGCCGGTGCGGCTGTTCTTCCTGATGGCCGCGCCGCCCTACGACGACCGGCTCTACCATCAGGTGCACAAAGAGGTCGCCACCATCCTCAATGACGAAGACACCGTCAATCTGCTGATGTACGCGACCACACCGCAGGAAGTCTTCAACATCCTGCGTCAATTCTTCCGCTGATTCGCCGAGCTAGGCTGGAAGCCTATCCTAACGCCACTGCGTCTTAAATATCAGGGTGTGGTTATGGACCAGCATCCTGGCGATTGCCCGTAAATGTGGTGGTCTACAAATCCCGGGGTGGTTCGTTCCTGCAATTGGCAGTGAAGAACCCCCATTCATCACTGCATTCTGCAGCGATGAATGGGGAAACTCGATTAAAATCGGGTAATTTTTCCTAAAAATGCCGGGAAATACCTTGCTCCCAGGCGTCGTGTTGGAACGGTTGGCGGAGGTATCAATATCCATGCCCGATAGTAAAAATTTAAACCTTCCTCCAATTGCGAGTGCGACTTCCGAGACTGGCTTTGATAAAAATTTACTTCAGAAGGTTCTGAGCGCCCTCAAACAAGGCGACTTTCTTGCAAGGCTACCGGTAGATTGGACAGGGATTGATGGAAAGATCGCCGACACCTTCAATGAAATTGTAGACCTAAATCAACATCTAGCGGGGGAGCTTGAACGTCTCAGAACGGTTGTCGGCAAGGAAGGCAAGCTATCTAAGAGAGCTACGATCGGAACGGCCAGAGGTGCGTGGGCCGAGACTATCCTATCTGTGAATTCGCTCATCGATGATCTCGTCCATCCGACTTCAGAGACAGCTCGGGTAATCGGCGCAGTAGCGAAAGGTGACTTGTCCCAATCCATGGCTTTGGATGTCGAGGGAAGAATTTTGCAGGGAGAATTCATCCGCACCGCACTCACGGTCAACACCATGGTCGAGCAGCTCGCATCATTCGCATCAGAGGTGACGCGAGTGGCACGTGAGGTCGGAACGGAAGGAAATCTTGGTGGTCAGGCGCTGGTCAAAGGCGTGGCCGGAACCTGGAAGGATTTATCGGACAACGTCAATCAGATGGCTTCGAATCTAACCAGCCAGGTGCGCAACATCGCCGCTGTGACCACCGCCGTCGCCAACGGCGATCTGACCAAGAAAATCACCGTCAATGTAAAGGGGGAATTTCTCGAGCTCAAAGACACCGTCAATACCATGGTGGATCAGCTCAACTTTTTCGCTTCTGAAGTAACGCGTATGGCTCGCGAAGTCGGGACCGAAGGCAAGCTCGGGGGTCAAGCCGACGTCCGCGGTGCAGCCGGAACCTGGAAAGATTTGACCGATAGCGTCAACTTCATGGCCGACAATTTGACATCGCAAGTGCGCAATATTGCCGACGTTGGTCGCGCCGTGGCAGCTGGCGATCTCTCGAAGAAGGTCGCCGTAGATGTGAAAGGTGAGCTGCTCGAAGTGAAGAATACCATGAACACCATGGTCGATCAGCTTAATTCATTTGCCTCCGAAGTAACTCGTATCGCACAATGCGCTCATCCCTGAAAATTGAGATAACTGCCAATTTTTTCGTGGGTTTAAACAACCACCTTCACTTATGACTTTTCATTATGAATAAAATGTACATAAGTCATTTCAATGCAGCTACTTAGGTGATTTGAGTGTGACACACTGTAAGTTTCTAACCTAACTAACCACCCGTGGGCGAGGCGTTGCGCATAATGCGCGGCCTATGTCCACCGCACAAACTCCCTCCCCGATTTCGATACCTTCGCTTGGCTGTGATTCGAAATCGGGGAGGGAGTTTGTGCGGTGGA
>JBIILZ010000146.1:0-8228 GCA_044338255.1 Planctomycetota bacterium | reverse complement strand
CCCATGTGGCCTATTTCCACCCCAATAAGGGAACCCGATGACCGGAGAGCCGTATGCGGGAAAACCGCCCGTACGGTTCGGAGGGAGGGGCGGCCCGTAAGGGCCGTCCCTACCCCTATCCAGGGGGGAGAAGAATTCATATGAGGATGCCCCATCGAATCCTAGGATCCTGTCGGAGATTGGCGACCGAGGATGGCGAAGGGATCGTGCGGCAGATCCAAGGCGGCAACGTGGGCGGATAGCGGGAGCTATCTGACCGTTTTGCCAACGCCGGAGATGCCGTACGAGACCGAGTCAGCCGACCAAGCCTATCTCCGACAGGCTCCTAGCGACTGGCCAATCCGTCCAAATTCACCGCGCCTTTGAGGACTTCCTCGGCGAAATAGCTCGAGCGTACGTAGGGGCCGCTGGCGATGTAGGCGAAGCCCACTTCCTTGCCCCAGCGTTCGTATTGCGCGAACTGCTCGGGGGTCGGGAAGCGCAGGATGTCGTGGTGTTCGAGGCTCGGACGGAGGTACTGGCCGATGGTCATGATGTCGACCTTGGCGGCGCGCAGGTCGTCCATCAGCCAGCGGATCTCGTCGTCGCTCTCACCCAGGCCGACCATGATCCCGGATTTGACCCAGATCGTTGGATCCTGTTCCTTGACCCGCTGCAGCAGATCTAGGGAGCGGCGATAGCGCGCCTGCGGGCGCACCGTCGGGTAGAGGCGGGCGATGGTCTCAAGGTTGTGGTTGTAGACGTCGGGCTTGGCGCGCACGACGGTGTCGATGTTCTCGGCCTTGCCGAGGAAGTCGGGGGTCAGCACCTCTACCAGGGTTCCCGGGCTTAGACGACGGATGGCGGCGATGGTCTCGGCGAAATGCGGCGCTCCGCCATCAGCGAGGTCATCGCGGTTGACGCTGGTCACCACCGCCATCTTTAGGCCCAGTTCGGCCACCGCCTTGGCTAGGCGCTCGGGTTCGCTGGCGTCGAGCGGGCCGGGATTCTTCGTCCATTCGACGTCGCAGAAGGTGCAGGTACGGGTGCAGGCGTGGCCCATGAGCATGAACGTCGCGGCCTTCTTCGACCAGCATTCTTGACGATTGGGGCAGGTCGCTTCCTCGCAGACCGTGACTAGGCCATGCTTGCGGACCACGGCATCGGTCTCGGAACTGACGGCATTGGCCGGCAGGCTCCGCTTGAACCATTCGGGGAGGCGGGGGCGGGTAGGGCTGATGGGGACGACGGGCATGGCGGTAGGCTACAAATGGGGGCGGATGACCAAATACTGAAGGGCCGGTGGACAGGTCGATAGGGAAATGAGGATGTGGCCTATGCGTTTAACGGCTGACCTCCTCGCAACTGATACGTTGCTCCCGCTTGTCGATGAGCAGGGAGCGGTGCGGCTGCAGCTCTGGCGCTTCGCTGCGCGCTGGGCGTGCCGTGATGCGGTCCTCGATTTCCGCATTCTCGCCTGCGAGGAGATCGCCCTCCCCGAGCCCGAGCCGACCGAGCCAGTGGTGGGCGCCCTCGCTCGCCTGGTGCGCTGGACGCGGGGCACCGGGGCCTTGATCATGATCGTCAATCCCGCCGAGGCCGTAGGCGTCGAGCATATCCCGATGACCGAGGGCGTGCGCTTGTTCGGCGTCACCAGTGAGGCCGATGTGCGCTGTTGGGATGCGATGCTCTCCACCGGGCAGCCGGTGTATGGCGTGGTCGGCACCGCCACCCTGGAAGTGCAGAGCCTCAAGCCGACCTCGGCGATCAGCGCCTTGGCCTATGGCCTGTTCACCAGCGATTGCGGCCTGACTTTGAGTGGCCTGCACGAAGACCGCAGCGGCGTGGTCTACGTCTGCGATCAGTCGACCACCGCCAGCGTGATCATTCGCGGCGGTTTCGAAGGCGGTGAACTGCACGGTGAGGCCGGTGCCCAGGTGGCGTGGAAGGACCGCGGCAATGAGGGCTATGCGCGCTTGGCGATCGTCGACGCCGACGGTCATTCGTGTCTGACCCAACCGCGTTTCATCGTGCAGGCCCGCCCCCATGCCTGATGCGCGCCGACTGGTCGTGATCCGCCGTCGCGTGCCGAGCCAGAACCAGAGCCAATATCGCCACTGGTCGCTGTACCACGCCGAGAAGGAAATGTGGTACGTGCTCCTGCGCGCCCAGCTGACCCCGCGCAAGCCCGTCGATCAGCCGATCCGCTTGGTCCTGCGCAGCTATCGCACGCGACTGATGGATTACGCCAACCTCGTCGGCGGCGCCAAGCCGATCCCCGATGCCCTGATCCGCCTCGGCCATCTCAAGGACGACAGTCCGCGCTGGTTCCACTGCGAGTACTTCCAATTCCAGGTCCCCAAGGCGGATGAGCGCACCGAGTTGGAGTTCATCCCCTGGGCCGGTTACGACCACATGATCGAGGACGAACGATGACTCCGCAGCAGCAGCTGTTGACCTGGTATGCCCGCGTCGGGCGCACCCTGCCGTGGAGGCAGACGCGCGATCCGTATCGCGTGCTGGTCAGCGAAGTCATGTTGCAGCAGACGCAGGTGGCGCGGGTCATCCCGTATTATCAGCGCTTCCTCGAGCTCTTCCCCGATGAGCGGGCCTTGGCGCAAGCCGACACCGAGAGCATCCACCGCGCCTGGAAAGGACTCGGCTATCCCAGCCGGGTCGAGCGTCTGCGCGCCGCCTGCCAGGCGGTGCTGACTCGCGGTGGCTGGCCCGACACCGCCGAGAGCCTGCAAGAGTTGCCCGGTATCGGGCCCTATACCGCCCATGCCGTGGCCTGTTTTGCCTTCGCGCGCGTGGTGCCGGTGGTCGATACCAATGTCGCCCGCGTCTATGCCCGCCGTGATGGCTTAGCACTGCCCCTGGATCGCACCGGCATCTGGTCGCATGTCGCGACCCAGGTCGATCCGCAGCAGCCTATTCGTTATAACAATGCCCTCATGGATCTGGGAGCGACGGTGTGCACCGCCCGCGCGCCGGTCTGCGGGCAGTGTCCGTGGGAAAAACGCTGCCTCAGCCGCGGCCAGCTCACGGCTATCGCTGCCACCTCGAATCCGTTGAAGGCCGCGAGCAAGAAGGTCACCTACGGCGCTGAATTGACCGACCGACGTCTGCCGCGGGCGCACATCGTCTTGGCTCTCATTCATCACGATGAGCGTTATCTGATCGCCCGTCGGCATGCCGATGCCCACGTTGGCGGCTTCTGGGAATTACCCGGCGGCAAACGTGAAAAAGGCGAAGACGACCGTGTCGCCATCGCCCGCGAAGTGCGCGAAGAGCTCGGTGCGGAAGTACTCTCGGCGCGCGCGCTGCTGACCTTCCATCACGCCTATCCTGATCGCTATCTGACCTTCCACGTCTACCGCTGCCGCTTGTTCGATCCCATGGCGGTGCGTCCACTCAGCAGTCAGGAACTCCGCTGGGTGACTCCGGCCGAATTCATCGCCGCTGATTTTCCGCCGGCTAATGTCGCGATTCAAACGCGGATGAAGAAATATCATCGGCTGAAGTGAGCAATTACGAAGATGAGCGGGCGAGACGCCCGCTCATCTTCTCATGGTGCTCTGAAAGCGCAGCGGTGGCTCAGCTGCAAGGCGCATGAGGCGAAGGAATGGCAGGCGCCATTTCGAGTCTCATGCAACGCCGCAGATGAGCTGCCGCTGCGCTTTCAGGCGAAATTGCTGACGTAAGGTAGGCGCGCTGCGATCGCTTTGACGTCGGCCGCACCCGCGACCAGTTCGCCAGTGGCATCCCAGGCGCCGGTGAGGAACTGCTTGCGCACGCCCTCGGGCATCACCGCGCTGAAGCTCCTGCCAGCGACGGTCACTTTGAGATTTTCGATGTCGATGGTCACCGGCGTCTGCGGATCGGCTTCGATCAGGCTCTGGATGGCTTCCGAATCAGCCACCGACACGCGCAGGATGGGCAAGCCCATGGCCACGCAGTTGCCGAAAAAGATCTCGCTGAAGCTGACCCCGACGATGGCGGTGATGCCCCACTTGGCGATCGCCTGCGGGGCGTGTTCGCGTGACGAACCGCAACCGAAGTTGCTGTTCACGGCGAGGATCTTGCTGCCCTGGAAGCGCGCCTCGTCAAAGGGATGGATCTTGCCGGCGGCCTTGAGCTGCTTGCGATCGTCTTCGAAGGCGAATGCACCCAGGCCGTCGAAGGTCACGCAGCGCAGGAAGCGCGCCGGAATGATGCGGTCGGTGTCGATATCATTGCCGCGCAGAGCAATCGCACGGGCGGAGATGGTATTGATGATGCTCATGAGAATTAGCCTTTCGCTTTCGCCGACGCCAGCACTGGGCGAACGTCAGAGACTTTGCCTTCCAGCGCCGCCACGGCGACCATCGCCGGGCTCATCAACAAGGTGCGGCCCGAGGGGGAGCCCTGGCGACCCTTGAAGTTGCGGTTCGACGAGCTCGCCGAGATCTGCCGGCCCTTCAACTTATCCGGGTTCATCGCCAGGCACATCGAGCAGCCAGCGTTGCGCCACTCGAAGCCGTGGGCGGTGAAAATGTGGTGAAGGCCCTCGGCTTCGGCGACGACCTTGACCGCCTCCGAACCGGGGACGATGAAGGCCTTGACGTGGCTGGCGACCTGGCCGCCGTGGGCCTGGATGACCTTGGCGGTCTCGCGGAGATCGCTGATGCGGCCGTTGGTGCACGAGCCGATGAAGGCCACGTCGATGCGCGTGCCGGCGATCGGCTGCCCGGCCTTCAGATCCATGTACTCGTAGGCTTCGTCGATGGTCGCCCATTCATCCTTGGCGAAGGTCTCGCGCGCGGGGATGTTCTCACCGACGCCGACGCCGTGATCGGGGCTGATGCCCCAGGTCACAGTCGGTTCGATGTCTTCGGCGCGGAAGGTCTTCACATCGTCGAACTGGGCATCGGCATCGGAGGCCACGGATTTCCACCAGGCCACGGCCTTGTCCCACGCCGCCCCGGTGGGGCAATACTCGCGGCCCTTGAGGTAGGCGAAGGTGGTCTCGTCGGGATTGATGTAGCCGCAGCGCGCGCCGCCTTCGATGGCCATGTTGCAGACCGTCATGCGCTCTTCCATGGACATCGCCGAGAACGTCGTGCCGGCGAATTCGTAGGCGAAGCCCACGCCGCCCTTGGCTGAGAGCACGCGCAGGATGTGCAGGATGACGTCCTTGGCGTAGACGCCCGACTTGAGCTTGCCGTCGACCTGGACCTTGCGCACCTTCATGCGATTCATCGACATGGTCTGCGTCGCCAGCACGTCGCGCACCTGGCTGGTGCCGATGCCGAAGGCGATGGCGCCGAAGGCCCCGTGGGTAGCGGTATGGCTGTCGCCGCAGGCGACGGTCATCCCCGGCTGGGTCAGGCCCTGCTCGGGAGCGATGATGTGGACCACGCCCTGCTTGCCCGAACCGGGCTGGAACAGGCGCACACCGAACTCGCGGCAGTTGCGCTCAATGGCGCTCATCATCTCTTCGGCCATGTCGTCGGCATACGGCCGGGCTTGGTTCTCGGTCGGCACGATGTGATCGACGGTGGCCACGGTGCGCTGCGGGTACGGCACTTTCAGGCCGCGCTCGCGGAGCATGGCGAAGGCCTGCGGGCTGGTCACCTCATGGATGAGATGCAAGCCGATGAACAGCTGGGTTTGACCGCTGGACAGCGTGCGTGTCGCATGCAGGTCCCAGACCTTGTCGAAGAGGGTGTCTTTGCTCATGTGCGGAGCTCCTTTTGATGGTCGTTAGAATGTCTGCCTATTTATCGTCACAAGCGATCAGATAGCATGTTAGTCATGAATCCCATTCATGATGACGCGATCGAATTCCGCGACCTGCGCTACTTCGTCGCCTGCTGCGAGGAAGGCAGCCTGACGGCGGCGGCGGCCAAGCTGCGCATCGGCCAGCCGACCTTGTCTTACGCTATGACGCGGCTGGAGAAGCGTCTCGGCGAACGCCTCTTAGAGCGCCCGGCGAACCGTCGTGCCGGCGTACGCGCGACCGCCGCCGGCCGCATCCTGCTCGCGCGCGCCCATCATGTAGCGGTAGAGGTCGCCGGCTTGCGCGATGACTTGGCGGCCTTGAAGGGGGGCGTTAGCGGCGAGCTGACCATCGGCTCGATCCAGAGCCTCAATGCCACTCTCTTGCCGCGGCCGCTGGCGCGTTTTGCTGTCGCCCATCCCGGGATTGCCATCACCTTGCGCACCATCGCCAGCGACGGGGTGGTGGCGGCGGTGCGCGAAGGGCGTATCGAGCTTGGTTTCCTGGCGGCGTCTGTCTCTGGTCCGAGCGCCGGTCCGAGCCCCGGCGTCGAGCTGGCGACGGTGGCGCGCGAGGCCTTCGTGCTGATCGCTCGGCATGATCATCCCTTGGCCAAGCTTGCGGAGATCCCCTTGCGTCGGCTGGCCGATCAGCCCCTGGTGCTAGTGCCTTCGGATACCTCGACCGGGGCCATCATCCATCGCGCCTGCCGCCAAGCGGGCTTCACACCACGTCCGGTATTGGCCCTCGAATCTGGCGAGGCCCTGCGTGAGACCGTACGCGCCGGTCTCGGCTGCACCATTCTGCCCGAGGGCTACCTGCCCCCGGCCGATCCGGAACTGCGCGCCATCCGCCTGGTGGATCCTATTCCGCGCCGGGAAGTGCTGGTCGCCACTCGTCATGAAGAACCGCTCTCGCGGGCGGCGTCGGCGTTTCTGACTATGCTGCGTCAGCGTTGAGGGGGCGTCAGCGTTGAGGGGGCGTAAGAGTTCCTCAGGGGCAGGGTTGCACCGCTGTCGGGGACAGTGAAGATATGCGTCGGCAAACACGATGGCGTCTGTACTCAAATTAGAAGTGCTCAACCCCTCATTTAAAGGGAAGACCTTTAAGTTTAAGGAGGGTCTCACTTTAGGTACGGCCGAAAGCTGTCAGATCCGGGCCCAGCATGCCGAGCTGAAACCGGTGCACATGAAGATGTTCACCGAAGACGGCAAATCCTACATCGAAATCGGCCAGGACGACGCGCATATCTTCGTCAACGGCAAGGACGTGATGCGTTCCGAGCTGCGGCATAATGATCTGGTTTCGGCTGGCCCGATCAAATTCAAGGTCATCGACGAGACCATGGTTAGCCGCACCGCCCTGCGTCTGGATTCCCTGCTCGCCCAGATCGATGTCTCGGCCAACGATGAAGTCCTCGATTTCGCCAAAGAAGACCTCTTCTATCGCACCACCAAAGAGCCCAGCCTGCGGACGTGCATCAATTTCGTGATCCCGTCGAAGGACAAGTTCCTCGATCAGGCCCAAGTCTTCCTGGCGCGCCTGGTCAAGAACAGCGGTGCCGCCGAAGAGCAGATCGATGCCTTCATGACCTGCGCCAAGGAGCTGATCCTCAACGCCCATCGCCACGGTCACAAATACGATGAGACCAAGAAGGTCGTCATCCGCTATCGTGACACCGGCACCAGTCTGTCGCTGACCATCGAAGACGAAGGTCCGGGCTTCGATCACCGCAAGGTCCTTGGCGCCCTGCTCGGCAAGGATGCCGCGACCAGCGCCCGTGAACGCTATCAGGCCGGCGGCTTCGGCGGCCTAGGCTTCCAGCTCATCACCAAGCTCACCACTCAGCTCAGCTATAACGACCTCGGCAACATCGTGACTTTCACCGTCAACAAAGCCGGCTAAGGATAGCTCCCGACAAATTCAAGCATGCGGCCCTGGCGGAATTGGCAGACGCACCAGGTTTAGGTTCTGGCGCCGCAAGGCGTGGGGGTTCGAGTCCCCCGGGCCGCACCATTTTTTACAAGCAGTACGATTAGCGACCGTGGCACTTCAGTTGAGCGCACCGTCCTACTCATAATGACACCCGAGCATCAGCGTTTGGTGAAGCTCGTGGGCAACCTCCGCTAGATCGTGAAACGTTTGCAATGCCGTCTGATGTTCGGCATCGAGCGGCAGGGCCACCAGGGCGCGCTGCGCCCTGACATAACGATTGAACAGGGCAGTTGCTGCCAGGTCGGCCTGCAGTCCAATGGCATTCACTTACCCCCTGCGAAGTGTCCAAATGGTGCCAGTCGTTCGCGCGGTCGCGAGCGTCCAGGCCTGCGTTTTTGCGCTGATCTGACGAGTTGTCGGCAGTCGCGTTCGTAGGCTGGCAGATGTTTCTCCCAGCCGCCCGGAACACAGGCTGCCCAGAAAGCGCGATCAACTTTTTTGAACAGGTGCGTGCGATTAATCTGCCAGCGTTTCGGATCGGTGGGATCAATAG
>JBIILZ010000145.1:0-8241 GCA_044338255.1 Planctomycetota bacterium | reverse complement strand
CCACCTGGGTTCCTCCCTCCGACCGGCACACCTGCACCATAGCCAAACCTGATCAGACCGCTACACCAACCCCAACAACTGGCCAGAGTATTGAGACTGGACCGGCCAAGGTTTTGAGACTCCACAAGCGCGGAACTAGCTCGGCAGCGTGGCCAAGGACTGCTGACCTAATGGCTGGGAAATCGACAGGGGCGCTCATAGCTCCACCCCGCGAATCCAAAAGCGAAGCAAGTTTCCTTTCAGCCGGGTGTTGCCCAACTGGTATAGCAAGGGCTGGATGCCGCATGAGCTGCCGATTTCGTGACCTATCTGCACCAGGGCTTCATGCCATTCGGCAATTTCCCAGCCGGGACCAGTGATTACGTCCAGACGAGTTTCGTGGTCGCCGGCCTTGCTGGTGTAGAAGACAACTTGTTCAAAGCGGCGTATGAAGCCGCTATCAAGCCTCAGCAGGGTTTCTGCTGCCGTTAATTGCCGGCCTTGGAGGTCGTACTTGATGAACTCGGGGCGGATGGTACTAATGATGCGGTCGGCGTGAGGGTTGAAGTCCATGATCAAGCACCTCCCACAAGCGCGGAATCTACTTCGTTGAGATCGTAGACGACCTTACGTCCGCAGCGATGGAAGGGTATCCGCTTGGGATCCGTGCAGCGCCACGTTGCCAGCGTGCAGACTGGGATCCCGGTATGTTGGGAGGTCGCCTTGGGGTTAGCCCAGCGGCGGGGTGATGGAGTAACAGGGGCCATGATTGTGCCTTAGCGATGGCCTTTTGTCGTTCATCAGTCGGAGTGACTGACCTTGACTGCCTTCGCTAGGAGCACTTGTAGATTACTGGAGCCGGAAGGTGGATTCCGTAGCAATAAACTTTGCAGGTGTCTGTTTATCAAAGACTTACAGGAAACACTTTGACGTCACTTAATGTCGATTCACAGCACATCGCAGGTCCGTGGAGTTTGCATGTTCAGCAAGGTGAGAGTTTTGGGACACTCCTTCATCTTGGCGAAGGCACCTCCCGCTACATATTTCGGCTCGGCAGGCTTATCGAAATTGAACCAGTAACCATTCAAATCTGCGCTATTTTCCCGCTCATCCAGCAACTCTTGCCGGGCTTTTCGTAACGCCTCTGCGGCAGCTTTGATCCATGCCGGGGGATAGGTGCCGTTCATCAGCCATTGCGGGGAAACGTCGAGTATCTGGGCCACTTGCCTTGCATTCTCAGGCCTTAGTCGTGCGGGCTTGCGTGGTTTGCGGTCTGTCGGTTGCCGGCCATAGAAGTACCAGAGGGCCACACTCCAGGATTTGTTCGCGGCCCATTGCTTGATCTGTCGAGAATCTGGCTTGAGGCCAAGCTCTACCGTGGTGCTTTCCTGCATGCACGGATCACACGCTTGGCTGAGCATGGAATCGGTGATGGAATCAAAACGCGCTCCCGGTTTTCTGGCCAGCGCCACGGCAAGCCGTGTTGCCTGCATCATGTGCGGCTGATTCCGACTGAGGATGCGATGTGATGCGGCATCCTCGATGCACCAGTCGAGCCAATGTGCTGGTACACGACGTTTGCGGCCCGGGCTCTTCATTGTTCATTCCTTGCCGCCAGCATGGCGTTTGCGGCCTTTTCGACTGCCAGCCGTGCCGGATCGAGGTCTAGCCGCGCATAAATGGCAGTAGATTGATGCGAGCGATGCCCAAGCACCTTGCCGACAATCGAAAGGCTTGCGCCGGTCATGGTCGCCCAACTGCCCAAAGTCCTGCGCAAATCGTGCATGCGTACGTCCAGCATGTTCCCGCCCAACGGATCGAGACCGGCGGCAGTGACTCGCTTGCGGATGCCTTCCAGGGCCAGCAACAGCGGTTCCCCGGTAGCTTTCACCCTTCGCCCCATGGCCAGCAACCGCAAGCGTCCAGCCTCTGCAATAACGGCTTCCAGCTCGCTATCTCGCTGGGCATCGGACCAGCCTTCCGCCACGGCAAGCACCTGCACCAGCCGGAAACACTCAGCGCGAGCCAGCACCCGCTCCCACGGCTTACATGGCTCCGATTTATGACCCGATGCCGACTCATCCGAGGGAAAGACCCACACCGGAGACGGGCAATTCGTTTTCCATGCGGTTAGCCCCTTTTGAAGGTCCTCGGGCAGGATGACTTGCATGGTCTGCCCGTTCTTCGATTCCTCAGCGTCGACGCGCCACAGGCCACGGGCCAAGTCCAGATCTGCCCAACGCATGGCGAGCAAATTGGAACGACGGGCACCACAGAGGAGCGCAGCCATGAAGTAGACCTTCCACCCCTCATCCTCATAGGCGAGGCTTGCGAACATGGCCCGCAGTTCTTCAGGGCGCAAGAAGCGATCACGGCTGACCTCTCGGAAGCGCTCTACTCCCTTTGCCGGGTTGGCACCTTTCCACAGGTCGGCAGCTATGGCCCTGTTGAACATAGAAGACAGCAGAGCAGCAGTACGATTAGCCCGTGTCGGGGTGGCTTTCCCCTTGGAATTAACCAGCTTCTGCACGTCACTTCGCGCAATGCTGCCAATACGCTTCTTGCCGCCCCACGGTTCAAGGACTGATCGCCAGAGCGATTCGTCTGCTATGCGGCTGGAAGGCTTCTTTTTGCCGCTGGCATGGTCGCGATAGTGCTCCCATAGGTGGGAAAGGATCGCTTCTTCCTTCAGGGCCTTCCGCTCCTCCCAGGGCCGTTCCTTGCGAACGATGGCGGCAAGGAGAGCCAAGGCCTCATTTCGGGCATCTTCCACGGTGGTTTCCGGATGTGAGCCGATCCGCATCCATCGCTGAGCGCTCTTCACCTTCTTGGACAGATAGAAAGATCGATCCCCGCCTTTGGTAATCCGGCAGCATAGGCCAGCGACTTTGGTATCCTATACGGTCTTACGACCTTCCGCAGGCAGCGGCTCTGCATTCAGCCGGGAGCGCGTCAGGGGATAGCTGATTGTGGCCATGAACACTCCAACAGTGGGGATTTACCGGCTAGTCCGGCTAGCTCTGGGCTAGCCTTTTCGATCAAAGCTGATCAACATCAGGCAATCTCAGCTAGCCCAGAATTCTATAAAATTACGGTAAAATCAAACTAAATCAATCTCTATAACTTTCAGTCAAAGGTATGACAGAGAGACTTTTAATCCGTTGGTCCTGGGTTCGAGTCCCAGCGAGCACACCATCATAAAACCCTGCAAGGTAATGACTTGCAGGGTTTTTTTCGGAAGAGTCGAGGTAGGAAGGTAGCTATCTAGGGCCTGTCTAGGGTTGTGCAGTAATCCATCCCATTTCTATCGATGAGCTGGCCCCTTTGATGTGGCACGGTTGTCTAGAGCCACCTCGACAGCTCATCCGCGCCGAATTCGCGGACGTCGAACCCGACGTCGTGGCGCTGCCGCAGATAGGCGCCAGCCTGATCCAGACGAAGGCGGGAGTAGCCTGCATCAAAGAGTTCCCCATCACCGCTGGGGGAGGTTTCCCCCAGACCCCCTCAAGGGTCCGAAGCATCCAAGAACCAAAGCGTTCAGGGTCCGGCGCGAACAGGCCAGACATAGCTCGTGCCCGGCTTGCCGTAGCTGTAACTGTTGCCGCCGTAGAAGCTCACGCCCCGCGCGCTGCCGGTACTGGCAGCGTACGACGTGCTCGACCAGTAGCCGTCCGACTGGACGGACGAGAAGGGATTCCCTTCAGTCCACCGCGCTGTGCCCGCCGTGTTGGCCAGGGCAGGGTTCGCGTAGGTGGCGCAGACCAGGCTCTTCAACTCGCGGACGCTGGGTAGACGCCACTGGCCCGCCGTGGATCCATCGGTCAAACCGGCCTGTCCGCTGGCCAGGGCAGCGCAGTCGGCCAGGGCCTGGGTCCACGTCTTGACCCCGAAGGCATTGGCGTTCTTCAGCCACACCAGGTTGGTCAGGTTGTCCGTCACCGTGCCGTCGCTGTTGTCCGTGAAGCGCGGATTCGGCCACGCCACGCCCAGACGGGTGGCGCCATCCTCACGAGGGTCTTCGGTGTAGCCGGGTAGATCCCCGGCCCCGCTGGCGGGCACCGGCAGGTCCGCAGCCAGGGCATGGGCCGCGACGCAGAGCAACAGCAGGATCAGGAAATGGCGCATGGGTGGGCATCCTTGAGGGAGGTTGGATCGGGTACGGGCATCGCGCTGGGCCACCACCAGGTAGTGGCCGCCCGTGGCGTCCGCCCTGCCACGGCAGGGCCGATGGGGTGCACCCAGGCCACCGGGCAGCCCAGGCGCAGCAACAGCCGCCGCAGCACATCGCTGCGGCGACGCCGCCATCGCACGGGCAACCGGCGACGGCTGCGTTCGGCAGGCAGGTCATCGATCAACCACCAGGGGCCATGGGCGACGACGATGATGGCCTGGGGCGCGTGCGCCCGCATCCACAGGCGCTGCAACCCCAGCGTGGGCAGGCGGGTCGGCGGCAGGCGCAAGCGCCAGGGTCCAGCGGTCTCTGGCTGGTGGAGCAGCACCTCAAGCCCGCGATGCCGTCTGAGGATGCGCTGGTGCAGGCGGCCGGCCGCAGCACGGCACGCGTGGGCTCGGAACGCTTCCAGACGGGTGGCGACCGCCACCTGCACCGCGGCGGGGACCGACAGGCAATCCCAAGCACCACGACCAGGGGTACCGGCCAGCATGGTCAGCGGGCGGACCGCCGGCACCAGGCCCTGAAGATCGTCGTGCAAGGCCCCCACTACACGCCGGCGTACCAGGCGATAGCCCGGCCGGGTGACGTATCCGAGGAAGTCGATGCCGTCCGCCACCGGGCGCAGACGCCGGCGCGGATGCAGCGTCAAGCCCAGTTCCGCACCGACGAAGGCTTCGATCTGTGGCAGCCAATCGGCCAACACCTGGCGATCCGGATGCACCAGCACCAGATCATCGCAATAGCGCACATACCACGGGGCCCGCAGGGTGTGCGTGATGAACTGATCCAGGGCATCCAGATAGACATTGGCGAAGAACTGCGAGGTCAGATTGCCAATCGGGAGACCGCAGCCCGGGGCGGCGCGGAACAACGTCTTGTGCGGTGGAAGACGTAAGAAATCGTCGATCTGGTCGCCAGGACGCAGGCGGCAGCCGGCCACCGGATCGTGGAACACCACCCGGCCGATGAGATCCTGCACCACCGGATCGCCACAGTGACGGACCAGGCGCAAATACAGCCGCCGACGATCGATGGCCATGAAGAAACCACGGATGTCGAGTTGTAGATACCAGGCCGGACGGGTGTCGTTGGCGGTGGCCTGGCGGCACCAGGTCTGCAGCCGATCGACGCCGGCATGCGTACCCTTGCCGGTACGGCAGGCGAAGGAGTCATGGATGAAGCGGCGTTCCCAGGCTGGTTCCAGATGTCCGACCATCAGGTGGTGGACGATGCGGTCGCGGAAGTCGGCGGCGAAAACCTCGCGCCGCTTGGGGCGGGTCACCAGGAAGGCACGGCTGGGGCGCGGCTGCCACGAACCGGCCCGCAGTTCGCCCTGCAGCGCCAGCAAGCCCTCTTCCTGCTGCACCTCGAAGGCCAGGGCGTTGCAGGTGCTGCGCTTGCCGGCGCGGCACGAACGATACGCCGCGTACAGCCGCTCCAGCGTGAACAACGGATGCGCCTGGCGCCGATCCGGCAGCACCGCTGGGCGCTGCAGATCCATAGGCCACGGATCGACAGCCACGGTTGGTTGGTGCAGGGCGACCATGGCATCAGGCTCCGGCGCGAACAGGCCAGACATAGTTCGTGTTCGGCTTGTCGTTGTTGTTCACGTTGCCGTCGTTGAAGTTCACGTTCCACGCGTTGCCGGTATTGGCAGCGTACGACGTGCTCGACCAGTAGTTGTTCGACTGGACGGACGAGAATATCCACCCGCTTCCCCAGGCGGGCAGAAGCCCGCCTGGGCCACCGAAGGTCCAGCCCCCGCAACCGGGGGTAGGGCCTCCTGTATCAGCATGCCCAGGGCCACGGACAGCCCTGGGCGGGGTGGATGCACCCTGACGCATCACGCCCCGGCGGCCGGTCACGGACCGGGTCGCCGGGTTCTGGATGGCGACCGTGGTCGCCCTGCCTGGGGCAGGCCGCAGCATCGGATCCGACCCGACCGGATCGGATGACGGGGCCTGCGAAATGGTTGGGACGCAGCGCCCGGATGCGCCTCCCCTGGGAGCGCAGGTTTCAACCTGCCGGGGCAATGGCCTTCGCACCCAGACTGCAGGCTGAAGCCCGCGCTCCCAGGGAAGCACCACAATCACGGTTCCCCCGCCGGGGCATCAGCCTTGCGCACACGCTGCCGCATGGACGCGATCCAGCCTTCGTTCTGTTGGGCGACGCCGACCAGGGCTTCGCTGAGCTGCAGGTAGCAGGCGGTACCGGGGAATCCGCCCACCTCGTGGCAGAGCCGAACAAGGATCTTCATCAGTTCCAGGTCCTCGCGTAGACGCAGCAGCAACGGCAGGCGATCGCGACAGTTGTTCGCCGCCACCACCAGACCCAGCACCCCATGGATGCGCTGGCGCAGGTCTGTGCCCAGGCCGAACTTATGCATGCGGTTGAATCGTGCCACGGTGCGCTCGACCAGCACCGCCAGATCGAAGGCGGCCTTGTAGATGGGCAGGTGTTCATAACGGGCCATCACCAGCCCCTGGCCTGGTGATGGTGGCGCGGATCACCTCCCGGATCAAGCGTTCGCTTGGGTTACCCGCAGTCTGCAGGGCGATGGCCACGGCGTGGCCGGCCCGCAACAATTTGCCGACATAGGTGTCCAGGCCGGACAGCGGAAACCCGCCGGTCACCACCGGTCGGTCCACCAGGCCTGCCATCATCAAGGCCAGCCCGGTGACCTGGGAGACCGTCCGCGCGTCCTGGTCGAAGACCTTCAGGAAGGTCCCCACCTGCATCAGCAGCAGGCAGTCAGGGTGCTGCTGCCGCAGGGTGGCATAGGTCGTGATGATGGAGGCGGACAGGTTCATGGTGCTCCAAAATTCCCCGGGGAAGGTTTCCCCCGGACCCCCTCAAGGATTCCAAGTGTCAAAGGGCCCAAGCGTTCAGGGTCCGGCGCGAACAGGCCAGACATAGATCGTGAGCGGCTTGGCGTAGTAGTACACGTCGCCGTCGTAGAAGGTCACGAACCACGCGTTGCCGGTACTGGCAGCGTACGACGTGCTCGACCAGTAGCGGCTCGACTGGACGGACGAGAAGGGATGCCCCGCCGGCAACGCCGGACTGAAGCGGCCGAAGTCCACCAAGCTGCTGAGTTCTTCGCGGTTCGGCAGACGCCATTGGCCGGCCGTGGAACCGTCGGTCAGGCCGGCCTGCCCACTGGCCAGGGTGGAACAGGCATCCAGGGCCTGCGCCCAGGTGAGCGGTCCGAAGGCATTAGCGTTCTGCAACCATACCAGCCCGGTGGCGGTGTCGGTGATCGTGCCGTTGTTGTTGCGAAAACGCGGGCGCGGCAAGGCCACGCCTGGACGCAGATAACCGTCCTCCAAGGGATTCAGCGTGTAGCCGGTCAGAAACGCCGCACCCGTCTTGGGAACCGGGGCGGGCACGCCCACCGGCACCAGCGCACGGCCCTCCTGGAACAGCCAGGGCTCCACCGCCCACGCCTGTGCCAGTAGCAGGACCAGCACCCACACCCGCAGCAGGCCAGCCATGTCAGCGCACATCCTGCACGATGGAGCACAGGTAGACCCCACCATAGTTGACGATCACGATCACATCCTGACCACCGGCCGTCGCCGTTACCGACGGCGCCTGGCCGCCTGCCCATCGGTAGGCCGCATTGAAGGTCAACGAACGGCCGCCCGTCCCATCCTGCACCACCCGGATCATGATCGACTGACCGGATTCCATGTTCGTCGGCGCATTGAGCGTGCTGTTGGCGGTCAACGTCCACGTGAATATCATGCCGGCATCCGCATCCGGCGTCGCCGGGGTGCCGCTAAGCGTGACCGGCGTCGTCGCCAGCTTGTTCAGGTCCACCGCACCAGTGGCGAGCATCGCCGTGGTGATCGCGCCAGTCGCAATCGTCGGGTTGGGATAGGTGCCGGTAAGAGAGCCACCAGCCGCAGCCGTCGCGTCGAGCTTGGCATTCAAGGCCGTCTGCGTCGCTGTCGAGATCGGCTTGTTCGCGTCGCTGGTGTTGTTCACGTTGCCCAGGCCGACCATCGTCGCGGTGATCCCAGACACCGTCCCGGTGAAGGTCGGCGAGGCCAGCGGCGCCTTCAGGTCCAGCGCCGTCTGCGCCG
>JBIILZ010000048.1:0-27424 GCA_044338255.1 Planctomycetota bacterium | reverse complement strand
ACCTGGTATGCGGAAGCAAATCACCCAGGGCCATGTCCAACACCCGTTTCTTCAACCCGCGGCGCAATCGCGCCTGGAGCGGGATCGGCATCGATCGCGCCGCGGCTCGAAGCAACGCAATGCATTGGAGATCAGCTTATAGCGCTCGGAGCCAAGCATGTTGGAAGTCGCCACGCAGACATCGGCTGAGCCGGTGCGGAGGGCGCTGTAGGTTTCATCATTGTTGCCGGCGATGGTCACCTTGACGGTGACGTCCTTGCCCTGGGTCTCCTTGATCCATCTGCAGAATCCGTCGGTGACCTCCGCCGGGGCATAGCCATCATACACCGTAATACGAAGGTCTTGCGCCGGCAGTAATCCAGCCAAGGCAAATAGAGCGGGGAGAAAACGCATGCCGGGATTCCGTGAAAGTACCCGCAAGCATACCCTGAGAATCAGCCACTGCGCAAGTTCCCGTCAGTGCGCGCCTTGTCCACCGGTGAACGCGCCGACTGGACTTTAGAAGCCCTGCTGTCTTGGCCCGCCCGTCGCTGATCCGGAGGTGAGCTCGATCCAGCCCTTGGTGTCATCCGGCAGCAACCAATAGCCATTTCTGTTATTAACACTGATGGTGATGCCATCGATGACATGGCTGGGCGCGAAGGTCTCGCTATTGCGAGAGGGCTTGAAGGCGTCACCTAGACTACCCCAGACTAAGTACCCGGCTAGAGGATCACCATGCCTTTGAGGGTCATCTGCATGCCATAAATGGTGGAATATGAAAAGTGATTCCGTACCGCGGCGGCTCTTCCAGGAAGGGGTTCGATGAAGAAGACGGCAGCTGATGTGCGACCCGGCAACGAATTCCAGGGCCTGTACGTAATCAACGCTTTCACCCTGACCGGTCGAAGCCGGGTCAGGGTGGGAAAGCAAACACGCGCTCAGCGCGCTATCTGCAAATCTCAGTGGTGGTGATGGCCACCGGGGCCGTGCGCGTGGCCGTGGTCGAGCTCTTCGCTGGTGGCGGCGCGGACGCTAACGATCTCGACTTCGAAGTGCAGGTTCTCGCCGGCCAGGGGATGGTTGCCACTGACGAAGACATCGTCGTTTTCGACGCCATGGATGGTGAAGATGACTTCTTCGCCTTCTTTGGTGGGATGCTCGGCGCGGAACTGGAAGCCCTCGGCGAGATTCTTCTGCGCGTCCTTGGGGAACATGCTCTTGGTCACCTGCATGTCGAGTTCCTCATCGATCTCGCCATAGGCATCGGCGGCGGCGACGTCGACCGAGAGCTTGTCGCCGGGCTTCTTGCCGAGCAGGGCGGCTTCGAGTCCGGGAATGATCTGGCCGTGGCCGGACATGAACACCAGCGGTTCGCCGGGCTTGCTCGCGTCAACGTGTTCGCCGGCAGCGGTGCCGACCTTGTAGTTCATGCTCACAACGGCGTTTTTGACGATATCCATGGGGGGCTTTCTGCCGTCGAGCGGCGGGCGGCAGCATGCATGACGCGGCCTGAATCCAAGATGCGACTGCGGGACAGCCCGAGCGCCGGTAACTACGAGCGTGGTTTTCTGCGTGCCTGCCACCATTCAAGGCGTTTGCCGATGTCCTTCTCGAATCCAAACGGCCCCGGCACATAGAATTCGCTGCCCAGCAGCTCATCGGGCAGGCAGGCCTGGCCGGCGTAATGCTCAGGAGTGTTGTGGTCGTAGACGTAGCCTTCCTTGTAACCCAGGTCGGCCATCAGTTGCGTCGGCGCATTGCGCAGGAACAGCGGCACCTGCGCGCCGGGGTGGGCACGCACGGCCTCGGCGGCGGCGAAGTAGGCCTTGGTGGTGTTCGATTTGGGGGCCGTGGCGCAGTAGATCACCGCCTGGCTCAGCGGATAGATGGCTTCGGGCATGCCGATGTTCGCTGCCGCCGTAAGCGCGCTGGTGGCGATCACCAACGCCTGGGGATCGGCTAGGCCGACATCCTCGCAGGCGAAGATCACCACCCGCCGGGCGACGAAGGTCGGATCCTCGCCGCTTTCGAGCTGCCGCGCGAGGTAGAATAGCGCCGCCTGGACATCGCTGGCACGCATGCTCTTGATGAAGGCCGAAGCGACATCGTAGTGGTTCTCACCGTGCTTGTCGTGATCGGGCGTGGGTGCGGCGGCGACTTCCGCCACCGCTGCCGCCGTCACCGGCGAGCTCACCGCCGCCGCGCCTTCGAGTAGGATCAGCAGCCGTCGGCCATCGCCGGCGGCGAAGCGGATCAGCGCCTCGCGGGCGGCGGGCTCGACGCGCACCTCTGGCAGGCCCTCAGAATGAGTCAGGGCGCGGTCGAGCAGCAGCTCGAGGGCGGCGGTATCCAAGGGCTGCAAGGTGAAGGCCCGGGCCCGCGAGAGCAGCGCGCGGTTGATGGCGAAGCTGGGATTCTCGGTGGTCGCGCCGACCAGCAGCACGGTGCCGGCTTCGACATGCGGGAGCAGCGCGTCTTGCTGGGATTTAGAAAAACGATGCAGCTCGTCGATAAATAGCAGGGTGCCCTGGCCCAGCGAACGTGTCGCCCCGGCCTCGGCGAGCACCGCGCGCAGTTCGGGAACTCCGCCTAACACCGCTGAAAACGCTACAAAGCGTAGGCCCAGCTGGGCTGCCAATAGGCGGGCGATGGTAGTCTTGCCGCAGCCCGGGGGACCCCACAGCAGCAATGAGGGCAGATGGCCACCGGCGAGCAGCTTGGTGAGGATGCCCTGCGGCCCGAGCAGATGGCTTTGGCCGGCGATCTCGGCCAAGGATCGGGGGCGTAGACGTTCGGGGAGGGGAGTGACGGACATGGCCCCATCAAACCATCGATTGCCCGGGGCCAAGCGGCGCGAGCCTGGGGACGATGTCCTCGTGGCGACTTGCCCTTTTGAACCTGGCGCTGCCCGGCGCTGGTCTGCTGATCGTCGGTCATCTCGTGCCGGGCCTCGTGCTGCTGGTGCCGACGGTGATCCTCTTGGCCTTGATCATCGGCACCCTGGCGCTGTTCACGTCCGCCGCCGCTTGGCCGATGGTCATGACCCTGGCCCTGATCTATGGGCTGTTGGCGCTGAGTGCGGGTGGCTGGTGGTGGCGCCAGGCGCGGCGCCTGCGCATCGATCCGCAGGCGGTGCGGGCCCTGCACCGCACGGCGGTGATCGCCTATCTGCAGCGCCACGACGGCGAGGCGCTCAGCGCCGCCCAACGTTTGGTCACTTTGGCTCCTGAAGAATCCGGTGCCTGGCATTTCCTGGCCTTGGTGGCGACGGCTGCCAAGCATCCGGCCGTCGCACGTCGGGCGACGGCCCGTGGCCGCTCCATCGACGATCGTTGAATCCCATGCCTACCTACCGCGTTCCCGCTTCGACCACCAACCTCGGCCATGGCTTTGATTGCCTGGGCATCGCCCTCGGTCTCGCCAACCACATCGCCATCACCCCTGGTTTTGCCGAGGTTATCGCGCCCGATGCCGCCGATGCCGGTCTGCAGCCGATGGCCGAGCGCGTGCGCGCCGCCTGTGCCCAGGCCTGGGGTGTGAGCATCCCCGGCTTTGCCGTGCGCGTCACCGGCGAGGTCCCGATCGCACGCGGCATGGGCTCGTCGGCGACCATCCTCTGCGGGGTCGCCGCCGCCTGTCGTGAGCTTGCCGGCCTGCCCGATGATGCTGGCGCGGTGCTCGAAATCGCTGCCGCCATCGAGGGCCATCCTGACAACGTCGCGGCCGCCGTGCTCGGTGGCGTTACCGTCGTCGGATCATTCAATGGAGCTATTGGCGGGCGCTTGCAGTGGGCCAAGATCGAAGTTCCCACGAGCCTGACGGCGGTGGTGGCGATCCCGCCCTTCGAGGTCAAGACCAGCGAGGCGCGCAAGATCCTGCCGCAGGAGCTGTCGCGCAGCGAGGCGATCCGCGGCTTGCAGCGCACGGCGCTGATCACTGCCGCCTTGGCGCAAGGCCGGCCGGCGGATCTGCGCGGACTGTTCGCCGACGCTTGGCATGAGCAGTTCCGCGCGCCGCTGAATCCGGGCTTCGTTGAGGCCCGTGCCGCCGCCGATGCCGCCGGGGCGGTGGGTACGATCATTTCCGGTTCGGGCTCGACCGTGCTCAGCTTCGCCCCGGTCGCCCAAGCGGCGGCGATCCGCGCCGCCGTCGAGGCCAGCTATCGCCAGCGCGGGGTGGCGGCCGAGGTCCGCATCGTCGCTTTCGACAACGGCGGACTGACCCGCATCGGTTGATGCAGCGGTTGGGGTCAGGGGCGCTCAGGCGGTTTCGACTTCGGGCAGGCAGAGCAGGAATGGCTCGCCCCATTGTTGGGTATCGCCGAGATCCCAACGCACGTCGGCGGCTGCTGTCGGGCTCGCGCAGCGTTGCAGGCGCAGGCCCTGATCGCCGCCGCTGATCAAGCGGCCGGGGCCATCGCCGCTTTCCTCGATCGGGGTGAAGCGTGCCGCGACCGGGCCGTTTTCGCTCCAACCGGTGACCGCGCACCACTGCACGCCATCATCGAGATGTAGACGAATGGCGGTGATATCGCGGCCGTGCGCGGTTTCCTTGAAGGTCGCCATCACCGGCGAGTCGACGTTGTCATTGGGCAGGATGTCGATGTACATGAAGCCAACCTTAACGGAGAAAAATCAAACCGGTGCGCCACTGCGGATCGGCCACCGGGCATTCCGCAGGAGCATCTCCAAAGCGCCGATGGTGCCAGAAATATTGACCGGGAAAGGCCGCGATCACCGCCGAGAGCGCATCCATGATGCGCTGACTAGCGGCGTCGGCGGCGAGTCCGCGGACGTCGAAGGGGCGTAGCATATAGGCCCGGGTCTCGCCCGCCCGCACGCGCAGCGCGAACGCCGGCACGACCCAGGCGCGGGCGCGTTGGGCGAAGAACGCCGGCCCGGGATGGCACCAGGCGGGAACCCCCAGGAAGGTCGCCGGGGTCGCCTCTTCGCGGCGCGGGCGCTGATCGGTGAGCAGGCCCACTGCCCCGCCGCCATCGCGGAGAATCTTGAGCACGGTCACCGCCCCGGTGCGATCGCCTTGGCGGGTGAGCAGGATCTCGGTGCCCGCCACCGCCCGCCGTTGATTGAGCAGCTCATCCATGGCCGGGTTGTGCTGGGCTTTGGCATAGACCACGAGCCGCGTGAGGTGCGGGCGGATGGCCATCACCGCCCCATCCCAGCTGCCGATATGCGCGGCGGCGATGACCAGGCCGGGATGACGGGCCTGGACCAGGCGCATCCAGTTCGGATTCGCGGCCTGGGCATGGCGCTCGATACCGTCGACCCCGCCGGCGGTCCAGATCTCGATGAAATTCGCGCCCATGGTCGCATATGCCCGGCGGCTGACGCGCGCCCGTGACGGCCCACTTAGGCCCAGGGTGCGGTGCAGGGTTTCATTGACCAATTGGCGGCGCACGCCGAGGCGCCACGCCAGGATTCCCAACGTGCCACCTAAGCGACTGGCGGTATCGGCGGCCAGGAATTGCAGAAACGATAACAGGAAGGGCACCATCGGCGTCGTAGCGTTGGACTGAGCCCCATGACGCAACCACCGTTATGACTATATTATTAGTAAAATGCTGAGGAGGTGTGCTTGGAATGTCCTCAGGGGCCACCGACGGTAAGCCCATTTGCGTTCACGAGCCTCCTGAGAAGCTCTTTTTCGAGTGATCCTCGTAGTCCGAAGGAATTTACCGCAACCAGGATGTGGGTGATTCACGGCCGCTGTGGGCTGCTCGATGGCCCTCCCAAACGCTTCAAGCAGCTCATGCTGCCCCCTCTCTCAGGAGTGCTCTATGGCTTACCGCGGCATCATACGGTTTTTTTCTGCCCAATCGCGGCTCTCCTCGGCCCAATCGCGGCTCTCCTCGGCGCGATCGGCCGCCGTTTCCGGCACGGCCGAAGCGCATCTGCCGCGGGCTTCCGGCCTTACCGCCTGGTTGTTCTTGGCGATGGTCACCTTGGTGAGCGGTTTCGCTTCGCTCCATGCCGCTGACGTTGTCAACCTGACCACCCCGCAGACGCAGGCATTTGAGGCGGATGCGTCACGGTACGGGTTGCTGCAGATCACCCGTACAAATCCACTTGATCTGACCCCGCTGGGCGTGCGTATCGATATCGTACCGGGGTCTGCTCTCTTGAGTTTCAGTTACACTCTGAGCCTCGACCCGGCTTCGGCCGCGGCTGGTGCGACGTTCGCTACATCCAACTTAGTGGCCCCTTATTTCAACGAATTTACGGTTACGTTTCCGACCGGCGTTTCATCGATTTTGGTGCGGGTGAATGCCGTTAATGATGGTTTTGCCATCCCGGGACTAACCGCCAATTTTCAGCTCACGAATGGTCAGCCCGGGGTCGTGGTCGGCGACAATCAGATCGGGGCCATTGAGATTATCGATAGCGCCGTCGTCTTGCAGGTAGCGGGCGTGAATCCGTACATCCGGGAGACGGTCCCAGCGGAATTGAATCCTGTTGCACAAGCAAGGAACTTTGGTGCGGCGCAACTTCTTTTCAACAATCCCGGAGCACCGTTCACGAACCGACTGGTCGAAGCACAGCTTAGCGGCTCGGCAATTTTGGGGACTGATTTCAATGTTACCTACCGCATCGGCACGAGTCAGGTCGTCAATATTCTGTCAGCCGTTAGTTTCCCGGTCGTTCCGGTTTTTCCGAATGCTTATCGTCGTGCCACTGAATATGGTGCGGGTAATGGAAATGCATTTCCAGCTGTGGATAATACTCCAGGGATAGGGAGTGGTTTGACCATTGCCGGAGATCTCCCGGCGGGAACGGCTCGCACTACGACCACGGGGTTCGCAGTCGATGCCTATGCTGTACCTGCCGGCGGTACGCAGGTCAATTTGACGGTCGCTGGCACGACGGTGACGTCCTGGGTTGAGTCGGTACTCCTTGACGGTCGGATGCTTATTACCAATACTGTGCCAGCGGTTCCGCTTCCGATCAGGCAAGGTGCCGTGGTACAGATCAATTATACTGTGATCGTTCCCGGTACGGGCGGCAGCCCGGCGACTCCGACTCCCGTCAACGTGCGAACCAAGATCAATGAGCCGATGTTGTACCCCATAGGTTCAACGAGTTTAAGCATCACGGCGAATTCAGGGCTGGCCGTTGGCGATCTGTTCATCATCAATGGTGAAATCAAGCGTGTCATTTTTACCCCCCAGCCGTCAACGCCGCCAGTGCCACTCACGCCGCCAGCTACTGCCGACACGAGTCCGGCAAATTTCTGGATCGCCTTTGCCCCGCCACTCCGTGCCCCCTTATACCGTACCACCGACCTCACCTTGTATACGCACTGGAACGCCAGTTTTGCTTCAACCGGGAATCGCATCAGTTGGTCCATTCCACGTTTGCCCAATACCATACCTGAGCTCGCACCCGGAATCGTTAATACGGTCATCACCTATATGCCGCTTAACCTTCCCTTTGGAGATCAAGGTGATCATATCGATTTCCTGTTCTCTCCGATCGATGACAATCTGATCGAGACCGAGAAAGACCTCACCCTTACCGCCATCTCTACCGGCTCGACCAATGGTTATACCATCGGAAATCCGCAATCCTATACCTTCAAAGTCGGTGACAACGACATCAGCACGTCGATCGCGGTGCAGTCCAGTCCGCAGGTTCCGAACGTGAACGGGGCCTTGCGGATACAATTTTCTAACGTCTTTGCTTCGAATGTCACCGTGCCCTTCACGGTTCGAAACAACCCCCTACTTGGAGACCCTGTCTACGGAGTCGACTACGAAATCGATGGGGCTCGAAAGGACCTTGGGGGTAATGTTACGGGCTCGGTCGTGATTGCTGCCGGCCAGCGGAGCGAGATCCTGGCGGTGCGGGTGCTGCGTACGGCCGCAGTTGGGGCTACGCCCTTGTCAATTTTCGTCTCCTTGCAGGACTCCTTCGATTATGTGCTTGCCGGTACACCGGGAGCAAGTGCGGGCGCCAATGTTGCGACCCTGACTATCTCCGATCGTTCGACCGTGCCTCCGCCGGTACCGGTGACTCCGCCTGCTCCCGACGACGTCGGCAATGCCTCCGAAAGCAATGGCAGCGGATGTGGTGCCGGATCGGGTATCGCCTTCGTCCTCCTCGGGGCGTGGTTGGCTCTGGCTCGCTTCCGGTTGCGTAATCGCTGATCTTTCTTCCTTCGAAGGAAACCCATGACCCGCTTCCCTGCTTATCTCTCCTCATCACTTGTGGGTGGTCTGGTTCTTTTGTGTGCCGGCTGCTCGACCGAGGACAAGAGCCCCTTGAATGCGCCGGCTGCCAACGGTCAGCCGCAACCGGCACAGAGCCAGGTGCGCTTGCAGGCTCCGAATCCGCGCTCAGGGGAAATCACCCGAAAATTGAACCTCTATCGGGCGCAGTCCTTGACTGTTCAAGTCCCGACGAAAGCGGATGTGGCGCATTCTAACGTGCTGTATTCGGCCGCTGTACGCCACTCGGTCTATATGAATACGGTCAATTCAGTTAATTATAACCCTACGGGCATTGGTACCGGCGGGGTCGGAGTCGTCACCACGGCGATCACCCCTGCCTCCACGTATGTTAATTTTCGTGCCGAAACGACTCTACCGACCACCACGAGCATTTTCCCCGCTCTGATGATGAACACCGACATTTACGCGCGCTTCGCGGCTGTTGTCGGCTCGCCCGAGGTCTTGAATGTTGCGGGAGTGGCCAATGAATTCTATGTCTTCCGGGGCGACGTCACGAACAACGGTCTCAACAGCAACTTTAGAGGCTACTCTGACGGCGACGTGATCGATAGCATCTGGTATTCCAGGCGTGGCCGTACGACCTTGATGCGTCCCGATCTGACCTACATTGGCTATGGTTCCGTCAACGATGAGATTCAGGGCAGAAGCGTCAACCCGCCTGCGGGTTGGGAAGTCCTCGGCGGGAAACTCATTGGATCGTTGTCGACGTTGAGCAATGCACGTGCTCAGTATGCCCTCAGCGTCTGGCCAAAGGATCTCCAGACCGGGGTTCGCACGTACGGTACGGACACCGATCTGGCGATGATCTCGGGGCAACCCACCACCGTCCGCCATCAGTATGCCGGCCCGCCCATCCATGTCACCTTGCCGACGACGGAGCCGTTCTTGCTGAAGACGGGCGCCTTCGCAGGTGGAGTACGGGTTGGATTCCGCAAAGCGAAAGCGAGTCCGTTTGACCCCAGCCTTCTGCAGACTCCGCCGCGTAGCGATATTGTGAAGGCGGTGACTGCGATCTGGCAAGGCCCGAGCGGCTCCCTGGGGAATGCTCTTTCCCTTTCGACTCCACCGGATGAATACGAGTATCAGATGGTTGGCTCGACGACCACGCCCACGGTTGGCGATGATCTGCGAAATGGCGAACTCATCCTGATCCCCAACGAGCCGCTCGAGCCCTCGACTTGGTATCAGGTATCGGTGCGCTTGCGCACGGCGAATTACTCTTTCCCGAGCTCCCCATCTGAAAGCGTTGTCTACACGTGGCACTTCCAGACGGACAACGGCACCTCTTTTTGAGGATGCTCGTGACCACCGGAAAGAATCGTTGGCGGTGGGTCGGCGCCGTCGGTCTGCTGGTGATGGGCCTGGCTTTCACCGGCCTTGTTCTCATCGGCCCTGTTCTCACTGCCCCTGGGTTGACTGCTAGAGCCGCCACTGATCTTGCCAATCCTGAGTCATCGGGCCGAGCCGAAAACGCGCCTCGGCGACCGGCTGCGATCGGGTCGGGGACTGGCCTTCCCCCTGCCCACTCGTCAGCGAGTGCTTCTGAAGCGCGGTCGGCCCTCGCCGACGGCAACGCCACCGCTGGCAGCTCGGCCCGGTCTTCGTCATCCCGCCCAGCGATGAGGGCGATTGCCCCAGATCAGAGGTCGGTGATCGCCTCGCCGACGCGTGCGGCTGGAAAGGTCGATCCCGGATCCGAGCCCCCTGCAGAACCAGCTTCCGGTGAAGCGGCGGTTTCGGCGCCAGCACGGGCTTTGATGTTGAGCGATGAGGCGATCGTCATCCATGAATTGCCCCAGCCGGTGGCGATGACTCTTAATGATCGCCTGTATCCATCGCAGAGTCTCGAGATCCAGATCACGGATCTCGCCGGAGCCTGTTACATCCAGGCAGAAAGCGGACTGGTCCAGCTCAACGGACGGAACCTGCCGCTCGGACAGTCATATCTGGTCCAGCCCGGTTCGGTCGTCACCTGGTCGGAGGACTCGGGCGTCCGTTTCAGTCCCGGTAGCCATCCCGGGAACGTTCCCGCCAACGGCTGATCACAGCCGCGTCACCAATTTCCCCCGCAGCGCCGCCAGCCGCGCTGCCGGATCGGGATCGGTGATCAGGGCTTCGCCCACCAACACCGCATCGACGCCAGCCTGTTCCAGACGTTGGCAATCGGCGCGGGTCGCGATGCCGCTTTCGCTGACCACCACGCGCTGGCTGCCGAGCAGGCCGGGGAGCAGGTCGTAGGTGGTCTGCAGCGAGATGCTGAAATCCTTGAGGTTGCGGTTGTTGACGCCGACGAGGTTGGCGTCGGCGCGGACGGCGGTGGCGGCCTCGTCGGCGTCGTGGACTTCGACCAGCACATCAAGGCCGATATCCCAGGCGAAGCCCTGCAGATCGGTCAGCTGGCTGCGGCTGAGGCAGGCGACGATGAGCAGGATGGCGTCGGCGCCGGCGAGCCGGGCTTCGGCGATCTGGCGTTCGTCGATGATGAAATCCTTGCGGATCGCCGGCAGCGAGACCTCGTTATGGACGCGCTTTAGATGATCGAGATGACCGTAGAAATGCGGCTCATCGGTGAGCACGCTGAGGGCGTGCGCACCGCCGAGTTGGTAGTGATAGGCGGTCAGCACCGGGTCGTAGTCGGTGACGAAGATACCTTTCGAGGGGCTGCCCTTTTTGCACTCGGCGATGACGTGGATGGTATCATCCGCTGGCCGGCGCAGGGCGGAGCGGAACCCCCGGGTAAGCGGCAGGTCGCGGAGGGCGGCGCGGTCTACCGGTGGCAAGCGGGGGACCACCAGCGTGCGCTTATGGTCGACGATGCGGGCGAGGATGTCGCTCATGGGCCGGTGATGGTCGATTGACCTGCCGCCACGCAAGGAGGAGCGTGCCCTGCGGACCTTGGTCGCCTCGGCCGGAAATCGCTTTAGGATCCGCGCATGATTCTGCCTCTGTCCCCTATGGCGGGAGCGCCGGTTGATCTGGTGCCCGCGATCCAAAGCCTGAAACGCGAGCTCAACGCGGTCATCCTCGCGCATTATTACCAGGATGACGAGATTCAGGACGTCGCCGACTTCATCGGCGACAGCCTGCAGTTGGCGCGCGAGGCGGCCAAGGCCACCGCCGATACTATCGTCTTCTGCGGCGTGCATTTCATGGCCGAGACCGCGAAGATCCTCTCCCCGGATAAGCTCGTGCTGCTGCCCGATCTGGCCGCCGGTTGCAGTCTCGCCGACAGCGCGCCGGCGGAGGCCTTCGCGGCCTTCAAGGCCGCCCATCCCGGCCACGTGGTGGTGACCTACGTCAATTCCTCGGCGGCGGTGAAGGCCCTCTCCGACTACTGCTGCACCAGCTCGAATGCGGTGGCGGTGGTCAACAGCATCCCGCGCAGCACGCCGATCATCTTCGCCCCCGATCGCTTCCTTGGTGACTACGTGGCGCGGCAGACCGGCCGTGAGCTGGTGCTCTGGGAAGGCTCCTGCGAGATTCATGAAATGTTCAGCGCCCAGGCGATCGCCGAACTCAAGCAGACCCATCCCGGCTGCATCACCCTGGTGCATCCCGAGTGCCCGTTGGCGGTGCGCGATCTCGGCGATGTCGTGGGCTCGACCAAGGCCCTGCTGGATGCGGTCAAGCACGGCCCGGCGACCGGTACCTATCTCGTCGTCACCGAGCCGGGGATCATCCATCAGATGCGTAAGGCCCAGCCGCTGGCGACCTTCCTGATGGCGCCGGCATGGATCAAGGGCGACGCCAAGGGCAGCTGCACGTCCTGCAACACCTGCCCGCACATGCGCCGAAATACCCTCGAAAAACTGTATTGGAGCATGCGTAACCGCGCCCCCGAGATCCGCCTCGACGCCCAGCTCATCGCCCAGGCGCGGCTGCCCATCGAGCGCATGCTCGCCATCGGTTGATCATGCCCACGCTGCATCCCTCGCTCGATTTCACGCAGATCACCGTCCGCCACCCGGCGGGCTACGAGGTGATCCTCTATCGCCAGGGCGCGACCGTGCATGCCTACCGCAATTCCTGTCCGCACGTCGGTGTGGGCCTGGATTACGGCAACGGCTCGTGCCTGTTGGACGATGGGGTGACCCTGCTGTGCGCCCTGCATGGCGCGACCTTCGAGGCTGACAGCGGTTTGTGCACCGGCGGGCCTTGCGTCGGGCGCAGCCTGACGCGGGTGGCGGTGCGTGTCGAAGGCGATGCTGTTGTTTGTGATGGGGTCTGCGACTGATGGAACGCACGACGATCCTCTTGCCGCCGGCCCTGCGCGAGCGTGCTGGCTTGCTGGCCCGCGAGCGCGGCCTGTCGTTGGCGGAATTCATTCGTTCGCTGCTCGCCGAAGCCGTCGCCGCCAGTCCCGAAAGCCAGGGCATCGATCCTCTGTATGCCGATGATGCGCTCTGGCCGGCACCATGAGCCAGGCGCCAGTGTTCGTGGTCGCCGATGCCCTGGTGCTGCGCCATGTGGCCGGCGATCCGCTGCATCCGCATAGCCGGCGGGTGTGGGCGCACTTGTCGGCGACGCGCCCGCCCTTGGTGACTATCTCCGCCCAACTCGACGCCGCCGCCACGACCTTGGCGCGCGTGACCGAACCCGCGTTTGCCGCCGCCCGGGCCCGCCATTGGCAGGCTTCTCAGGCCTTGCAGGTGATCATTCCCGACGATGACGATCGCCGGGCGGCCTATGTCTGGCTTGAGCGCTGGCGCGATCCGGGAGTGGATATGGCCGACTGTCTGGCCTGGGCGGTGATGACGCGTTTGCGCGTGGCGACGGCGGTTACCTGGCGCGAGCCGTATCGTTGGGCGGGATTCGGGTTGCTGTCGATGCAGGTGCGGTGACCGTCGAGGCAAGCGCAAGGTGAGCGCAAGAGTACGAGACCAGGTCGGTGATTGCCGATAGCCGCGGCATGTGGCATCCTCACATATTCGATCATGCCCAAACCTATTCCGCCATCGACGTCCGATCTGCCGACCATGCCGTTGTCGGCGCTGCCTCAGGATGGCGACGCGCTCGGACCGGTGACGGTGGGCACGCTCGGGCCGCTGACAGTGGATACCGTCGGCATCGGGTCGGTCGGCACGGCCAACGGGGCCAACAAGACTCCCCGCGTTGTCCCCGAGGAATTCGCCGGCTATCGGCGGGTCCGACCATTAGGGATCGGCGGCATGGGTGAAGTCCACCTCGCCCATCATCAGCGCCTCAACCGCCACGTGGCGCTCAAGCTGCTACGTCCGAATGTCTCCGACGATCAGGATTTCAACGCCCGCTTCCTGCGCGAGGCCAAGGCCATGGCGGCGGTCAACCACGTCAACGTCGTGGCCATCCACGATGCCGGCGAGGTCGGCGGCTTCCTGTTCATGGCCATCGAATACGTCGAGGGCACCGATGTTGGCAAGCTGCTCAAGACCCGCGGCATCCTCGATGAGGCCACCGCCCTGAAGATCATGATCGGCTGCTGCCGCGGCCTGGAAGCCATCCACGCCGCCGGACTGGTGCATCGCGACATCAAGCCGGCGAACATCTTCCTCGATCGTCAGGGCGAACCCAAGATCGGCGATCTCGGCCTCGCCCGCCACGTCGATGGCGATGATCGCATGACCATGACCGGCAGCGCCTGGGGCACGCCGGCCTACATGCCGCCGGAGCAATTGCGCGGCGTCGCCGACATCGACATCCGTTGCGACCTGTATGCCTTGGGCGCGACCTTGTTCACGGTGCTCACCGGCAGCGAGCCATTCACTGGCCAGACCGCCTTCGTGGTCACCACCCGCATCCTCACCGAAGCCGCGCCCGATCCGCGGACGCTCAACCGCACGGTGTCGCCGGCATTGGCGGCGATCATCCGCACCTGCCTGGAAAAGGACCGCGATAAACGCTATCCGACACCGACCGCACTGCGCATCGACCTTGAGCGCGCGCGCGATCATCTGCCGCTGGCGTTCGCCTCGCTTTCCAACAGCCCGGCGGGCGAGGCGGCGGCGCCGATCATCGGCGCCACCGCCCGTCGCGCCCCGTCGCCAGCGGCAGCCGCGGCCGGCAGCCTGCAGGTGAATGCGACCCTGGTGAAGTTCCTCGTCTATGGCACGGCCGTCGGCCTGCTCGCGTTGGTGATCTGGTCGCTGCGCGGCGGGACCACGGCGATGGTCCAGAAGCTGCCCATCGTCATTCCCGAGACCGACACCACGCCCTTGCTCAAACCCAGTCAGCCGTGGATGCAGGTCGAAGATCGTGACGGCCTCGGTGCCTGGGCGCGTATCGTCGTCAACAAGGTGCCGATGCGCTTGCGGCATCTGCCGGCGGGGACCTTTCGCATGGGCAGTCCGCTCAACGAGAGCGGACGCTTGACCAGCGAAACCCCGCACCAGGTGACCTTGAGCACCTCCTTCTGGATCTGCGAAACGGAAGTGACCCGCGATCTGTGGGCGGAAGTCATGGGCAACGGCGCTCCTGCTCCCGCTCCCGCTCCCGCTCCCGCTCCCGCTCCCGCTCCCGCTCCCGCTCCCGCTCCCGCTCCCGCTCCCGCTCCCGCTCCCGCTCCCGCTCCCGCTCCCGGAACGGAGCCGGTGGCCAATGTCAGCTGGCATGACGCGCACGATTTTCTCAACGCCTTGGGCGAGCGCCTGCCCGGCCTCCAAGCGCAATTGCCGACCGAGGCGCAATGGGAGTACGCCTGCCGTGCGGGTTCGAGCGAGGCCTTCGCTGGTGGGCCCCATGCCGATCCCGGCGAGGCCATCGCCGTCAAGGCCTTGCGCAACGTCGCCAGCGGCAAGCCCAATCGCTTCGGCCTCTTCGATCTGCATGGCAATGTCCGCGAATGGTGCCGGGATAATTGGGACGGTCAGGAAGCCCTGCCGGAGCTTGCCGACAGCGATCCGATCTCGCGCTTCGGCACCCTGTCAGTGGTCCGCGGCGGGGCCTGGGATGCCGGCGAAGACGCCGCCCGCAGTGCGGCCCGGATCGCGGTCGATCCGCAACAGCGGATGATCGATATCGGCTTTCGTTTCGTCGTCGAAGATCCGCCGGAAGTGCGGCCGTAGCCGGCTGAACGGCCTCCTAGGAGCCTGTCGGGAATAGATGACCGAGGATGGCGAAGGTATCGTGCGGCAGATCCAAGGCGGCAAAACGGGCGGATAGCGAAAGCTATCTGACCGTTTTGCCAACGCCGGAGCTGCCGTACGAGACCGAGTCAGCCGACCGAATCTATTCCCGACAGGCTCCTAGATACTGGCCTTGGCTTCGAGTTCCTGCCAGCGCGCGTACATGCGGTCGATCTCGCTGCTGATGACGTCGATCTCCTCTTGCAGGGTCATCAGGGCTTTGGCATCGGAGGCCACCAGGGGTTCGCCCATGCGCGCGTAGAGGCCGTCGCGTTTGCCTTCGGCGGTCTGGATCTTCTCGCCCATGCGCTCGAGTTCGCGGCGTTCGCTCTTGCCCAGGCCGGCACCGGCGAGGGTCGGAGCCGCCGAGGCCGACGGCGTTTTGGCGCCGGTGGCGGTGCTGGTCTCCTTGGCGATCAGCGCCTGCTGGGCCTTTTGCCACTGCCAGTAGTCGGCGTGCGGGGTGGCTCCGCCGTGGCCATCGAGGGCCAGCAGCTTGGTGCTGACGCGGTCGAGCATGAAACGATCATGCGTCACCAGCACCACCGCCCCAGGGAAGGTCATGATCGCGTCTTCGAGCACTTCCAGGGTGGCGATGTCGAGATCGTTGGTGGGCTCGTCGAGCAGTAGCAGGTCGGCGGGCTTGAGCATCAGCTGGCTGATCAGCAGGCGCGCCTGTTCGCCGCCGGACAGCGTGCCGACGATCTGATCGAGCTGTTCGTGGCGATAGCAGAAGCGCTTGGCCCAGGAATTGACGTGGATCTTCGACTCGCGGAACTGCACCGCATCGCCATTCGGACAGAGCGTATTGCGCAGCGTCTTGGTCGGGTCGAGCGAGGCGCGATCCTGGCGGAAATACACCGTACGCAGGCTCGGCGCGCGCTTGAGCGTGCCGCCCGCCACCGGAATTTCGCCGTTGAGCACCTTGAGCAGCGTCGACTTGCCGCTGCCGTTGCGCCCGAGCAGGCCGAGTCGGTCGCCGGGCCCGAGCTGGAGCACGGCGGCCTTGATCAGGGTCCGTCCGCCGCCACCGGGCAGGGGCACGTCGACGCGCAGATCCTCTGAGACGATCAGGTCGCTGCTGCGCCGGCCGGAGGCGGTGAAGTCGATGCCGGCGGTCTTGGTCTGACTGTTGCGCCACGAGACCTCGGCCAGCTCCTGCTGGCGATCGAGGGCCACGTCGATACGCGACTGGGCCTTCTTCATCTGCGCCTTTGGCCCGCGGCGCAGCCACTCGGTCTCCTTGGTGACCTGGTTCTGCAGCACCGACTGCTTCTTTTCCATGGCCGCGATCGCGAGGTCGCGGTTGACCAGGAAATCGTTGTAGCCGCCGACGCTGCGGAAGTGGCCGTTGGGATGGCGTGGGCTGATCTCGACGATGCGGTTGGCGACGGCTTCGAGGAAGGCGCGATCGTGGGTGACGACGACGAAGGCGAAGCGGGCATTGGCGAGCATCCGCTCCAGCCACAGCACGCCTTCGAGGTCGAGATGATTGGTCGGCTCGTCGAGCAGCAGCAGCTGCGGCGCGCGCACCAGTTCGGCGATGACCGCGAGGCGCTTGCGCCAGCCGCCCGAGAGCGAGCCGACGGTGGCGAAGGGATCGGCAAACACCGCCTTACGCAGTTCGACCTCGGCCTGGATGAGGGCCTCGTGGGTCTCGACGCCGATGCTCACCAGGGCCTGGGCGACGACCTCGACCGCCCGCTGTTCGGAGGTGAAGGCATCGCTCTGGGCGAGGAAGCCCATGCGCAGGCCGCGGGCAGTGGCGCGCTCGCCGCTGTCGGGCTGCTCTTTGCCGGCGAGGATACGCATTAGCGTCGACTTGCCGCAGCCGTTGGGCCCGATGAGGCCGACGCGTTCGTCGTCCTGGACGTCGAAGGTCAGGCCTTCGAAGAGCGGGCGGGCGCCCACCGAACGGGAGAGATCGCGGGCAGAGAGGAGTACAGTCATGGGCTCGAAACGAAGTAATGGGCGAGATCGACGGCAGGCGGAAAACCAACCCCGCCGTTGACCATTGGTGGGGCGTGACAGGTTCGCATTTCCCCAACGGAGGCAACGTGCGATCGCTCCTGGCACCAAATATCCTTCTGGGCACCCTGCTACTGTCGCAGTTGACGGCCTGCGCCGATGCCCGTTTGCGCGTGCGCGACCAGGGCACGGGCGTGGCCGTGGTCCAGGCGCGGGCTTACGAGCTGCGCCCGGGCGGCGAGGTGTTCCTTGATGAAGCCGACGCCGACGGCGCCCTGGCGCTGCGCCTGCCCGCCGACGAGCAGGCCATCGTCGCGGTGCGCGCCGAGGGCTTCGTGCAATGGTCGAAATCGGTGGCCTGGCTGCGCTCTCAACCCTCGCCCCTGCTCATCCAGCTCGAACCGACGTGGATGGGCGACTTCCGGCGCACCGGCATGAAACCAGCGGAGATCGTGGTCCCACCTCCCTGTCCGTGTTTGCATCTCAAGTCGCGGTGAATTCGTCCACCCCGCACTCGCCGGCACGGCCGTGGCTGCCGTGGTTGGCGTTGGGGGTGACGGTGGGCGCGGCCGGACTGGTCGGTGGTCAGTGGTGGTGGCTGGCGCTGCTGGCGGCGCCGCTGGCGGTGGTCAGCGACCGCCGCTGGCCGATCGCGGCCCGGGCTTTGGCGGGGCTGGCGGCGGTGTCCGCCGGCGGATGGCTGGCGGCGCCGAGCCCGCCGACGGAGCACAACGGACCGCGCCTGTACCAGGTCAGCGGCATGGTCACCAACGCGGTCTTCGTCGGTCAGCAGCAAGGATTCGTACTGACGCCGGAAAGCACCGACGACCCCGGTGGATACCTCCCGCGACGGCTGTTCGTGGTCGGGCCGCCGCTGCCGGCGGCCCTCGAAGGCGACCAGATGCGCGTCGCCGGCCGGTGGAGCCGCGACGCGCGTGGCGAGCGCTTGGATGCGGTGCGCATCGAGCGCCAGCGCCCGCGCGAGAGCGGCGCGCGCGGGGCGGCCTGGCAGGTGCTCGATCGCGTCGAGTCGCATCGGACCCTGGCCGAGGCGCTGATCCTCGGCCTCGGTCGTCCGCCTGAGCACGAGGTCTTCAAGCGCACCGGCCTGATCCATGTGCTGGCGGTTAGCGGCATGCACCTCGCCTTGGCGGCGGCCATGGGTGCGTGGTTGCTGCGGCAGTTGGGCGTTGGCTGGCTCACCCGCCAACTGGCTCTGGCCGGGTTGCTGATCGGCTACACGTGGCTGACGGCGGCGAGCCCGGCAACGGTACGGGCGCTGGCCATGGCCTTGGCGTTGACGCTGTACGCGTTGAGCGCGCGCGAGCCGCAGCGCCTGGGGGCGGTGTCGCTCGCGGCCTTGGGCCTGGTGCTCTACGATCCGCTGCTGGCCCGCGACCTTGGCTTCCAGCTCAGCCTGGCGGCGGTGCTGGGGATCATGACCCTGGGCGTGGACCTGATGCACCTGCGCGGACGTTGGCTGCCGTGGGCACCCTTGCCGTTGACACGGCCGACATGGAGGGCGCTGCTGTTCATTGGCCGCAATACTCTCGATGGGCTGGCCGTAGGTGTGGCGGCGACCCTGGCCACGGCGCCGATCCTGGCGGCGATCTTCGGCAGCGTCAGCTGGTGGTCGCCGCTGACGACCTTGCTGGTCTCGCCGCCGACGACCATTGCCCTGTGGACCGGTTTGCCCCTGCTCGGTATGGCGGGGGCGTGGCCGGAGGGCCCGTGGGAAGGCCTCTACCTCGTGCTCGAAGGCGCTCTGAAGGCCCTGGTGCTGGCGGTGAATCTTGCTGATCAGCTGCCCGGACGGGTGCCGATGAATTTTCCGCCGCCGCTGGTGATCCTCGCCTGGCCGCTGGTGTTCATCCCCTGCGAAGTTGGCACAGCGGAGGGCGAGCCCGCGCGCTGGCCGCGGGCGACCCTCGTACGCGCTGAAGTCTTCACGGCCTTGATGCTCTATTGGATCCTCTGCGGATAATCGCGCAGCGGACGCCCCGGCGCTCCCAGGGGGGGATCCTGCGTCGAGGAGTACCGCTGGGGTTGCGGCGTTTCGCTGGCGAGCGCGACCGCGGAGATTATGCGGTGACGGTCACTGCTGCCAGACGGATCGCCTGCGGTCCGTGGTAGTCGCCGACGGTGACTACTTCGCGGCTGAAGCGGGCATCGGCGAGGGCCTCTTTGAGCACGCCGCTGACGCTGCCGCCGCAGATGGCGCGGCGGGTGCCATCGGCGAGGTGCAGGTAGGCGAGACGGATCTCGCCGCTGAAGGCCCCGGTGTCGGCGCGCGGACTGAATTCGCTGAAGCGTACGACCTCGAGCACGCCGCTACGTAGCTCGGCGAGCGGCGTGCCACCGGCGGGCACCACCAGGGTCGCGCGCGCGCCGCGTGGCGTGCGCCCAAGCACCTGCATCCACCGGCCGCTGCCGTGGACGCCGACGAGCACGTCGTTAACGACCAGCTCCTGCCGTTGCGCGGCGTAGCCGTTGGCGTCGAAGGTATACGCCGCCAGGCTCGGCACTCCGGGGTCCGAGGTCAGCGTCAGCGGATCTCCACCCTGGCGCACGAGCACGGGGGCTTGCTCGTGCAGGGCATTGACCCGCCGCGCGTGCAGCGCGGCATCGCTGTGGTGCGCGTAATAGTCGATGAGCTCGGAGGCATAGGCATCGCTGATCAGCACCGCCTGCACACCGGCCACCGGCTTGCCGGCGCTAGCGCCATCGCGGACGCAGGCGGCGGCGATGATCACGCGCGCGCCGAGGTGCAGATCGCTGGCGCGAGTGGCCTCGACGCGATCGAAGAATTCGACCTCGGCGCCGTGGGCCGGCCGATGCAGCAGGACGAACTCGGCATAGAGCCGGGTGCTGCGATCGCGCAGGTCGAGCCCGCGATGATTGAGCAGCCGCCGATCGGTGATGGTGGCGAACAGTTCGAGGGTGCTCGGGCGGACCTCGGAGGGCACCGCCGCGGAGTATTCCGCGACCAGCTCGTCGAGGACGTGGACGGGATCGGCGAGCAGCCCGGAATCGCAGGCGGCGGCGGGATCACTGGGGGCTTCGGCGGTGCCGGGCGCACCGGGCACCGGCAGCTCCCACGCCGGATTGCCAGCGGCGGCGGCGGAGTCGAGGGCCTGGCGCATGCGCTCGACGAGGGCATCGGCGTCTTCGGCCGAGCCGAGCGTGAAGGAGGCCTCACCCTGCTTGCCGTCGTGCGCGGCGAGCGCCAGCCACACCACCCAGCGCGTGGCGGCGGCGCGGCGTTCGCTTTCGACGGCGAGGAAAGTCAGGTAGCGCTCATGGCGTACGGTGACGACCTCGGTGATCTGCCATTGGCGGATGCTCGGCGCAGCGCGCAGGGCGGCGATGATGTGCTGGAGCGTCACGCGATCACCGCCTTCAGGCGCAGGGCCGGGCCGCCATCGGTAACCTTGACCCATTCCTTGTAGCCCTTGCCGCACATGCCGACGCTGGCCTCGACCAGCTCGCGGCCGACACCGTCGACGCTCTGCAGCAGGCGCGGCACCGAGCCGGTGACCACGATCGGCGAGAACACCCGGCCGGTGAGCTTGCCGTCGCGGATCTCTTCGGCCATTGCGCCTTCGAGCTGGATGCCCCAGCCCTTGGGATCCTCCATGCCGTTCGAGGGATGCGTGAGGAAGTACCCGCGCTCGACGCCGGCGATGAGCTCGTCGAGACTGCGATCACCGGCCCCAAAGAAGGTATTGGTCATGCGCGTGTACGGTTTGTGGTCGTAGGCCTCGCGCCGGCCATTGGCGGTCTTGCGCACCGCCAGCCCGCGACGGCTGAGCACGGCGTGGCTGTAGCGATCATTCAGACCGGCCTGGAGCACACCGTTGCGGATGATCTCGGTGGGCTGGCTGAGCGTGCCTTCGTCGTCGAAGAAGTAGCTCGCTGCCCAGCCGTTGGCCGGGTCATCGAACATCTGCACCAACGGCGAGGCCACGGCCTTGCCCAGCCAATGCGCGCCTTCGCTGCGATCCTTGAGATAGAGATCCTGTTCGGTGCCGTGACCGAAGGCCTCATGCGCGAAGATCCCCGCGAAGGCCCCGTCGAAGACGCAGGTATGCTCACCCGGATCGGGCAGGCGGGGGGCGCCGATGAGGCGTGGGCCGTCGCGGCGCAGCTCGGCAAGATAGGAGTGATTGGCGAGAGAAGCGCCGTCGAGGGTTTGATGCTCCCAGCCGCCGATGCGTTCGAAGCCACCATGCAGCTGCACCTGCGCGCCGTCGGCGGCCCAAATACCGAGCACGATCTGGCGCACGCGGTGGAGTTGCTGATGCAGGCGTCGGGTGCGATTGACGAAGACGATCTCGGAGTGGACGTCGCCGACGATGGCGGTGGCCTCCTGTAGCTGAGGACCGGCGAGGGTCGCGCGCAGGGCATGGGCCAAGGCGATCTTCTCGGCGGCGGGTACTCCCAGGCTGTCGCGCTCCATGCTCTGCGCGAAGGTCCGATGCAGGGTTTCGCCGGGCTCCAGCACCAGGCCATCGCGGACCACGCCGACGGCGGCGATGCGCGCCTGCAAGGCGGCGCTGGCGGCGAGCACGCCCTCGGCATCGAGGCGATCGCTGCTCTCCTCGATGAAGCGCGCGCCGGTCCACGCCGTCAGGGTCAGACCGGCATTGGGTGGCACCGGCTGGCAGGTGGTGCTGGCGCTATCGACGCGTACCTGCGTGCCGGCATCGCGGCGGGCATAGGCGCTGGCGTACGGCACCTGCGTTTCGAGGGTGCGCACGACTTCGGCGAGCAACGGAATAAGCTGATCCATGGGCGAGAAGATAGCGCCAGAATCAGCCGGCGCACCTTTCTGATCGCCGATGCAGTCAGACGTGCAGCGGCAGGCGCTGGCGTTGCAGCTTGCCGAGGGCGGTGCGCGGCAGGCCCGCTGCCCAGCGCCATTTTTTCGGGCGCTGAAAATCGGCGAGTCCGCGGCTCAGGGCGCGGATCTCTGCATCGGACACCGGGGCCTCGCGGGCGACCAGCACCAGGCACACGCAGTGCCCCCACTCGGCATCGGCCTCGCCATAGACGCCCGCCTCGCGAATGCCGGGATGCTGCTCGAAGTGCGCCTCGACGAGGTACGGAGCGACTTTCTCGCCCCCGGTGACGATCACGTCATCGGTGCGTCCGAGCACCATCAGCCGTCCGTGCTCGTCGAATTCGCCGAGATCGCCGGTGGTGAACCAGCCATCGGCATCAAACGGCTCTGGCAGAGCAAGCCCAGGCAGAGCGAGCCCAGGCAGATTGAAATAGCCATCCATCAGCGACGAACCGCGCACGCGGATCATGCCCGTCTGAGTCAGCGAGACCTCCATGCCGGCCAGCGGCGTGCCGGCGGTGCCGAGGCCGGCGGCGGCTTCGCGCGGACCCAGGGTGCACACTTGGCTGGCGCATTCGCTGAGGCCATAGGTCTGGCAGGGGGCCACGCCCAGCGCCAAGGAGCGCCGGGCCAGGTCGGGAGCGAGCGGGCCGCCGCCGATCAGCAGCACGCGCAGGTCGGCGGACCACGGCGCCGTCGCCAGGCGATGGAGCATGGTCGGCACCAACGAGGCGCCGGTGGCGCCCTGATCGAGATCGGCACGGACCTCGGCAATGGCGAAGGTCTCGTGCAGGTGCACGGTGAAACCCGCGATCATCGAGCGCAGGATGGTGCTGATGCCACCGATGTGATCGAGCGGCAGGCAGGCGCACCAGCGGTCATCGCGGGTCAATTCGAGGCGCAGCGCCGCGGCCCCGGCAGCGGCCAAGAGGGCGCGTCGCGACAGGCACACCGCTTTCGCTTCGCCGCTGGTCCCAGAGGTGAACAGCAGCAGGCCGGTCGCCGCCGGATCGTGGTCGTCGCCGCCGGGATCGCCGTCGCCGCTGAACTCCGGCAAAGTGCTGAGGATGTGCTCGCAGCCGGCGCGCCGGGCGAGGGCTGTCGCCTGGGCTTCGGGGAGTCGTCGGCTGAGTGGCACCAGGCAGACGCCGGCGGCCCAGGCGCCCTGGATCAGAGCGGCGGTGGCGGGGGTGCTGGTCGCGCGCAGGGCCAGGCGGCTGCCCGGCGCGTGGTTCGCCCGCAACCACTGCGCGGCGGTGGCCGCACCCGGCAGCCACCAGCGCTCGCGGCCGCGTTGTGGGCGGAGGATGATCATCGTGCGGTGTCCTGCCTGTGTCCTGCCTGTGTCCTGCTAGAGCCCTGCCAGAGTCCTGTCAGGATCCCATCAGGCGGCCGATGCCCAGGCCCGGTCGTTCGCGGATCAGCATGTTGCCCTGTTTGACCAGCAGCGGCTCGCTGGTGAGGTCGGCCTCGAAGCGCTCGCCGGTGGCGAGGCCATGCGCATATTCGGTGAGGCTGCAGGCGGCGGCCATGTGCGCGGCGAAGGCCACGCCGATGCAGCCATCGAGCGACGAGGTGATGATCACCCCCAGGCCGCAGGTATGCGCCAACTGCACCGCCTGCAGCGTCGGCCGCCAACCGCCGAGGAACATCGGCTTCAGCACCACGACATCCGCTGCCTGCGCCGCGCCGACGCGACCGACATCGGCGGCGGAGCGGATGCCTTCGTCGATGGCGACGCGGACGCCGGTGCGCCGACGGAGATGGGCCAGATCCTCGAGTGCTTTCGGCAGCAGGTGGTCGATTGGTTGTTCGAGGACTTCAACATGAGCGAGCTGGGTCGCTTCGCAGAAGCTGAGGGCCTGCGCGAAGTTCCAGCTGGCGTTGGCATCGACGCGCAACTTGATGCCCGAGCCGATGGCGGTGCGCAGTTCGAGGGTGCGTGCGGCGGCCTGCGAGGGTTCGCCGATGATCTTGGCTTTGATCGTCTTGAAGCCCTGCTCGACGGCCCAGCGGGCATCTTCCGGGCCATCGACGAGGGCGTTGACGGCGATCACGATCGCGCCGTTGTCCGACAGGCAGCCCGCCACCGGACGCTGCATGTGCTGGGCGAGCAGATCGATCAGTGCACCCTCGATGGCATGGCGGGCGCACGGAGCCTTGGCCAGCAACGGTTCCAATACGTGACCGAGGGGCGCATCGGCCTTACCGCGTTCCAGCCAGCCGCGCACGGTATCGGTGGTCAGGGCGGCGAGCGCGAGGTTGAGCACCTGGGCGCAGACTTCCGGCTCTTCACCGCCGAAGCCGGGCAGGGGCGCGGCCTCGCCGAGGCCGCGGGCCCCGGAATCGGTGACGATCTCGACCACCCAGGTGGTGCGCGACGCGATCATTCCCCGGGCGGTAGTCAGGGGTCGCAGCAGTGGCAGGTCGCAACGGTAGAGATGGCAGGGCATCGGAATCAGAGACTAAGCATGATCGCGAGCCCCGCACCCGTCACCAGTTCGAGAGCCGCGGAGCGTGCAAGGTACACGTTGAGCCCGGCACCTTCGGCGCGCATCACGCCTTTGGCGAGGAGCAGGCCGCCGACGGCGGCGATCATCGCCGCGCCCATGAAGGGCTCGCGCGTGAGCGGGGTGCTGCAGGCGGCGGCGAGCAGATACGCCAAGGCCGCCGCGAGGTGCAGGCCGAGGTAGTAGAAGCGACTGGCGCGATCACCCAGGCGCACGCACAGGGTGCGCTTGCCGGCCGGGGCATCGGTGGCGATATCGCGCAGATTGTTGACGCAGATGATCGCCGCCGCCTGCAGTCCGAGACCTACCGCCACCCACCACCAGATCGCCGGCAAGCGCGGCGCGGCCATGTCGGCGATCTGCAGCCAGGCGGAACCGAGGACCGCGAACAAACCGAAGAACAGCAGCACGAAGACATCGCCCAGCCCGATGTAGGCCAACGGATACGGGCCGCCGGTATAGGCCACGGCGCAGAGCAGCGAGAGCACGCCCAGAGCGAGGATCGGCCAGCCGCCGATGGTACTGAGCCACAGGCCGAGCCCCAGGGCGCAGGCCAGCACTACGACGGTGGCCCCGAGCATGGCGCGGGCGCTGATCAGGCCGGCGGCGACGGCGCGCTGCGGGCCGACGCGGGCGGCGGTATCGGCGCCTTTAAGCGCGTCGAAGGCGTCGTTGGCGAAATTGCAGCCGATCTGGATCAGCAGTGCGCCCGCGAGGCAGCCGCCCGCGACCGCCCAATCGATGGTCGTGACCGTCCCGGCCAAGGCCGTGCCCACGGCTACCGGCACCGCCCCGGCGGCCAGGGTCTTCGGACGGGTGGCGGACAACCAGGCATGCAACGACATGTGCAAACCTTCTGAGACCCAAGGCGATGCCAATGGGCAGTTGCGCCGAATTATGTACCGGCTGCGAACGACTTGCGCACGCGTTGATAGAGGATGACGACGCGAATCTGATAGAAGATGACCAGGAAAATGAAGGCGAGTTGCAAGAACGGCATGCCGTACACGGCGAGGCTCGCCTCCTCGCCTTTAGCTGCACGCATGCACGATCAGGGCGATCGGCGCCAATCCGAGCAGGCTCTGGAGGACCAACGAGATGAGGTAGGTTGCCTTGCCCACCAGCATCAGCCAGGGGTTGTCGTACTTCAGGGCTGCCAAGGCCAGGCAGGCCATCACCAGCAGACCATTGAACATCGCCAGGATGGCGACCATGCCGAACGCCGAATACAGATCGCGGTAGGAAAACACCTGGATATTGGTGTTCACACCGAGGGTCGCGTCGGCGCTCAGGGCCAGTCCGTGTATAATGACGAAAAGCGGTGCCATGACTTAGAAGTTATGAGAAGAGAGCCGTCGGGGATCGAGGAAAATTCCCGCCGTCACGCATTTGCATCACCCACCACGTCATCGCCCGGTCATTATTGCCGTCGATCAAGATCGTCCGCTGCCGGTAGATGGTAGGGAACCGATGTTCAGCAGGAAAACCTCGGGGTACATGCCAGGTGCTCCCTGCGGTTCCAGGTCAACTGAACCCGGCCACTGAACCCGGCCACTGAACCCGGCCACTGAACCCGGCCACTGAAACCGGCCACTGGAGCCGGTCACTGCGGGGTGCTGAAGGCGGTGACCGCCGGCGCATCATTGAGGGTTCCGAGGAAGGCGACCACGTCCGCGACATCGCCGGGCGTCAGGCGCGGGCGGTCCCCCGGACGCAGGTCGAACGGCGCCTGACGGGTGACATTGCCGCGCAGCGCGAGCGGCAGATCGTTGAAGATCTGCCCGGCCGGATACCAGCGCTGGGGATTCAGGTCACGGGTGGCGTAGAAGGCCACCACGTCGTTCAGGCTCTTGAAGAATCCGTTGTGCATGAAGGCCTTTTTCAAGGCCACGTTGCGCAAGGTCGGGACCTTGAATTGCCCGGCGGCGTTGTTCATACCGGCGGGTGCGCTGCGCTGCGGGCCGGCGAGGCCGAGGTCGAAGAACGTTACCACGCTGTTCGCCGGGATGGCCTGGTTGCGTGGCACGCCCAAGGCGGCGTACGTGTGGTTGGTGAACAGCGAGGCGTTGGGATCGGCGATGGTGTTGTTGGCGGTATTGTTGGCGGTATTGTTGGCGGTATGGCAGGCGATGCAGTTGCCTTTGCTGCGATCAAAGAACACCGCCATGCCGCGCTGTTCGCTGGCAGTAAAACTGTTTCGGCCGCGCAGCCGTTCATCATAGCGCGAGGTGAACGGACGCAGTTCGGCAGTGCGCTCGTAGGCCTCGATGGATTGGCCGATGGCCGTAAAGGCATCAGCGGTGCGGGTGAAGATATCATTGCCCCACTCGCGTTTGAAATCGGCGGCATAGGCCGAGCTCGCGACTTTGGCGACCACCGCCGCCGCCGAGGGATTGTTCATCTCGGCACTCGCCAGCAGCGGTCCGAGGGCCTGCTGGGCCAAGGTGTCGACGCGACCATCGACGAATTGGCCACCACGTGCACGGCTCACGCCGTTGGTGGTGGTGACGCTGAAGGCGGGCGTGAATTGCCCATACATTGCCGTCGGGGTATTGCGCAGGCCGATGGAACTGGGCGTGCTGCCGACTGCCACCCCAGTGGTCCCGCCATGATTTCCAGCAAAGCCTTGGCGCGGATCATGGCAGCTGGCGCAACTCGTACCCAATGGCATTGCGTTAAGCACTCATTTTTTCACGATTTTCCGAGCATAGGGATGCAGTGGTTTTCGCGAAGCTGATCGACCAGCCCGAGTCTTCTTTTTCCATCGTTCGAT
>JBIILZ010000144.1:0-8292 GCA_044338255.1 Planctomycetota bacterium | reverse complement strand
CGCCCTACAGGCGCTTGGTATTTCAGAAGATTGCATCAAGCCCGTGCTTTCACGATTGGCATTATATTAAAATTCGAACTCTTGAGTGTGCGATTATATTAAAATTCGAACTCTTGAGTGTGCGATATCTGATGACATGGCATACACTTACGGCGATACGGTGGATGCCAACTGCGTTTTTGAGGTTTATGGACCGACCAAGCACTGGTGGATGAGGTGACGATGGGCGCAGCGGCTGGCGGAAAGCACAGCGCCTGGCTTCCCCCGCGGCGACGCCAGACGCATGCACCTGCGGTCATCAGTTCTGGCCGAGCAGCAGCGCTGGCCTCGCCAGATCAGACCACAGTGCCAGCGCCTCGACTCCGCTCCGTTCGTCCGGGAGCAACGCCCCGATTCCGGCTGGCGCGCTGAAGAGCCGGGATTGCGGCACCACTTCGCGTGTGCGGCGCGGGCTCGACCATTCCAGCTTGGTCACGGCACTCCCCGTGTTCTCGAAATACTCGAGCAGGATGTTGGCACGCACCCCGGCGGTGAGCTTGACGGTGCCGGTATTCACTACCGCTGCGTGGCTGGCCCAGTTGTCGATGATGCGCACGCCATTTACGGACAGGCGGATACCTTCGTCGGAAGTGGTATAGAAGGTGTACGTCTCGCTGAAGGCGGGCAGCACCTGTCCGGTCCAGCGCACGCTGAAGGTGTCGGCGTGGATGGCCGGGTCGGGTGAGCCATTACCCCAGTTGAAATTCACCTGCGGGTCGATGCGCAGGACAGTGGTGCCGGTGAAATCCTTATTATTGAAATAAGTGGCAGCCAAGCCATCACCGATGGCCCCGACCGGTCCGACGGTGACGGTGATGCTATTGGTCACCGCCAAATACCCGTCCGACACGATTATGGTAATAACCGAAGTGCCATTCTGGCCAGCCGCCGGATTGATGGTCACCGTACGGTTGGCATCGGTGCCCGCGAAAACCACACCATTCACCGGCACCAAGGTCGAATTGTTGCTTCTGGCCGCGATCAGCAATGAGCCGGCCCGAGTTTCGGCATCGCCGATGGTGAAGGCCAGGGGCCCGATGGGCTTGCCGGTGGTGGTCGCCCGGTCGGGTATGTCGGTGACCGTCGGCCGATCATTCACCGGGGTGACGGTGAGAGTGAAGCGGTCGACCGTGGTCAGTGTGCCATCGGACACGGTCAGGGTGATGATCGCCGTTCCGAAGGCATTGGACGTGGGCATGACTGTTACCGTACGATTCGCACCGCTACCGCCCAGCACGATGCTGCTAAACGGTACCAGTGCTGTATTGCTCGATGCCACGGTCACCGTCAGAGCCGTGGCGGAAGTCTCCGCATCACCGATGGTGAAGGGGATGGCGCCCGTGTTGCCATCCTCGGTGATCGTGCGATCGGCGATGTCGCTGATGGTCGGTGGCGTGTTGCTCGGCGTGACCGTCAGGGTCACCGGGATACTGACACGGGGAGCGTTCGTGGCGTTGGATTCAATAACCAACGTGGTGGTGTGGGTTCCCACCGCCAATTTCGAGGCATCAAAACTGGCGCGAACCGTGGTCGTCGATCCTGGATTTAGGGTCCCCGCTGCAGTGGGATTCAGCGATAACCAATTTGGCACCGTCGGACTCAGACGAACAGCCATGCCTTGCCGCATAACCCGAGGCTGGTAGTTAGCCTGTAGGGTTGTACCTACGGTACGAGTGGCATTCTGAATACCTATTAGAGGATTAGATAAACCAGCTCCATCATCGTTATACAGCATGATTATTGAACCGTCTTCCTTCAAGATGACCTCACCCGAAAAGCGAATTTCGGGACGATGCTCATAAGTTGCTTGATCAAATTGGACAATCAAAGCCTTACCGCCTTGGTAATTATCAATTGTTTTGTAGGCGACCCATGAATGAGCGTCGAAAAACATGGTGTTTACACCGTTAAAAGATATCAGATTTTCCGGTGCTGCAACGCTCGGCAGTGTAACCCTTTTTCCATTCGGGAATGAACCACCCAAGTCATTTGACAGAGAGGTAAAACTTAGCCAGCCGCTCGAGCCCAGCCGGAAGGTGGTAAACTTATTACCGTAGAATGGGAAGGAAAATCCAATTGGAATTGGACCAACATTGACGCGCGAGCCCTGCATGGGGACTAGCGTTCCGACTGGGGGGTTAGGGGGAAGATTTAGCATGACCAACCCAAATTTAGGTCCATCAAGGTCATCCGACGTGCTGATAGAGTAAGGAAAATCCTGGTGCCAACTCAATGGCGGACTGTTGCCGGAGATGTTCTGACCACCACTGTTGGAGATGGTGATATCCCGAGTTGTACTTTGTCCTTGAACTATCGAAACTGCCAGGCTGGATGGCGCCACCCCGATGCGCGGGGTTACCAGCTGGACGGTGAGATTCGTTTGACTTGGTAAATTTATGTTAAATACATTGACCGCTTTTTGGAAGACAGGATTCGCGTAGGAAGTGTACCCATCCTTAACGACCTCGACGTAGAGTGGTTGCTCGTCGCCGTAGATGCCACCGCTAAAAGAAAAGGTACCATTTGCGTCGGTACTGACTTCCCCGTCATTATAATAACTCAGATCCTTGTCCCATTCATCCCTATTCCCATCCCAATATCTATTCCGTCCCTCGTGTGGACTCATCCACCGCACGGTAGCCCCGGTAATCGGGCTTCCACTTCCGGCATCGACAACTTTCCCCGTTACCCTGGAAGTTACAAATTCAAAGTCGATGGCATTCTGATTCGGCTGCAGCTGAAAGTTCATGATCTTTTTGATAGTACTGTGTGAACCTAGCTTACTTGCGACTAGATTGACCTGGGACCAATCTGTGATATTATTAGAGCGAATAATCCTAGATGATACATAGGTTCCATCGGCTTTCGTTGTCATTGTCATATTGCCAAATCCGCTAATGGTCACATCCGACAAGGGAACACCATCCAGACGCGCGGTACCACGGACAGTTAGTGTAGTTAATGAGAAATCGACGCCGGTACTGCGAGCTCTAACTTGTCGTGATGGTGAGCCATAGCCCAGCACACTGATGACATAAACCCCATTATCACTCTGAATGGCAGGGATGGAGTACGTTCCATCAGCAGCCGTGGTGACCGAACCACTCGTACTCCCTCCGTTGCTGTAATTTTCACCGTCGCTGTAGAATTCGTAGCGTACGGTAACCCCACCAAAGCCAGCGCCGTCAAGTCGCACCGTACCTGTGATGGTTGCTGACGGGAGGGGATAAGCGAAGAAGCTGCTCGAAATGGTCTTCGACCCTTGGTCGTACGTCACCAAGACGGAAAGGGGAATTTTAGCTACGGGACAGTTGGCGGAAATGGCAATCGGCAAATTAACGATTGCCCTGCCGCCTAATCCCCCAATGGAGTTCAAGGTTTCTGCAGCGCGGGGGAAAGTTACCAAAGGGCTGTCCGAGGAAACCGCCACGCGAACGTTGGTGACGGATTGCCCCCCGTTGTTGGTGAGCGGAACTTGCAATGCCACGGTCTCACCAGCTTCGGGAATACCATCCGCATCTCCCTCAAACGGCGGCGTACCGAGATCAATCACGGAAGGCGTTGAAATTTCCATGCCGGAGGCAATGACGTGACATATCACAGGAATATCGAACTTTTCGTTCGCGCCTGCAGACATCACCTGAATCTTTCCATTGTAGCTTCCGGTAGTGAAATCCGAAACCGCAGCCTGGATCTGAACTGCTATCGAGGATCCGGGCGCAATGGTTGCCGTAGCAGGATTCGCGATCAGCCAAGATGCTCCGATGGGCGTCCCCCCCATTCGCACCTCACCGATATACCAACCTTCATAGGAGTTCTTTTGGTCATCACGAGTGTCAAAAATAAATCTCAATTGAGTCGAATATCCACGATAGGAACTTAAATCAATGGTATTGGTTTTCCATTGTCCATCACGGTCGGTCACAGTTGCCAGGGTCCTCCATTCATAACTCTGATACACATAGGAGTCCATAATCAAAATCTCCACACGACACGTATCATAGGCAGAATCTGTCTCCGTCTGACGCCAGTGCTGCCAGGTCAGGACCGCATTCTCCTGGGGAATGGTCAAGCCGGTGAACGTGAGGGATCCAGAATTGATTCCTCCCGTATCATACGTTCCCTTCACCTCATCGCCGTACCACCACACTGGAGCACCCGCCAGGGTGCGAGCCGTGGTCTGGTGCCATAATCCCGTTGCAGCGGTAGCGGTATTCTTCAAATCGGTGGCCGCGACGGTTATGCCCATGGGTGAACTACCAAGATTACTGATCAGCAATGTTCCGGATGCGGGTGTTGTTCCCTGCTCCGCAGTCAAAATCAATGGCGATGGAGACGCGGTCAGCAGTGGACCGTTGAGCAGGGTGACGGCTACCGACGTCGAGGTACCATTGGCGGCCGTATCGACGATTTTGATGGATCCGGTCGATAGACCTGCAGACGCCTCCGAGAAATCAGCACTCACAGTCACGGTGCCAGACGCTCTTGCCGCCACGGTCCCCTGCGTTTGCGAAAGGAAGAACCAAGCAGTGACCGGTTTACCACCCACCGTGATATCATCGAGGTACCAGAGTCCATCGTTCGAGACCGGATCTTCATACCAAAACCGAATAGCAACCGTTCTCCCGGCATAGGATGAGAGATCGATCGAGGACCTCACCCATTCCTGGCTTCGGGAAAGCGCGCTTCCCACGGTGGTCCAAGACAACCCACGATCGACGGAAATCTGAATACTTTTCTTGCGAGGATTTTGACTCCCGCCCGCCGGAGAACCGGGGTCGATAGGCGACCAACTGGCAAACGTGAGCGTCGGTTGATACGCAGGGACCACCAGCTCAGAGAACTGGAGGGCACCGGAAGAGGGCAACTGCGATGTGCGAGGATAGGCATTGTCGAATCCAAAGTACCACGCGGTGCCACTTCCTGACCATGTGCGATCAGTGACACGATGCCAAAGTCCGCTCGTGAGCGCGGAACCGGAACTAGGAGATGCTTTCCAAGCCAACGTCGATGCGCCGGTGTTCGCAATGGTAACAACCGCCGTAGACGATAGCTTTGACAAGTTCAGGGATGTCGGGGTCACCACCATCGCGGATGATGTCGGAGCCAAGGTCAGCGTCAGGGATGCAGCGCTCGGGACCGTAGCGGAAACAGAGCCAGACGATTTCAAGCCAGGGGCCGCAGCATCAACCTGATAGGAGCCCGCCGGCACAATCGCAGAAAACTGTCCGGAAGCGTTCGTCGTGGCTGTGCCCGTCGCAGTACCGGTCCACGATACCGTCGCCCCCGGAACGGGAGCGTTCGATCCGGAACGACGGACCACAACGCGCAGCGAAGCTGAGTTCGCAATCGACAGGGTGATCGGGAAGGTTTTCGGCCCAGCGATCCCACCGTTAACCGTGAGGGTCAAACTCACGACCTGCGGTGCACTACTGCTCGCCGCGATCGCCACCCGATACCGGGCTGAGCCCGCGGAGCTCTGCCCCGGAGCGATATTGCCGTACACGGAGGTTCCCTGGACGACCCGAACACTCGCGCTGTTACTGCTCAGGACGCCTGTGAGCCCCCCGCTGGGTTCAAAGCCTTCGAATCCCTCTTTAGCAAGAGAGACGGCCAGATCGGCTGATTCCCCAGCATTCAGCAAACCATCGCTATTGCCAAGTTCAGTGATCTGCACTGCCGACAGGGCCACGAGGCGACCGGTGGCTGCTTTCACCGCGCGAAAGAGATTGAGGCGGCCACCGGTGACGGTCTTGCCATACAAGTCGGTCAGAGGATCCACCTGGGCCAAGAGAATGGCCTTGATCTGCGGACCGGTCAGCTGGGGATTGGCAGCCTTGAGGAGGGCGCAGGCTCCCGCGACATGGGGAGTTGCCATGGATGTGCCGGACATGGTGGCATAGCCATTGCCGGGCGCGCAGGAGCGGATGTCAACCCCCGGGGCGGCGAGATGCACCGTTGCGGCGCCATAGTGGCTAAAAGCCGCCAAACGATCTGAACGATCGGTCGCCGCCACCGCGATGACCGCAGGACTGTTGATGCTGGCTGGATATATCGGGGCTTTGTCATTGTCGGGCTCTCCAACCCAACCATCAGACCAGTCCAGATTGCCGGCCGCAGCCACCACCAATGACCCGCGTCGTGACGCCGTATCGATCGGATGCCGCATGCCGGCAACGTCGGAAGGACTGGCGCCGCCGCCGTAGGAATTTGAGGTAACGTCGCAACCGATGGCATTTGCATAAAAGTGAGCGCCAATTATGTCCGAAAAAAATCCCTTATTATCGAAGGCTAATGCCTTTATGGCGACCATGGACACATTCCAACACACACCCGTCACGCCTTGGCGGTTGCCGCCAACTGCCCCTATAGTTCCAGCGCAATGGGTCCCATGCCCATTGTCGTCTGACGGGTCGTTATCCCCATTGACGAAGTCCCACCCACGCCAGTCATCGATGAAGCTATTATTATCATCATCAATTCCATTAGCGGCTTTATCACGGCCCTGGGCATCCAGACCGGTCTCGCCGGGATTGGTCCACATGTTGGCACTGAGGTCGACATGGGTGCGATCGATGCCGGTGTCAATCACACCCACGAGCACGCTCTTACTGCCGGTCGAGATATCCCACGCTTCCGGCGCATCGATATCGGCATCGACGACCCCATTCGACTGGCCGGCGTTCTGCATTCCCCACAATTGAGAGAAATCCGTATCGTCAGGAATGGCATTGATTGAGACCACAGTATCCGGACCCACTTCACGCACCCCTGGCTGGCCCTTCGCACGTTGCGTATACCGGTCGTAATCGCTGTGAGCAGTATACGGGAAGGCGATCAAGACCATCGGACTACCTGGGATCCGATGCCGAACCGTGCCACCAACGGCGGCCGCCACGGTTTGGGGGTCCTGACCCGGAGCGAGTTCAACAACAAGATGATCTGCCACCAGTTCGTGGACGCCGATTACTGGCGCCCCCGGAGTGCCATCCCGCAAAATTTCTTCGCGCCGGATCAGGGGATATTTGCCCTTCCGGCGCACAACCTGGACGCGAAGCTTCTGGCTCCCTCTTACCTCTTCTTCAACCGGCAGATCTTCCGGTGCCACCTGACTAGGGGGAACAGAGGCAGCCAACGTACTGGGTGAGGACCCCGGCTCACGGTCCGGATGATCTTGCACCTCGACGTTCTGCGGGATCTTGTTCGGGACCGCAGCTGCGGCGTCAGGCGTGGGGAGGTCACGCTCTATACGATCAGCCGATGATGGCACCTGGCTCGCAGGCCCTCGCGCACACGCTGCCAATGCCACAGCGAGCACTAAAATCATGAAAAGGGAACGCATATTACATGTGACCATGGGCCTGTATCCTCGATTTATTAAGTGCACGACATTTTGATGTGGATTGCCTATCACCAACCGGTCGCATGAAAAAAGGTCATCTGGCACCAGGTCCACGTCGGCGCATCGGCCCTGGACCGGCATACCTGCTTGGCCGTAGGCAACATGCTCCCGCTCGACGTGGCAGGAATCCTGCACTGCGAGCGCTGTAATTGGAACCAAACGGACCTAGGCATCGTGATACTATTTGGCAGCTATGACTCATGGTGTATTCCACTGCAAGTCTTCTTGAGGATCCCGTCAGTGGGGTATATTGCACATTGTACTTCATCATGGGTGCTGGCGATTTATTCACAGGGGATGATTCACCTAAGGACCTGCCCAAAACGCCGAAGCGGTTTAAGTAGATGATATTTCCCCATTCACGGTTGACGCCGTGACCAGAGCATTTCTCAGCAAAATGCCATCATAGCCAAGTCCCCTCGACCGACCAATCCCACCATCGGCGAGTCGTCGTCCGACTCACGCCGTCACTTCACCCTAAATCCGGCAATAGCCCCGTCGACCATGCCTCTGCATGACGGTCAGATTGACCCATTCTCTCAGGTGGCCATCAGGTCGTAGCTGTTACCCGATTGGCGGCGCGACCACTCCCATCGGTCCGGCGAAGATGGCTTTGATCATGGTTTCCCAGCGTTGCGTCGAGGTCCAATGCTCCGCGTTGGTGATCAGATTCGCTAACCAACTACTCACTCGATTAAAGAATGAGGTAATGGTCGCTTTGTTGCCGTTGGTGCTGGTGATGGTGAGGATGCGTTGATTGCTGTGCGTGGTTTGCCTGATGACTCCGTGCAAGAGAGTTGGCCTGGTGGTGATGGCTTCTCGGTGGTGTGTTGGATCAGCGAGACGACAGA
>JBIILZ010000143.1:0-8296 GCA_044338255.1 Planctomycetota bacterium | reverse complement strand
GAACGGGGTCGACCCGTGCGCTGCCATCGCCCTGGCGCTGGCCGGGAGGCCGTGGTTGCCGAAGGTGCCGATGACGACAAAAGCCAAGTCTTCAAAGGATTATCGGAAGGCCGCCTGAGCTGTTACTAGCCTGATTGATCATCAGGCCACCGCCCTCGCCCGCCCAACGGCCGCGCCAGGCGGCACTGGCGTAGTAGGCCTGGCCACGGGTGCAGCGGAACCTGACCATGACCGCCTGCACGCGACCGAAATCCCCGCCGCTGACCAGCTCGCGCAGGCGCCGGGCGAGCGGGCTGAAGCGATGCTGGAAGATGCCGCTGGCGACCAGCTGCGGCGCGGCGGCGGCGGCGCGCACCATGCGCGCGAGATCGGCGGGCGTGGTCGCCAAGGCTTTTTCGCAGATCACATGCTTGCCGGCCGCGAGGGCCGCACAGGCGAGATCGGCGTGCGTCTGATGCGGGGTGCAGATATGCACGACATCCACCGCCGGATCCGCGAGCACCTCGGTGAACTGCGTCGTAAAACGCTCAGCCTTGACCATCGTCTGGCGCGTCGGATCGATATCACAGGCCCAGCGCAGGTGGCTGCGCGCATCCAGTTCGAGGGCCCTGGCATGGGTGGGAGCGATAACTCCACAGCCGATGATTGCTGCTTGGATCATGTCCCTCACCATAACACAGGATCGACGAATATCTGTGCTCGAACGATCCTCTGTTGTCGTAAAACGATCAATGTTGGTGGTAAGCCGTGCCTCCTGAACGTCGATAATCGCTCGGCGACACGCCCACTACGCGCCGGAAGACCTGGCTGAAGTGACTGAAGGACGTGAACCCGACCGCGATCGCGATCGCCGTCACCGACAGCGTGCTCTCGAAGAGCAGCGCCTGGGCGCGGGCGATGCGGATCTCGGTGAGGCGGACCAGCGGCGTCTTGCCGGTGACGGACTTGAACACCCGTGCGAGGTGCGGCTCGCTGAGATTGACGGCAGCGGCGATGCGCGCGCGCGTCAGCGGCTCATGGCAGGAGGCGGTCATGAAGGCTTCCGCGCGAGCGGCGACGGTATCGTGGTCGCCATGATTGAGCGCCGACAAGCGCACCGGCGGGGCATCACGATTGGCGCGAGCGAGGCCGATCAGCAAGCGCGTCAGCAGGGCGCCATTGAGGATCCACGACTCATCCCCGACGGGCTGGCGGAGCTCATGCACCAGGGCCCGCAGGTCATCGCGCAGCTCTACCGGCAGATTCAGCGCTCGGTGGGCGACGCGGTCGAGGTCGAAGCCCGCGAAGTTGAAGATCGCCACAATGTAGCCGGGAGCGCGCTGATGGCAGGAGACGACACGCTCGCGCCCCGGACGGACCACCAGCGATTGCTCGGGCTGCAGGGCGAAGCGGTTTTCGCCGAGGGTGACGTCGAGCCGCCCATGGATGCAGCAATACCACTGATGCACGCGGTGAGCGTGCTTCTCGACGTACAGATGCAGGTCGGCCTCGCGGTAGAACAGCGTCTCGATGCGCAGCGGACCGAGATCGACCGCCATGGTCTACGACTGCAGGGCCGCACGTAATCGGCGCATGAGATCGGGGACCACGGATTCAAGAGTGCCGGGGATGGTCGCCCCGGCCGCCTGCTGGTGTCCACCGCCGCCGAAGGCGAGCGCGACCTCACCGATCTTGAACGGCGGATTCGAACGCAGGCTCGCGCGCACCACCATGGTGCCGTCCTTCAGGCGCTTCTCGCGCAACAGGAAGGCGACTTCGTTGCCACGCAGGCTGCGCGGGATCTCGACCATGTCGCCCCAGTCCTCGGGCTCGCCAACGGCGGCGATGGCAGCCTCGGTGAGGATGATGCCCGCCAGGCGTGCGTCTTCTTCATCGACGCGCAGATGCTCGATGCCGAGCTTCTGGATGTTGAGGTCCTTCACCGTCCGCGTGTAGGTCAGCTTGCGGTTGATCAGCGAGGCGTCGATGCCGGTTTCGAGCAGCGCCGCCGTCCAGCGGAAGGTATGCGCCGTGGTGTTGCTGTGCATGAAGCGACCGGTGTCGAAGACGATGGTCGTGTACAGGCATTCGGCGATCAGCCGATCAGTCTCGGCGGCGAGCGCGGTGAGCACCCGGCTCACCGCCACGCCAGTCGATTCGGCACTGAGATCGACGACGTTGAGATCGCCGAAATTGGTGTTGGTGGCATGGTGATCGAGGTTGATGAAGAGCTTGCGCGCCACCCCCCAGACGGCGCCGATGCGCTCGCGATCGCCGGCATCGCAAGAGATGATGAGGTCGGTCGGCGCCTGGGCGGCAGCGGCGGCGGCATCGACCACCGCCTCGATGCGCGCGAACTCGGGCAGGAAGGCATACACCGGGGCGATCTTCGAGGGGCACAGGAAGCGCACCCGCTTGCCCATGCGCTCGAAGGCCAGCAGCAGCGCCAGTCCGGCGCCGATACCATCCCCATCGGGATTGAGATGGGTGGTGATGACGATGTCCTGGGCCGCGCGCACAGCGGCGGCGACCTGGGAATACGCGTCAGTAAGGGAAGCAGCCAGGGCAGGAGAGGGAGATGGAGAGGTACTCACGCGCGAGATCCTGGTGGCGCAGCCGGCGGGGGAAGAAGCAGCGCCCGGCGCCCTAGTTCCAGGTCGTCGAGGCGCCATGTGGAGGCGCCATTTGGACTCCTGTTTGCCCGGGGACAAATTTTTTCCTTGCCGCCAGAACTTCCGGCAGATGCTCTTCCGCCCTGCCAGCAAAAAGGCATCTGTCTCAGGAACCGTCGAGGAATACATGGCTGTCCGCATCCGTTTGTCGCGCTTTGGTCGCATCCACCGCCCGTTCTTCCGCATCATTGCATGCGATAAGCGCGTCCACCGTGAAGGGATCGCCAACGAGATCCTCGGCACGTACGATCCACTTCTCGGCAAGCAGAACATCCAGATCGATGTCGAAGCCCTGAAGTCGTGGATCGCCCGTGGCGCGCTGCTCAGCGAAAGCCTGACCAGCCTGCTCAAGCACGCCGGCTACGAAGTGCCCGCGACCGGTGCCGGTTCCCGCAAATCAGCCGCCAAGGCTGCGGCTGGCAAGCCGACCAAGCCGACCAAGTCGATCAAGGGCCACGTCAAGGCCACCCGCCGCTCGCTGCGCAAGCACGCGGCGAAGCAGAAGGCTGCCCGCAAGGCTACGGCAGCCGCCGCAGTTGCTGCTCCGGCCGCTGAAAAAGCCGCTGAATAATCAGTCCACTCAGCCTTCCGGCTGACGAAGCACTACCCGCACGGGCCTGGAAATCTCCAGGCCCGTGCGTTCATATACCGTTGCCCCGGATGCCTTTTCTCCTTCGCCTTCTCGAAAAACGCTGCTGCAGCCCAGCGGCAAGGCCCGTTACGCGACGACACGCCCCACGCCTTGGCGGCGTCGCGCAACGCCGCAGATGAGATCCTGAAAAGCGCAGCTGTGGCCCAGCGGCAAGGCCCGTTACGCGACGACACGCCCCACGCCTTGGCGAACGTCGCGCAACGCCGCAGATGAGATCCTGAAAAGCGCAGCTGTGGCCCAGCGGCAAGGCCCGTTACGCGACGACACGCCCCACGCCTTGGCGAACGTCGCGCAACGCCGCAGATGAGATCCTGAAAAGCGCAGCTGTGGCCCAGCTGCAAGGCGCGCGACGCGACGACATGGCTGACGCCATGGCGAGCGTCGCGCAACGCCGCAGATGAGCCGCAGCTGCGCTTTTCAGCGCAGGAGTGCCATGCCGATGACGCCGGCGACACCGAGGGCGCCGCCGATCCAGGCGCGTTTACGTGGTCGATCGCCATCGATGGCCCAGGCCAGGGGGATGACCAGCAACGGTACTAAAGCCACCACTGCCTGGACCACCCCGACCTTCAACTCGGCAAGGGCCTGCTGATAGCACACCACGCCGATCGCCGGGCCGACGAGAGCCGTGAAGCCGAGCCATGGCAGCAGACGCAGCAACGCCGGCCGCGGCACCACCGCCGTGGTCAGCGGCAGCCACAACAGGCACAGGCTCAAGCCGCCGAGATTGCGCAGCAAGGCGGCATCGAGACCGGTGATCGGCGACCCGGCAGCGCTCGCCGCCGCGAATCCCTGGCGGCTGAACACCGCCGACACCGCCAGCCCGCAGGCCGACAGCAGCCCGAAGCCGCAGCCGATCAGGAATGAACGATCATGGCGCAGGGCATGGCGGTCGGGAGTCAGGGCCAGCGCCACGCCGATGAGGATGATGACGATGCAGAGCGCCTCGCCGGCATGCAGCGGGGTGCCCAGCCACCACCATTCCAGGGCTGCACCCAAGGGCACACCCAGGCAATGCGTGAACAACGCCGGCAGACGCGCGCCCAGGCGGGCATAGGCGCTGAACAGAGCGATGTCGCCAAGCCCCAGGCCGATCACACCCGAGACCACGAACCACCAGCCCTGCGTCGGCCACACCAGACCATGGTTGCAGCCGATCCAGATCCCCAGCAACAATACCGCCAAGCTCAGACGGGCGGCATTGGCGCGCGGCCCACCGAGCATCTTCGCGGTCCGCGCCGAGGCGATCGAGGAGGCCGACCACAAGAGGGCGGTGAGGAACGCGTACTGCATGCTGGGTCATCGCCGCTGGGCCGACAGCGTCGACTCAACCGGTGGTGCGCAAGCCGGAAGCAATCGCGTTGACCGACAGCAGCAGCGTCGGCAGCAGGGCCTCGGCCTGCGGCTTGTCGCCGGCATCGCGCAGCGAACGCCAGCGGCGGATCAGTTCGATCTGATGCGCGTGCAGCGCGCGCAGACCAGTGTCGCGCATCACCAACGTACGCACCAAGCGCGGCCGGCGCTGGGCCAGGGGACTGCCGCCGAAGACGCGATCGAGCATCGCGCTGGTCCGCCGGTATTCCTCGGCGATGCGGCTCTGGAAATTTTCGCGCACCCCGGCATCGGCGACTAGCGAGGCGTAGTCGACCATCAGATCGAGGGCCACCGAGGCCACGTTCGATTCGATGTTCGACAGGGCGTAACGCAGGAACGGCCAATCACGCGCCCGGCGCTCGATGGCCGCGAAGGCCTTGGGATCCTGCGTCGACACGCGCTCCAGCGCGGTGCCCAGGCCGAACCAGCCGGGCAGGTAGTGGCGGCTCTGGTTCCACGAGAAGACCCAGGGGATGGCGCGCAGATCGGCAAGCGTGCGGCGGCCGGTGCGACGGCTCGGGCGCGAGCCGATGGCGGCGTGCTCGAGGACGTCGATCGGCGTCGCCTCGCTGAAATAGGTCATGAAGCCCTCGGCGGCGAGGAGCCCTTCGTAGGCCTCTTTGCCGTGCTCGGCCAAGGCATCGAGCACCGCGTGGGTGTCGCTGTAATCGACCTTGGCCCCGCGATGAAGCAGGGTCGTGGCGGTGACGCCGGCGACCAGCAGCTCGAGGTTGTAGGTCGCGGTGACGGGATTGGCGTACTTCTGGGCGATGGTCTCACCCTGCTCGGTGACCCGCAGATCGCCGCACAGCGAGCCATGCGGCAGGGCTTCCAGGAAGCGGTGCGTGGGTCCGGCACCACGGCTGACGGTGCCACCGCGGCCGTGGAAGAAGCGCACCTCGACGCCCGACTCGGCGGCGGCGGTGACCAGCGCCGCCTGCGAACGGTGCAGATTCCACTGACTGGCGAAGATCCCGCCATCCTTGCACGAGTCGCTGTAGCCGAGCATGACTTGTTGACGGGGGGTCATCCCCGGGCACTGCAGCCCAAGGCTGCGGCGGGTCACCGGGTGGGCCAGGAAAGCCTTGAGGATCTCGCTCGAACCACGCAGATCACCGATGGTCTCGAACAGCGGCACCACCGGCAGCTCGCTGGCCAGACCGGCGGCGTCGCCTTCGCCATGCCAGGCCACCAGCCCGGCCTCGCGGGCGAGCACGTAGACCGTCAGCAGATCGGAGAGGCTGCGGGTCATCGACACGATCAATGAGCCCAGGCCCTCGCGGCCGAAGGCCCGGCGATGCGCGGCGACCGTGCGGTAGCACTCGAGGACGATGGTCGCCTCGTGACCGAGAACCGCGTCGGGATGGGCCAAGGGCCGCGGGCTGCGCAGCTCGCGGTTGAGCAGGGCCAGGCGCTCGCTTTCGCTCCAGGTCTCCCAATTGCCGGCATCGATACCGGCAGCGACCAGCAGCTGGGCGAGAGCCTTCTCATGCACGGAGCTGTTCTGGCGGATGTCGAGCGAAGCGAGATGAAAGCCGAAGACGCCAGCGGCACGCTCGACCTCGAGCAGATCGGCCACCGCTAGGCGCCGCGCGCCGACCGCCATCAACCCCAGGCGCAAAACGCGCAGATCAGCGGCGAATTCACTTGGCCGCTGATACTGCCACGCTGCCGGCTGCCCCTGATCGGGCGGCAGGCGCAGCACGATGAGGTTGATCCACTGGCGCCACGGTTCCTTGGAGTTGCGCTCGAGGGCTTCGGCGCCTTCGGGGCCGCAGCGCTGGGCGAGGGCCGCGATAGCCGCCGAGAAATCTGGTGACGGCTCCTGCAAGCGGTTCGACAGCGACATCGATACTGCCAAGCGGCGGAGGTGCTGACGATGCACATGCAAGGCTGCACGGCGCAGCTCGCCGAGGGTGTCGGCGGTGATCTCGGCAGTGATCAGCGGATGGCCGTCACGGTCGCCACCCACCCACGAGCCGAAGCGCAATTGCGGCAGCAGTTCCGGATCGTTGAGCAGATTTTCATCCCAGCCCTGTTCACGCCACGCGTGCCGCAGGCGATGGTCGAGGCGGGTCAGCACTTCCGGGAAGACCTCGCGCAGGTAATGCGTCACGCCGCGGCGCTCGCTGGCGACGTCGGGCTTGGTCAGGCGGATCTCGCCGGTGCGCCACAGGCGTTCGACGGCGGCCTCGATGGCGTCGCCGATCTCGCGCTGTTCGGCCGGCGTCCACATGGTGTTCTCGCGCTTGACCAACTGCAGGTAGAGCTGGCGATGCTGCTCGAGCATCGTCGTGCGCTTGGACTCGGTCGGGTGTGCGGTCAGGACCGGCTCAACGCGCACGTGGCGGAGCATGGCCAGGACTTCTTGCGGGCCCTTGCCGGCGGCGGCGAGGGTTTTCAGGGCGCTGCCCCACAAACCGGCTTCGGCGGCGAGGCCCTCGGCGGTTTCGCGACGGCGGCGGCCCTGGTTGGCGGAGTTCTCCTCGACCAGGTTCAAGAGCTGGAAAGCCATCGAGAGAGCCTGGATGCCGCGCTCGGTGAGATGCTCGCCGCTCTTGGCCGGCTCGGGCGTGGGCGTGCCATGGCTGGTCCACGGCAGGCGCTTGGCGAGCTCGCCCTCCCCCTGCTCGATCAGCACTTCATGGAAGGCGTCCATGACCAGGACCAGATCCCGGTCAAGTTTGTCGAAGGCGAAGTCGGAAATGGGGGTCTGAGCCATGATGCGCCGCAGCATCCGGGCAGCCGCGGCCCTCACAAGACACCCGCGTATGCTGCCGAACACAGCTACGGGATCTTGCCGCCACGGGGAAGCACTCGCTGAAAGCCCTTCCAGAACATGCTCGCCCGGATCTTGCCCGATGAAACCGGCCTTAGTCGTCGGTGGTGACCGCATGGCCCAAGCGTGAATGATTGATGTGGACGAGATCCGCCGGGCGACCGACCGCCCCGAATTCGGGGTTGAAAATTCGGCGATTATTTTCCGTTTATTGCCGGGGATGGGGACCCAGGAGCCTGTCGGAGATAGGCCGACGAGGCTGGCGAAGTGTATCGCTGGGCAGATCCAAGGCGGAGGAGTGCGCCAAATAGCGGCGCTATTTGGACATTCCGACAACGCTGGAGATGCCCGGCGAGACCGAGTCAGCCTTGCTGGCCTATCTCCTAAGTGCGCAAATAAAGGGAGTGCGATTGGCAGGCGGAATGAGCACCCGAGTCTTTACGATCCGACCCATGCTACTTGGAGCCGAGCAGCCAACGCGCTCTCGCGTAGTCGTTCATCGGCCGTAGCGAGGCAATATCCGCCCATCTGGGCGACAGCCAGGTGCAGGGCATCGAGGGTCCGCAGGCGCTGGCTCAGCTGCCACACGGTATTGAAGGCTTGGTCATAATGGCGATTTTCCAGGGGAATAACGCGATAATAGCCGCCATCGTAGTGCGCACGAAAACGGTCACGGGCGGCGATTGCATGGTCCATCGACAGATGCCCATAATCCTCAAAAACGCACTTCCCCACTCGTAGAACGAGCGAAGTAACGAGGCTCTTTAGGTCATGTGCTGCCTATACGAGAGGCTGTGGCCCAGCCCGCGCAGCGATCAATGGGGCAAAAATGGCGGCCAC
>JBIILZ010000142.1:0-8377 GCA_044338255.1 Planctomycetota bacterium | reverse complement strand
TCTATCTCCGACAGACTCCTAGGCACAGGCACATGGGTGCCGATGCCGAGATGGTGTTTTTTTCCTGCTGAACTTACTCGAAATTTCAATAACCGTCGTGATGCCGCTGCGATCGCCGTCCGAAGGGAATCAGATAACCGGGACGGATGAGCAGCCGCTGGGCGGTGCCGCCCGGTAACAAGAGCGCGCCCATCACCGGCTGCGGACTGGTTGACCCGGGCAGCCGCGGATCATTGGCTGGCAGACGATCGATGGCTACCACCAGATTGTCGGCATCGAAATAGAGCACGTCGATGGCGAACGGCGTCGAGGCCGTCGAGTAGCTGAGGACCGCAGGCTTCTCGAGGTGCACCTCCAGGCCGCCATTGTCGGCGATGCTCGACCTTCCTCGCAGTCCCTGCGTAATCGCGGTGGGGGTCTGGGCAACTTCGAGCACGAACGGTTCACCCGCCAGGGAGAGCAGCGAATAACGCGCGGAGCCGGATGGAAATACCCATAAGCCCAGACCCATGGTCACAGCCAGGCTCACCCAGACGACGACGGCGCGCATGTAGAATTGCATGAGCGACCCACTCTCCGCAGCTTGGCGTGCTCCTGCAAGGCCCCTGGACTCGCCTGCCGGGAGATCTAGCTTTCCCCCCTCGATTCGGCAACACCACGCACGGGGCGCACATGGCGAACTACAACCTCTCGGTCATCAACGGCGACGGCATCGGGCCGGAAGTCAGCGTCGAGGGCTTGAAAGTCCTCGCGACTCTCGGCGCCAAATGCGGCCACACCTTCGCAACCAAGCACTACCTCGCGGGTGGCGCAGCCATCGATGCCACCGGCGTGCCGCTGCCCGACGACACCATCAAGGGCGTCAAGGACAGCCATGCGCTGCTCTTCGGTGCGATCGGCGGCCCCAAGTGGGAAAACATGCCGCACCACCTCAAGCCCGAGGCCGGCCTGCTGAAGTTGCGCAAAGAGCTCGATGCCTGGGCCAATCTACGGCCGGCGGTGGTCTATGACGAACTGCTCGACGCTTCCTCGCTGAAGCCGGAAGTGCTCAAGGGCACTGATATCATGGTTCTGCGCGAGCTCACCGGCGGCATCTATTTCGGCCAGCCGCGCGGCATCGAGGGCAGCGGCCCCATGCGCAAGGGCTTCAACACCGAAGTCTACCACGAGTTCGAAATCGAGCGCATCGTGCGCATGGCCTTCGGCATCGCCCAGGGCCGGCGCAAGAAACTATGCTCTGTCGATAAGGCCAATGTCCTGGAATCCTCGCAGGTCTGGCGCGAAGTCGCGATCCGCGTCGGCAAGGAATTCCCCGATGTCGCCCTCAGCCACATGTACGTCGACAACGCCGCCATGCAGCTGGTTCGTGACCCGAAGCAGTTCGACGTCATCGTCACCGGCAACATTTTCGGCGACATCCTCTCTGACGAGGCGAGCCAGCTGACCGGCTCGATCGGCATGCTGGCCTCGGCCTCCGTCGGCGGTCCGGTGGGCTTTTTCGAGCCGATCCACGGCAGTGCGCCGGATATCGCCGGCCAGCAGAAGGCCAATCCGCTGGCCATGATCGGCACCCTGGCGCTGCTCCTGCGCTATGGTCTGAAGCTTGAAACCGAGGCCCAGCTGATCGAGCGCACCATCCGCAACGTCCTCAAGGACGGCCTGCGCACCGGTGACATCAAGCAGCCGGGCTGCCGCATCCTGAGCACGCGCGAGATGGGCGACGCCGCCGTTGAACGCCTCAAGGCCCTGTAATATCAAATCCGGGGGTGTGCGTCGAAGGCCCGACTTCCGGCTGCTGCCGGCCACACCCTTGCTTACACCCTTCTACCCTGTTAGACCACGAAACTTATGACTACGTCTCGCCTCCTTGCGGCCTGCGTTGCTGCTGCCGCCACTCTCTCCATCGTCGGCTGCGGTCCCAACCGCAATCAGCAATACGCTGAGGTCGAGGCCAAAGAGGCATCGATGCGCATCTCCGAGCTCGAAAAGCTGCTCGCCGATTGCGAATCGGGCAAGGCCCACACCGAAATCAACAAGGGCACCGCCGCCGGCGATTCCAGCGAGAAGATCGACAACGCGGCGCTCGGCCCGAATGCCAAGGCCAGCCAGCGTGAGCATCTCGACGAGACGGTGATCACCGTCGACAACGCCATCCTCTTCAAGCCCGGCAAGACCGAGCTCTCGTCGCAGGCCAAGGCCACCCTGGCGCGCGTCGCCACCCTGCTCAACGAGAAGTACACCGGCGACGATGTGCGCGTCGATGGCTTCACCGACAACCAGGCCATCACCCGTTCGAAGAACGACTGGGATGACAACTGGGATCTCGCCGGCGGTCGTTCACGCGCCGTACTGCACTACCTGATCGAACGTGGCGTCTCGGCCAAGCGCCTGGCCTTCGCCGGCTACGCCGACAACCACACGGTCGCCTCCAATGCCACCGAGGCCGGTCGCGCCAAGAATCGCCGCGTCGAAATCGTGGTCATGCCCAGCCGTGGCCATGCCGGCGCCGATGCGCCTGCCGAGAAAACCGGCGGCAACAAGAAAAGGTCCGCTGATTAAGCACGCATAACGGCTCTCCAGCCCATGCCGCGCAACGAGCCAGCAGGTGCCCTTTCACAGGTCATCAGCTGGCTCGCGGTGCTTTGGGGCATCGAGCTCGTTGATCACCTGCTGACCCCGATGCTGGTCCCCGGAGCGCACCTCGGTCAGGATGGAGCGCTCGATTACCTCTTCGGACTGCATCCGTGGAATCACGCCGCCCCGCTGGGCTCGCAAGTGCTGTGGGCGGCAATCGGTACCGTCGGTGCTCCCTTGCTGCATGCCGGCTGGGGACACCTCATCGCCAATAGCTTGGCTTTAGCGATGCTCGGCCTGCTCAGCCTGCGTTACAGTGCGCGCCTGACCTATGTCGCCATTACCTATGCGGCGCTGATTTCCGCAGGCCTGACGTGGTTGATCGCTCCGGCCATAGATGCTGCCGGCAACCCCATCGTTCATGTCGGCGTTAGTGGAATCATCTTTGGCCTGGTGGGCTTCCTCATCGCCAATGGCATCGTGCGCCGCGGCTGCCTGCCGCTGCTGATCGCGCTGGGGGTTTTCTTCCTCTATGGCGGAGCCTTGGTGGGCATGTTGCCGCAGGCCGCCGGACCCAATATTTCATGGCAGATGCACCTGGGCGGATTCGTGGGCGGTTTATGTGCCAGTTGGCACCTACGCAACGACAAGGCCTAATTCCGATGCAATTGATGGGGATATGATTCTTGACGCCTTGCTGAGGCCTCTATAGTCCCGCCCATAGCGTTGAGCTACCGCGCCGGATTTAGGCCACTACTTGCCGGGGGCGCGCAATAAATTCCAGGCTAAAGCGTGGGCCAGGCGAACAGCCGTGCCCTCGGGCCGTCACCCGAACTCCCACGTCGGTGGGAAGGGCCTGCGCGCGTGCATCTTCGTTGTCCTTGGTGGATATTGTTCGGCCTGACAGTTATGGCCACATCGTGCGGATCTGCACCTTCGTCCACGACCATCCTCAACGTCAGTTTTGACCCGACGCGTGAACTGTTCGCCGAGGTGAACATCGCGTTCGCAGCCGATTGGGAAAAGACCCATGGCTCTGCGATCACCATCAATCAATCGCATGGTGGCTCAGGCAAGCAATCGCGATCAGTGATGGAGGGCCTGCGTGCCGATGTCGTCTCACTGGCACTGGCTGGGGACATCGACGCCTTGGCCAAAAAAGCCAACCTGCTGCCTGCCGACTGGCAAAGCCGCCTGCCCAATCGCAGCACACCCTTCACCAGCACCATCGTGTTCGTGGTTCGGGCCGGCAATCCGCATCAGATCCATGACTGGAATGACCTGATCAAGCCGGGCGTGCAGGTGATCACGCCCAATCCCAAAACGTCGGGCGGGGCGCGCTGGAATTACCTCGCCGCCTGGGCATGGGCTAACGCGAACTTCCACGGCGATGAGACGCAGATCCGCAACTTCGTTGGTCAGTTGCTGGCGCAGGTCCCGGTGTTCGACGGCGGGGCGCGGGCCGCGACGGCGACGTTCATGCAGCGCGGTATCGGCGACGTCCTGCTGACCTGGGAAAGCGAGGCCATGCTCACCGTGCAAGAACGCGGCAATGACGACTTCACCATCGTGACCCCCTCGCGCTCGATCATGGCCGAACCTCCCGTCGCGCTGATCGATACGATCGTCGATCGCCGGGGTACGCGCGCCGTCGCTGAAGCCTACCTCCGATTCCTCTACACCGATGCCGGTCAAGAGATCGCCGCCCGCCATCACTACCGTCCACGTTCGGCCAAAGTTTTTGCCCGCCACGCCAGCGAATTTCCGACCATCGCCCTGACCACGATCGATGAAGACTTTGGCGGATGGGCCAAGGCCCAGACGACCCATTTCGCTCAAGGCGCGATCTTCGATCAACTGATCGCCGCGAACGTGCGCCCATGAGCAGCGCGCAACGCACGATCCTGCCGGGGTTCGGCCTGACGCTTGGCATCACCCTGCTGTACCTCGGGCTGCTGGTGTTAGTACCCTTGTCAGCGTTGGCGCTCACGGCGGCGGGCCTGACCTGGGCCCAATTCTGGGGCACCGTCACCGATCCCCGCGTGCTGGCGTCGTATCGCCTGAGCTTTGGTGCAGCGCTGGCCGCAGCCCTGGTCAACGTAATCTTCGGCACGTTGCTCGCCTGGGTCTTGGTACGCTATCGCTTCTTCGGACGCTCGCTGGTCGATGCGCTGGTCGATCTGCCCTTCGCCCTGCCTACCGCGGTTGCGGGCATCGCCCTGACCACGCTCTACGCACCCAATGGCTGGCTCGGAAGCTGGCTGGTCGCGCACGGGATCCGCATCGCGTACACGCCGCTGGGCGTCACCGTCGCCCTGGTCTTCATCGGCATCCCCTTTGTCGTCCGCACCGTGCAGCCGGTTCTCGAAGAACTCGAACGTGATGTCGAGGAAGCCGCCGCCTGTCTGGGAGCCAGCCGCTGGCAGGTCATCCGCCAGGTGATCCTGCCCGAGTTGTGGCCGGCGGTGCTGACCGGATTCGCCTTGGCGTTTGCGCGTGGCGTGGGCGAGTACGGCTCGGTGGTGTTCATCTCGGGCAACCTGCCCTTCCGCACCGAGATCGCACCGCTGATGATCATCACCCGCCTCGAAGAGAACGAGATCGCCAAGGCCAGTGCCATCGCCGTCGTCCTGCTTTCGGCGTCCTTCCTCATGATTTTCGCCATCAACCTGTTGCAGCGCTGGATCAGCCGGCGGACGGCCATCTGACATGCAGCCGCGCCGATCAGACCATTCGCCCCTGCTGACCGAACCCGCCTGGGTCCGCCGCCTGCTCATCGGCATCGCGCTCGGCTTTGCTGGCATCTGCCTGGTGCTGCCGTTGGTGGTGGTGTTCGGTGAAGCCTTCCGCCAGGGTGTCACGACATTCGCCAAGACCTTCACCGATCCGGTCGCCGGCCCGATGACCCGCCATGCGATCGGCTTGACGCTGATGGTCACCGCCGTCTGCATGGTGATCAATGGCGCCTTCGGCATCTGTGCCGCTTGGGCGATCACGCGCTTCCGCTTCTGGGGCAAGAGCCTGCTGATCTCGCTCATCGATCTCCCCTTCGCGGTGTCGCCGGTGATCAGCGGCTTAATTTTCATCCTGCTGTTCGGTGCGCATGGCCTGCTCGGCCACGATACCGCGATCGGCGCGTGGTTGCTGCGCCATGACCTGCAGGTGGTGTTCGCCGTTCCGGGCATCCTGCTGGCCACACTGTTCATCACTTTTCCTTTTGTCGCCCGCGAGCTGATCCCGCTGATGCAGGCCCAAGGCAGCGATGAAGAAGAAGCCGCGCGGATGATGGGCGCCAGCGGCTGGACGATGTTCTGGCGGATCACCCTGCCGAACATCACCTGGGGCCTGCTCTATGGCGTGATCCTGTGCAGCGCCCGGGCGCTCGGCGAATTCGGAGCGGTATCGGTGCTGTCGGGTCACATCCAGGGCCAGACCAACACCCTGCCGCTGCACATCGAGATCCTCTACAACGACAACCAGAGCGTCGCGGCCTTTGCCTGCGCCTCGATTCTGGCGCTGCTCGCCGTCGTTACCCTCGGCATCAAACGCTTCGTCGAATGGCGCATGTCCCGCGACCGCACTCCGGACCCTGAATCATGACCATCAGCATCGACAATCTGACCAAACGCTTTGAGCTCTTCACTGCACTCGACAGCATCACCCTTGATATTCCGGCAGGCCAGCTCACCGCCCTGCTCGGTCCATCAGGATCCGGAAAGACCACCCTGCTGCGCTGCATCGCCGGGCTTGAACGGGCCGATTCAGGCAGCATCCGCTTCGATGGTAAAGATGCTGGCGAGACCAGCCCGACCGAGCGCGGGGTCGGCTTCGTCTTCCAGCACTACGCGCTGTTCCGACACATGAGCGTATTCGAGAACATCGCCTTCGGCCTGCGCGTACGCCCACGCGAAACTCGTCCGCACAACGCCGAGATCACCAAACGCGTAACCAAGCTGCTGCAGCTTATCCAGCTCGATTGGTGCGCCGACCGCTTTCCGCATGAGCTCTCCGGCGGTCAACGCCAGCGCGTGGCCTTGGCGCGGGCCCTGGCGGTCGAGCCCAAGGTCCTGCTTCTCGATGAGCCCTTCGGCGCCCTCGATGCCCAGGTCCGCAAGGAGCTGCGCCGCTGGCTGCGTCGCCTGCACGATGAGGTCCATCTCACCAGCGTCTTCGTCACCCACGATCAGGAGGAAGCCCTCGAAGTCGCCGATCGCGTGGTGGTCTTCAACCAAGGCCGCATCGAACAGGTCGGCACTCCCGAAGAAGTCTACCACGCCCCGGCCACGCCCTTCGTGCATAGCTTCCTGGGCAGCGTGAATGTCCTCAAGGAGAGCGACTTGGCGACCTATGTGCGGCCCCATGACATCAGCCTCGAAGCCCAGCCCAGCGCCACCCACGCGATCGCCGGGACGGTGATTATGATCAATGCCGCCGGCCCACACGTGCGTCTGGAGATCCAACGCGCCGACGATCGCCAGGTAGTTGAAGTCGTCATTCTCCATGCCGAACGCGAACGCCTAGCGATCACGCTTGGCACTACCCTCTATCTCGGCTACGCTCGTTTCGCCCGCTATGGGGCCGGCAAGCAGCCTGAGTACGCGATCTAACCTCATCTCTCTCATCTCTCTCATCTCTCTCATCTCTCTCATCTCTCTCATCCCTCGCATCCGAGATCCATCATGCCCATCTACGCTGACAACAGTCAATCCATCGGCCGCACTCCGCTGGTGCAGCTCAATCGCGTCACCGCCGGTGCGGGTGCCCGCCTGCTGGTTAAGATCGAAGGTCGCAATCCTGCCTACTCGGTGAAATGCCGCATCGGTGCGGCGATGATCTGGGACGCGGAGAAGCGCGGCGTGTTGAAGGCCGGCGTTGAGATCATCGAGCCGACCTCGGGCAATACCGGCATCGCCCTGGCCTTCGTCGCCGCCGCCCGCGGTTACAAGCTGACCCTGACCATGCCCGAGACGATGTCGATCGAACGCCGCCGGGTGCTGGCGATGCTCGGTGCGACGCTCGTCCTGACTCCCGGCCCCGAAGGCATGGCGGGGGCCGTGCGCAAGGCCGAAGAGATCCAGAAGTCGGATCCGGTGCGCTACTTCATGCCCCAGCAGTTCAACAATCCGGCCAATCCCGCGATCCACGAAGCCACCACCGGCCCAGAAATCTGGGACGACACCAACGGCGACATCGACGTCTTCGTCGCCGGCGTCGGCACTGGCGGCACGATCACCGGCGTGTCGCGCTTCATCAAGCACACCAAGGGCAAGAAGATCCTCACGGTGGCGGTCGAGCCTAGCGTCAGCCCACTGATCACCCAGACCCGCGCCGGCCAGCCGCTGAAGCCCTCAGGACACAAGATCCAGGGCATCGGGGCCAACTTCATCCCCGGCAATCTCGATCTGTCGCTGGTCGATCGCGTCGAGCCGGTCTCCAATGAAGAGGCCATCGAAATGGCCCGCCGCCTGGCCAAGGAGGAAGGCATCCTCTGCGGCATCAGCTGCGGTGCGGCAGTGGTCGGCGCCCTGCGCATCGCCCACGATCCGGCCTTCGCCGGCAAGACCATCGTCACCGTCCTCCCCGATGCCGGTGAACGCTACCTGTCGACGGCGCTCTTCGAAGGCATCGGCTAAAATCGCCTAATACTATTTAGTGCATCAGAAGATTCGGCTATACCCCGCACACTCAAGAGTTCGAATTTTAATATAATTCCAATCGTGAAAGCACGGGCTTGATGCAATCCTCTGAAATACCAAGCGCCTGTAGGGCGATGCAGATCCATCCGTTTTTGTTGACCAGGTGT
>JBIILZ010000047.1:0-27709 GCA_044338255.1 Planctomycetota bacterium | reverse complement strand
GGGGCCAGGGGCCAGGGGCCAGGGGCCAGAGACCAGAGACCAGAGACCAGAGACCAGAGACCAGAGACCAGAGACCAGAGACCAGAGACCAGAGACCAGAGACCAGAGACCAGAGACCAGGGACCAGAGACCAGAGACCAGAGACCAGAGACCAGAGACCAGAGACCAGAGACCAGATGCCAGATGCCAGATACCAGATACCAGATACCAGATACCAGATACCAGATACCAGATACCAGATACCAGATGCCAGATGCCAGCTGGCCACGTCGGCCTCGGCTGCGCTGCACGTTGCGTCCGAGCCTGTCGGCGGATCCTTGCGCGGACGCTTATGACTTTTCCGCAACATCCCCTGGTCGCTGTCATCATGGGGTCGCGTTCCGACTGGGAGACCATGTCCGGCGCGGCCAAGATCCTTACTGATTTCGGCATTCCCCACGAGGTCCAGGTGGTCTCGGCGCACCGCACCCCGGACCTCCTCGTGAGCTTCTCCAAACAGGCCGAAGGTCGCGGCCTGGAAGTCATCATCGCCGGTGCCGGCGGCGCCGCGCATCTGCCGGGGATGGTCGCGGCCCTCAGCATCCTGCCGGTGCTCGGCGTGCCGGTGCAGTCAAAGGCCCTCAGCGGCGTCGACTCCCTGCACTCCATCGTGCAGATGCCGGCCGGCATCCCGGTGGGCACCCTGGCCATCGGCGCCGCCGGGGCGACCAATGCCGGCCTGCTGGCGGTGGCCATACTCAGCGCCAAGTATCCGCAACTGCGGGCCGCCCTGCATGCCTTCCGCGCTACACAGACCAACGCCGTCCTCGCCCATCCCGATCCGCGCGTGGCCCTGTGAGCGCGCGCCGCATCGGCGTTCTCGGCGGCGGCCAACTCGGGCAGATGCTCGGCCAGGCCGGCATCAGCCTCGCCGCTGAATTCACCTTCCTCGATCCCGCGGAAGCGCCCTCGGCGCGCCAGGTCGGCCGCCATCTGCGCGCCGGCTTCGCCGATGCCGCCGGCGCCGCCGCCCTCGCCGCCGGCAACGAAGTGGTGACCTACGAATTCGAGCACCTCGACCTGCCGACGGTGCAGGCCATCGCCGCCACGACGCCGGTGCACCCACATCCGCGGATCCTCGAGATCGTCCAGGACCGCATCCGTCAGAAGAACTTTCTCACCGCCGCCGGGATCCCCGTCGCGCCGTTCATGGCCGTCGAGACCGCCGCCGATCTGAGCGCGGCGCTGGCGCGCATCGGCACTCCCTGCCTGCTCAAGACCGCGCGCGATGGCTATGATGGCAAGGGCCAGCGCCTGATCCGCGACCCGGCTCTGGCAGCAGCCACCGCCGCCTGGGCCGAACTCGGACAGCAGCGCTGCGTGCTTGAGGGCTTCGTGCACTTCGTGCGCGAACTCTCACTGATCTCGACCCGTGGCCAAGATGGACAGGTGGTCTGCTATCCGCTGGCTGAGAACCAGCATCGTGAAGGCATCCTGCGCGTCAGCCGGGCGCCGGCACCGGGGGCCACGGCGGCCCTCCAGGCCCAGGCCGAAAACATGGCCCGGCGCCTGCTGAACGAGCTCGCTTACGTCGGCACCTTCACCATCGAATTCTTCCACGTCGGCGGCAGTCTGGTCGGCGGCAATCTGGTCGGCGGCAGTCTGGTCGGCGAAAGTCTGGTCGTCAACGAGCTCGCCCCGCGGGTGCACAACAGCGGTCACTGGAGCATCGAGGGCGCGGTCACCAGCCAGTTCGAGAATCACGTGCGCGCGCTCATGGGCCTGCCCTTGGGCGATCCGGCGGCAATCGGCTGCGCAGCGATGGTCAACATCGTCGGCACCTTCCCCGATCGCCGGGCGCTGCTGGCGCTTCCTGGCGTACATCTGCATGACTACGGCAAGGGCGAGCGTCCCGGCCGCAAGCTCGGCCATGTGACCATCGTCGATGCCACCGCCGTGGGCCTCGAACAGCGCTTAGGCGCAGTCCTGGCGCTTATCCCCTGAAAGCCTTGAAAGCCGGGAAAGCCGGGAAAGCCGCTCAGGGCGCCAGCGCATAGAGCGCGTAAGAACGGCCGCGCACGATGTCGAAGGCCTGCTTTTCCTGGAGGCCGACGGCGCGCAGCGAGGCGAGGTTCGCGTCGCCGCGATCGGTGCGCACCAGCAGCCAGCGCTGCGGCTCGGCGAGCAGCGCGGTCTTTGCCGCCTCGGCATCGAGCACCGCCGGAAGACGCAGGTGGGCGAGGTAATCGAGGTTGGCGATGAGCGTCTCGTCGGGCTGATAGACGCTCAATGGCCGACCCTGGGCGATCTCCGCCACCTGATGCATGGTGGGCGTGAGATCCTGCCAACGATCGATCATCGGGAACAGCGCCCGCCAGGCGACCAGGACCGCGACGTTGAGCGCCAGCACGGAAGTCGCGAGCGCCGCCACGTAGGCCCCGCGCCGCTGCTGAATCAGCACTTTGCAGCCGAGGACGCCCGCGGCCAAGCCGCCGAGCACGACCGCTAACGAGGTCTCCGTCGGCAAGGCCACGCCCAGCAGCCCGGCAGACAGCAGGCAACCCGGCCCGACGGCGATGGTCACCACCGCCATCAGCCCCGCCGTCGCCCATAAGCAGCCGCGTTCGAAGGCATCCGGCACCGCTAGGTGACGCGATGCCCACAGCCCGATGGCCAAGGCGAAACCCGGCATCACCGGCGCCAGGTAGATACTGCGTGCGGTGGTCGATGACGAGAGGATCAGCAAGGTCGGTAGGGTTGCGCAGATGATCCAACGCCAAGCGGCGCGATCCGCCGAGGGCTGGCGGCAGGCCGTCCATCCGCGACGCACCGCCGCCACCGCCAGGAACAACCACGGCGCCAGATACACCGGCAATTCCAGGAGGTACTTGCCAGGCACATTGCGATGGCCATCGATGTAGCCGCCCTCGCTCCTGATCGGCAGAAAACGCCCGAGCAGGTTGTCATAGAAGAAAATACCCAGGAAACGCCGGCCCTCGGGCTGTTCAGCGACGGCCAGCACCCACGGCACCAAGACCGCCAGCTGCACCAGCGTGCCGGCGTACAGTTCCCAGCGCCGCAGTTCGCGCCAACGGCGCTCCCAGATGATCAAGCCGCCCAGGGCGCTCAGCGGCACCATCCAGGCGACGATGTTCTTGCTCAGGAATCCCCCGGCCAGACCGAGATGCATGAGCGTGTACCAGATCAGCCGGTCCTTGCTGGTGGTGGCGTTGATCCCGCGATAGGCGCCGAGCAGCGCGAGGCACGAGCCGGCGACCAAGGGCGCGTCGCTGGCGAGCCAGATCGCCACCTGATAGGACAGCGAAAACGTGCCGAGGGCGATGCCCGTGACCATGGCCATGCCGGCGCCGGCGATGGCATGCGCCAACCACGCCACGGCGAGCACCGCGACCAGCGCCCACAGGAGATTCGGCAGGCGCGCTGCCGGCGGATTCTTGCCGAAAGCCACCATCGCTGCCCCGCTGGCCCAATAGGCCAGCGGGGGCTTTTCGCAGAAGGCCACGCCGGCGAACTCGGGCACTGACTTCTGTCCCTGGAAAGTCATGTTCCAGGCGATGTCGGCCTCGCGCGGCTCGTCCGGAGTCCAATACCACCGCCCGAACAATCCCACGCTCCACAGTGGCAGCAGCAGGACGATGATGGTCAGCGGCCACCAGCGGACCAGACGCGACGAGGAGGGCTCAATCGGCATGGGTGGGGTTCTAAGAAGCGACCGTCACTTAACCAGCAGGCAGCCCCGGGAACTCAGCCGATGAAGCGCTGGATGCGAGCATCGAGCGCCGCCTGATCAGCCGCAAAGCTGCCCAGGGCGGCGGCGGTCAGCAGGCCATCGACGGTGGCGGTGCCGGCGGCGATGCGCCCGGCCCAACGCGCGTGCTTGGGGATCTTGCCGTCGCTGGTGATGGCGGCGGCCTCGCCGGCATCGAAGCTCGGGAACAACCCGCCCAGACCATGCGCGGTGTAGCGCGCCACGAGATCGGCGGGCGTCGCCGGCGGCTGCTGTTCGAGACTTGCCGCGAGCGCGGTCTCGGCTTCGCCGATGGTCCACAGACCTTCGAGACCGGCGCCGGCAGCGGCCGTGACCTGGGGATCCTCGGCACTGCGATCGCGCACCGCGCCGCCGCTGGCCAAGGCTTCGGCAACGGCCTTCGGCGGCATGGTGTGGACATCGACGCCGGCGAGGGCGACGACTTGCGCTCCCGAGCGCATGCTGGCGGCGATGAGCAGGGTCGGCACCAGACGCTGGGCGGTGTAGCCGCGCACCGCCCGCTGCGTCGCGAGCGTGGTCTTCTCACCGACATTCACGCCATCACCGAGCTGGTTGTCGGAGACGTAGGCGTTCAGCCGGCCAAGGAAGACATTGACGTAGCTCGGGGCGGCGACGGCGGCGGCGAGCAGGTTCTGACGAGCGCTGAAGCCGAGGGTGAAGTTCACCGGAATGCCCTCGGCGCGCAGCTGGCGCGTCGCCAGCAGACCGGCGGGAGTCAACGGAACCTTAACGATGAAATGCTCGGGGCAGATCGCGAACAGACGCCGGCCATAGGCCAGCGAACGTTCGACATCGTCGGCGCAGGCGGTGTGCAGCTCGACCGAGACCCGTCCGCCGAAGCGGCTCGCCAGGCGCAGTCCGTGCCGGGCATTGAGCAGGAAGGCCAGCTCTACGAGCTGCTCGGCGAGCGGCAGATCGGCGACCAGGGCCGCCGCCTCGTGCACGAGGTCGTCATAGAGCCCCTTCTGCACTTCCTTGTTGAGCAGCGTATTGTTGGTGGTCAAAGCCGCGAACGACGGACACCACAAACCGGCGGCTTCTTCGAGGTCGCCGGTATCGACCCAGCCGCGCGTGCCGGTGGCGGCCATCTCGCGCCACCACGGCTGGTCCTTGGTCGCCAGGCGGTCGGCACCGAAGGGCACATCGCGGCGCGCGAGGTCGTGCAGACGGCGTTCACGGGAACCGGCAGCCACGATGGTGCGGGCAGAAGGGATTTTTTGACTGCTCATGAAGAACTCCAGGTGAGCAGATTATCAACGCCGTGCCTGAAGAACAGAGCCGGCAGGACGCAACCCTCAACTGCGCAGATGTGCTGCCAAAAGCCGGACATAGGGCTCGTGATCGGCGCTGGCGGCGCATTCGCGTGCGGAATGCATCGAGAGCATGGGGTTGCCGAGATCGGCGACGGCCATGCCCAAAGCCGCCGCCACGAACGGTCCGATCGTCGAGCCGCAGCCGAGGTCATTGCGGCTGATGAAATCCTGCAGCGTGACCCCGGCCTCGCGCGCCAGACGCCGCACCTCGGCGGCGCTGGCGGCGCTGGTAGCATAGCGTTGGTTGGCATTGCTCTTCAGCACCGGCCCGCCGCCGAGGTAGGGCTTATGCCGCGGTTCATGACGATCGTGGTAGTTCGGATGCACGGCGTGGGCCATGTCCGCCGAGAGCATCAGCGAGCGCGCGAGGGCCGCGAGGTAGGCCTGGCGAGCGAGCCCGAGGCTCAATGCCAGGCGTTCGAGCACGGTGCTCAGCAGCGAACCGGCAGCGCCATCGCGGCTGGAACTGCCAACCTCTTCATGATCGAAACAGGCCAGCACCGGTACCGTGTCGTGGATCCCGTCGCGCGCGGCCAGCAGGGCGCACAGGCCGGCGTGCACCGAGGCGAGATTGTCGAGGCGGGCAGCGAACACCAACTCGCCGTCGGCGCCGCCGAGCGTCGACGGCGTGACATCGAACAGGCTCAGGTCATGGCTGAGCAGCTGATCGACGGGCACACCGGCAGCATTGGCGAGCAGATCAGCGAAGGCATCGGCGGGCGCGAGCGTGCCGTCGAGACCCCAGATTGGCGACAGCTGGGTTTGCGGATTGAGCTTCACCCCCTGTTCGTTGACGGTGCGATCGAGGTGGATCGCCAGCTGCGGCACGCGCGCCAGCGGTTTGCGCAGCAACACCGGCAACGCCCGGCCATCGACGGTGTGCACCGTGCCCGCCAGACCCAGGTCGCGATCGAGCCAGGAGTTCAGCAGTACGCCACCGTAGACCTCGACGCCCAGTTGCCGGCAGTGCTCGCAGGCGAAAGCAGCATTGGGCTTGAGGCGCAGGTGCGGCGAATCGGTATGCGCGCCGATCACCGCGAAACGCCGCACGGCGGGGCTGCGGATGACGAAGGCGATGACGCTCGCCCCCTGCCGCACATACCAGCTTCCCGGCGCCAGCTGCCAGATGGACTCGGTCAGCAGCAGGGCTTGGAAACCCGCCGCCGACAGCCGCGCCTCGAGGGTCGCAGCGGCATGCGCCGGTGACGGACTGGCATCGATGAAGGCGCAGAGGTCATTGATCATGTCGGAGTATCCAGGCTGGTGGACGACGGTCACGCTTCAGCAGCGACTGGCTGCGCATTGAGGACACTGGTTGCGCATTGAAGACACAGGTTGCGCATTGCTAGCGTTGGAAACGCTTGCCGAGTTCCGTCCAAGAAAGGTCGAGCGTGGTCGGCCGGCCGTGCGGGCAGTGCTCCATGTGCTCCAGCTCGTAGAGCAAGCGCACCAGCTCGAGCTGCTCGCTCTCGCCGAGGACCTGACCGGCCTTGACCGCGGCATGGCAGGCGGCGCTGTGCGCGATGCGTTCACGCAGGCCGTCGACGGCCTTGCTGCCGCTGCCGGACTCCGCTAAGCCGGTGAAGAACGCCTGCCAGTTGGTTCGCTTGAGCACCGACGGATGCGCCCGCAGCAGCAGCTGCGTCGGACCGAAGACCTCGGCCTCGATGCCGTAGTTGACCAATTCGGGCAACAGCGGCGCCACCGCCGCGACCTCGGCAGCGTTGAGTTCTATCGCACGCGGCACCAGCAAGGGCTGCACGCCGGCGCGCAGCACATCGGTACGCGCCGGATCGAGGCACAAGAACAGGGCCTTCTCATGCAGCGCGTGCTGATCGACCAGACGGATACCGTCGCTGGTCTCGATGAGCAGGAACATGTCGTTGAGCTGGACCACCCGACGTACGCCCCGCGGCAATTCCCGGCGCGCCGGCGGCAATGGCGGTATAGGCGGCACAGGTGGCGGCACAGGCGATGCTGGCAATGACAGCGAGGGGGGTGACGCGGTCGCCTGGTACAATGCCGCCGGTTCAGCCGCGCGCGTCGCTGCCGGCCGCTCGATCTGCGGCGCCACCGGCGGTAGAAAACGCTCCTGGGTGATGATCTGCGGTACGACCGGTGCCGGCAACGGCAGTGCGGCCTTGACCACCGTGCGCGTCACGCCCGGCGGCATCGTCAGCGTCAGCGTCGTCGTCGCCGACGGACGCTCATCATCGCGCAGCAGTCCGAAGCCGCCGCTGTTGGCGGCAAGGGCCTTCTGCAGCGCCTTGGAGACCAGCACGAAGACCTCGCCTTCCTTGCGGAAGCGGACTTCGGATTTGGTGGGATGGACATTGACGTCGACCAGCGCCGGCTCGAGATCGAGGTGCAGGAAGACCGCTCCGTGCAGACGCGGTTCGAGGAAACCCTTGAAGCCCTCGCGCACCGCCGAGAGCAGCAGCTTGTCGCGCACAAAGCGGCCGTTGAGGAACACGAACTGGCGCTTGGCAGTGGCCTTGGCCTCGCGCGGATGGGCGACGAAGCCGGTCAATTCCATGCCTTCAGCACTCGCTGAGAGCGCCAGCAGGCTGTCGCTGAGCGTGCGCCCGAACAAGGTCCGCACGCGGGTCAGCAGGGTCTCGCCCGCCGGCAGGTCGAGCACCGTGCGGCCATCGCATTCGAGGCGGAAGGCGACCCCCGGATGCGAGAGCGCGAGGCGGATGACCTGATCGGTGACGTGGCCGGTCTCGGCGCTTTCGGCCTTGAGGAATTTCAGGCGCGCCGGCACATTCCAGAATAGGTTATGCACGCTGACGCGACTGCCCGGGGCCATCGCCAAGGGCTCCGAAGTGGTCTGCGCGCCATCGGCCTGATGCAGCACCCAGCCGGCCTCGGCGGCATGCGGCCGGCTGGCGATGGCGAACTCGCTGACCGCCGCGATCGAGGGCAGGGCTTCGCCGCGAAAACCAAGCGTGGCGATGCGGAACAGATCATCGGCGCTGGCCAGCTTAGAGGTCGCATGGCGCAGCAACGCCGTGCCCAGCCCCTCGGGGGTCATGCCATGGCCATCGTCCTCGATCTCGACCAGGCGCCGTCCACCATCGGCGATGCGCACGGTGATGCGCGTCGCGCCGGCATCGAGGCTGTTTTCGCAGAGCTCTTTGACCACCGCCGCCGGGCGTTCGACGACCTCGCCGGCGGCGATCTGGTTGGCGACCTGAGCAGACAGCACATGGATCGGCGGAGGGGCGCGCATGGGGCAACGATGGCGGTTATTCAGGTTGCTCAAGCTGCTGGCGCACCAGCGCCCGCAGATGCTCTATATCCAGGTGTTGTCCGGGGCATTTGGTGTCCTTGCCAGGGACCTCGCGGTGACCGATGATGCGCGCGAGATTCGCTCCCGGCAGATGGCGGATGAGTACCGCGCAAAGCCGCGCCAGGCGCTGCTCCTGATAGGCGCTGGGCGGATTGAGGTCGAAATTGCCAACCAAGCAGATGCCGATGCCGAGATCGTTGTAGGGCTGCGCCAGAGGCGAGGCGCCGGCGTGGGCGCCCTCGCGCTGCAGGTGCCAGCGGAAGGTGGCATCGACCTCGCCCTCGCGCATATCGACACCGTTGCCGATCAGAAAATGGTAGCCGATGCCATCCCAGCCACGCTTGCGGTGATCGCGGTCGAAGGACGCCGTCGAGCCGTGCAGCGAGGCCGAATGATGGATGACGATGGCATTCCACGGCCGCATCGGCTGGTCCGCTGGCGGCGCCAGCAGCGCCCAGGTCAACGGTTCACGAGAGCGATCGACCCCCCGCCACCACTGCCAACCAAGCCACGCGCACAAGCTGATGAGCGCGGTGGCCGAGAGCCACAGAGCCAGGCGCATGTGGCGATCAAACGGAACGGCGGGACGCGCAGGTTCTTCCGCCATTCAGCGATCCAGGAACACCGCGACATCGGCCACCGGCAGGAGATTCCCGTCGGCGAGGCGCCGATCGCGCAAGGCCAGGCGCCAGTAGGGACGCACCTGACGCCCAAGACTGCGTCCATGATCGTGCAGTTTCCGCCACGTCTGCGGCAGGTCGCGGATCGCGCCGCTGTGCGGCAGCGACAGCGCCACGAGGTTGCGGTAATCTTCGATCAGCATGCCCTGCTGCGAGCGTGCCATGCCGGTGATCGCGACTCCCACCTGGCACTCCCAGGCGCTGGCCAGGGTCTCGCCGGGAGCGCCCGGAAACCACACCAGCAGCGGACCGTAGGCGTCGATCTCCTGCTCTTCGAGGAGCTCGTGCACGCGCTCGGCGAGCAGCCAGGGATCGGCGGGATAACCGACGGAGGCGAGGCTGGCGAAGCGCAGATTGCCTTCGGACTTCAACAAGGGCTCGGACATGGGCGGCAGACTAACCACGGAGCGCCGCCCAGGCAGCGCTATTGACAATAGTCGTTTAAACGAGTATTGTTCACCCGCCTATTTCGGGCCATCTATCTCGGGCCATCTATCTCGGAGGTTCCCATGCGCGTCCATCTTCCCGCCGATCAGCGTTTCCATTCCCACATCGATTGGCTCGATAGTTGGCACAGCTTCTCCTTCGGCGAGCACTACGACCCCCGCCGCATGGGGTTCCGGTCCCTGCGCGTGATCAACGACGATCGCATCGCTGGCGGCGGCGGCTTCGGCACCCACGGCCATCGCGACATGGAAATCCTCACCTGGGTCCTCGAGGGCGCCGTGCACCACCGCGACTCGACTGGTGGCGAAGGCGACATCCGCCCCGGCGAGCTGCAGCGCATGAGCGCCGGGCGCGGCATCCGCCACAGCGAGTTCAACGCCTCGTCGACCGCACCCCTGCGCCTCCTGCAGATCTGGCTGGAGCCAACGGTGACCGGCATCGAACCCGGCTATGCCCAGACAGAATTTCCCGCCGCCGGACGCCAGGGCCGGCTGCAGCTGATCGCCTCGCCGGACGGTCGCGACGGCTCGCTGACCATTTCTGCCGCGGCCGAGGTCTACGCCGCGCAGCTGCGCCCGGGCGACCAGGTGGTGCAGGCGATCCGCCCGGGCCGGCATGTCTGGGTGCAGGTGGCCAGCGGCAGCCTGACCATCAACGGGCAGGCGGCCGGCGAAGGCGACGCGGTCTCGCTGAGCGATGAGCGCGAGCTGACGATGAGCACGACCGCGACCTCCGACGTGGTGGTCTTCGATCTCGCGTAAGGCCTTACGACCGCACCATGCGCCAGCAGCGGTGCGGGGTGCGGTCGGTGAAATCTTCGGGCGTGGTGGCGGCGGTGATGTCGGTCACCGCCGCAAACGGCGGGAGCTTCTCAGTGAGCTTGAAGCCGTGGCAGTTGGTACTGAAATAAAGGACGCCGCCGGGCAGCAGGCGCTCATACAGACGTTCGAGGATCCACTCCTGATCACGCTCGATGGCCCAGGTGCGCTCCATGGCGTTGGAGTTGGAGAACGTCGGCGGATCGCAGACGATGAGGTCGTATTTTTCGCGAACCGCCTGATCCAGCCACTTCAGGCAGTCAGCCTTCTCGTACGCGTGCGGGCCGTGCTCAAGTCCGTTGTGGGCGAGATTGCGCGCCGACCACGCGAGGTAGGTGTTCGAGAGGTCGATGGTCATGGTGTGCGCGGCACCACCGGCAGCGGCGTAGCAGGTGAATGAGCCGGTATAAGCGAAGAGATTGAGCACGCGTTTGCCGGCGGCTTCGCCACGCACCAGCAGGCGCGTGAGGCGATGATCGAGGAACAGACCGGTGTCGAGATAGTCGTCGAGATTGACCTCGAAATTCAGCCCCTGCTCGCTCACCACCCGGGTCACGCCGCGCTGTTCCAGGCGATGATATTGCCCGTCCGCTTCCTGACGGTCCTTCTGCCGGCGACGTTCCTTGAGGTGGATCTGGGAATAGGTCAGGCCAAGGCCCTTGGCCACCGCCGCCTTGACCAGGGCCAGCCAGGCGGCCTCCTGCTCGGGGGTCTCGTTGCGCGTGCGCGTGAGCGTCCAGACCACGGCCTCGCCATCGTACCAGTCGCAGACGAAGGGCTGATCGGGAATGTCGCGATCATAGACCCGGAAGCAGGTCACAGCGGTGCGCCGCGCCCACTTGCGGCGGTGCTTGAAGACCCGCGCGATGCGATTGGCAAGTTGGTCGAAGGAAGGATCCGCTACGAAGTCAGTCACGCCGGCACCAAGGAGGAATTTGAGCAGCCTACTTACAGCGCGATCAGGAGATCGTCGCCTTGAGCATCCACGCGGTCTTGTCGTGTTCAGCGATGCGCCCGATGAACAGATCGGCGGTGGCCTCGTCGGTTGCCGCCTGGGCCAGCGCCACGCCCTTGGTGAGCGCCTTGCTCAAGCTGGCATGGTCGGCGTGCAGGGCCTTGGCCAAAGCCAGGCCATCGCTGCTGACGAGATCCGCCAGCGAGGTCTTCTTGGCCAGGGCCAGCAGACCGAGCGGGGCCTTGCTGCCGAGGGCGCGCAGACGCTCGGCAAGGTCATCGGCGGCGACAAACAGTGCGGCGTACTGCAGGGCAAAGGCCTCATGCAGCGCGAAAAACTGCGCGCCGGTGAGGTTCCAATGAGCCGCGTGGGTCTTGACCGCCAGGGCGTAGGTGTCGGTCACCAACTGTTCGAGGTGGTTGATGAGGGCGTTGGTAGTCTTGCTCATGGGAACTCCGCGGGCTGGGTTGGCGATCATTGGCAGGAAGGGGCAATGAGAATGACTATTCAACGCAATGGCGAAAAATGCCAAGGTCGGTCTTTACCTCCGACAGATTAGAGCGGATCGCCCATGCCGATGATGTTCAGCAAGGATTGCTGGACCTGTTCCTGTTCGCTGACGGTCATGCGCGGATCGCGCAGGCGCAGGCGCACGCCATCGGCCTTGTGATCGAGCTGCAGCCAGGCCTCGCCCTGCTCCTCGGCCACCGCCGCGAGGGCGAAGGCCTTGGCGCGTACCAGGCACAAGGCGATGACATAGCACAGGCATTGCGCCGGCCGGTCGCGGGCGCCGCGCAGATCGGTGAACAGCTTCAGCAGCAGATCCTTGTCCAGGCGCACCTGCCGACGTTTGGGGTCGGGCACCGGCACACGCTGACGCCACCAGCTCAGGAAGCTCGCCGGATCCTGCACTGCCCAGGCCTCGCTGGCGAAGTCGCGACGGACGAAAGCCGTGCCTTCGAGTACCAGCCCGGAAAAGAACACTTCCCCCGCCGCCAGGGCGCGGGCACTGATGCTGCAGGTAAAACGAGCATTCGCGACTTTGCCGTCCCATTCCATAGAACGGGGCATGGTCGGCCCAGGAGCGCCATCGCAAGCGCGGGACCAGACTCGAGGCTGATGGTCGGACTCGCGCTCTGCGCCAAGCGCTAGGGGTCTGTCGGAGATAGGCCGACGAGGATGGCGAAGTGTATCGCTGGACAGATCCAAGGCGGAGGAATGCGCCAAATAGCAGCGCTATTTGGCGCATTCCGACAACGCCGGAGATGCCCAGCGAGACCGAGTCAGCCTTGCTGGCCTATCTCCGACAGACTCCTAACGTGTCGCCATGGCCGAGAACATGCCTTTCGATTTCGCCTCGGCGATTCGTCTTTTCGACGAAACCACCGGCGCCCTGGCCTCGCAGGTGCATCGCCTCGAAGGCGTCCTCACCGCCAAGCAGGCCGAACTCGTCGCCACCAATGCGCGGCTCACCGACAAGCTCGATGAACTCGATCGCTTAACCGCCTGGTTGAACCTGGTCATGGGCTCGATCGCCTCGGGCGTCCTGGCGGTGGATCCGCAGGGGGCGGTGACCACCTGCAATGAGGCCGCTTGTCACGCCCTGCATGGCGAGCTGCCGGACCTCATCGATAGCATCTACACCGACCACTTTCCCAATGGCCCGGCGGCGCTGGTCCTGGCCACCGGCGTCGCCGTCGGTCCCATCGAACGCACCGTGCGCGGCCGCGATGGCCAGCAGGTGCTGCTGCGCGTCCGCGCCTCGCCGCTGCGCTCGCCGGATGGCGCCCTGCTCGGAGCGGTCGAGGTCCTCGATGACGTGACCATGCTCCATGCCCTGCAGGCTCAGGCCGAGCGTGTCGATCGCCTTGCGCGACTCGGCGAGATGGCCGCCGGCGTGGCCCACGAGATCCGCAATCCGCTGAATGGCATCGCCGGCTTTGCCAGCCTGTTGGCACGCGATCTCGAACCGGGCTCGAAGGAAGCGCGCTATGCTCAGCTGGTCGTCGACGGCGTGCGCGATCTCGATCGCACCGTCAGCGGCCTGCTCGAATTCACCCGCACCAGGCGCATCATGCGCAATCCGATCGATCCTCTACAGCTGGCCAACAGCTGCCTCGACCTGGTACGCGCCGAAGAGCCGCAGGGCGTGACCTTCGCGGTCCACGAGACCTGGGGCGATGGTGAGGTCGCCATCGATGGCATGCAGGTCAAGCAGGTGTTGATCAATCTGCTGCAGAACGCCGTGCATGCGGTGAGCGAGCGCGAGCCCGTCGGTGGACAAGTGCAGATCGGCGTCGAGCGTCTCATCGACGGCGTGGCCTTCGTCATCGACGATGACGGCCCGGGCGTGGCCGAGGCCGAACGCGTGAAGATCTTCACCCCCTTCCACACTTCGCGCGAACAAGGCACGGGCCTGGGCCTGGCCATTTCCGGAACCATCGCCCAGCTCCATGGCGGCAGCATCCACGTCGAGGAATCGCCGCTCGGCGGGGCGCGCTTCCGCGTCACCCTCGCCGGCAGCTGACGTCACGCATGCCGCGCTACGCCCTGTTGCTGGCTTATGATGGCAGCGCCTTCGGCGGCTGGTGGCGCCAGGCCGATGCCCGCTCGGTGGCGGGCGAGCTCGACGCGGCCTTCGTGCGCCTCGGCGAGCCGCAGGCAGCGGCACTCGGCGCCAGCCGCACCGATGCCGGCGTGCATGCCCGTGGCCAGGTCGCGCACGTCGACTGCGTCCGCACCTGGGTGGCCGGCGAACTCCGGCGGGCGCTCAACCGCCAACTGCCCAGTGACGTCGTCTGCCGGAGCGTCGCACGCGTCGCCGATGACTGGCATGCGGTGCACCTCGCCGGTGGTAAGACCTATCGATATCGCCTCGATGTCGGCGGCGAGCGCGAGCCTTTCCTGGCGCCGCGCATCAGCTGGCGACTGCCCTTCGCCATCGACCTCGCCGGACTACAGGCGGCAGCGCGGATCCTTCCCGGAACCCACGACCTGCAGGCTTTTGCCCGCCGCGGCGAGCATCGCGAGGATCATCGCACCACGCTGCAGGCGGTGCGCTGGTATGAGGCCGACCGCTACCGCATCGCCCAGGTGCGCGGCACGCGCTTCACCTACCGCCTCGTGCGCAGCCTGGTCGGCGGCATGGTCGCGGTGGCTCATGGCACGGTCAGCCGTAATGAATGGCAGCGTGCCCTCGCCGGCGAGGTCACGCCCGCTGCCCAGCAGCAGGCTCCGGCGCACGGCCTGTGCCTTGAACACGTCCATTACCCGACGCCACCGATCTGGGAAGGTGAGCGCGCGCAGCCCTGAGAGATGCGCGGATCGTGGTCGGGGCAGAAGCGGTCCGCACACTTATGACCGCTGTCCATAACGGTGCATTCGGTGATTTCGCAAGCCGCCCACGGTGTTAATTTCGCATATGCAGATCCGTCGTCGGCAACCGCTTGAAGAGCTGATCCCCGTCGGGGCCAAGGCATCTTTCGCGGCCTTCCGTTTCCGCTCCACTCATTGGTCGTTCGCTTGGCATCAGCATGCCGAATACGAGCTCACCTGGATCGTCCGCGGCAGCGGCCGGCGTCATGTCGGAGCAAGCATTGAAGCGTTTGCGCCAGGCGACCTCGTGCTGCTCGGACCGCGGCTCCCGCATACCTGGGTCAGCGAACGGCAGAGCGGCTCGAAGGTGGAATCGATCGTCATCCAATTCCGGCCCGAGGTCCTCGGCCCGCGTTGGCAGGAAAGCCCTGAACTGACCGCGTTGGCGACGATGCTGGTCGAGGCGGAACAGGGCTTGGTCTTCCCCAGCCAGGATAGCGAGCGCCTGCTGTCACTGGTCACCATGCCGCCGGGCCCGCTGCGCATGGCGGCATTCCTGCAGGTCCTGGGGACGCTCTGCGCCAGCCCGCGGCGCGCGCTGCTCACCGCTCCGCAACGCGCCGAGCGCCATGCCGATCGCTGGGCGCGGCTGGTCGATGAGGCGTATGCGCACCCCGAACGGCTGCCGCCACAAGCGGCGGCGGCACGTCGCGTGGGCATGGCGCCCTCGACTTTTGCGCGGGCATTTCACACCCGTTTCGGTCTCGCCTATCGCGACTGGCGGATCCGCACCCGACTTGAATTCGCGTGTCGCGAACTCGCCGGCTCGGACAGCAGTATCGCCGACATCGCCTTTGCGTCGGGATTCGCCTCGCTATCGGCGTTCAATCGGCAGTTCCAGGCGGGGCATGGAATGTCGCCGAGGGAGTGGAGGGCGAGGGCTGGGGAGGATGTGAATAGGGCGTAGGCCTCGTGGGATCGCGCGCTGGTTGCTGGTATTTTGGTCGCGGGTCTCTGGTCACTGGTCACTGGTCGCTGGTCGCTGGTCGCTGGTCGCTGGTCGCTGGTCTCTGGTCTCTGGTCTCTGGTCTCTGGTCACTGGTCGCTGGTCGCTGGTCGCTGGTCGCTGGTCTCTGGTCTCTGGTCTCTGGTCTCTGGTCTCTGGTCTCTGGTCTCTGGTCTCTGGTCTCTGGTCTCTGGTCTCTGGTCTCTGGTCCCTGGTTGCTGAATTCGTCGGAATCATTCTGGAAATCCAATATATTCCCCGTGCGCAGATTCGCCGCTGCCGTGAATGACTACGCAGCAACGAGTCCGCTGACATTCAGCAACCAGGCACACCGGAGTCGTGCTGCGAGCTTTCGTACTCCAAACTCCTAAACCACCTATCAACGCCACTCCTCCCCTCTTTCCCATTTACCTTCCCAAGCCAACGACAACGTCTCGCCCTTACAAACCTGGGGGAGGCGCATCGGCGCCTGAGAAACCGCGGCGGCGGTGACCCCATGAACCTGATCCGGGTCATACCGGCGGAGGGAAGGTCATGGATAGCTCATCAGTCGCCATTACGGCGGCACTCGTCACCTGCATTACGTTCGCAGGCATCGGTGCCTGGCATGCGCGGCGCACCGCGCGTGGCCAGCAGCTCGATGACTACCTCACCGCCCGCGGTTCGGTCGGTACCGGCCTGTCGATGGCGACCCTCGTAGCGACCCTCGCCGGAACCTGGATCATCTCCAGTCCGGCGCTGATAGCGCACTATTACGGCGCCGCTGCCGTGCTCGGCTATTGCTTGGGTCAGGCCCTTCCGATGTGGCTGTTTCCGCTGGTCGGCAACCGCGTACGTGCGCTCCATCCGCAGGCAGCGACGCTCTCGGATGTGGTTGGTGAGCGCTACGGCCGCAGCGTGCGCATCCTGGTGAGCTTGCTCGGCCTGTTCTACATGGGCGTCTACCTGGTGGTCGAACTCACCACCATCGCCCAGACCATGAACCTCATTATCGGCTGGCAGCTGGCCGCCGGCGCCGTCCTGGTGGCGGCCTGCACCGTCGTCTACGCGGCGTGGGGTGGCGTGCGTACGGCAATCGCCGTCGATCGCCTGCAGGTTGGCTTGATCGTGCTGCTGGTGGCGGTGGTCACGTGGCTGGCGTGGTCAGCGGCCGGAGATGAACCCTTGGCCAAGGCCCGTGCCGCAGGACAGCTCGAGTGGACCGCCGTCGGCTGGGAAAATGCCGGCGTGCTGATGATCGGCATCGTCGCCTCGAATCTCTTCGACAACAGTTTCTGGGCGCGCTTGTTCGCCTGCCGTGATGAGCGCGTGGTGCGGCGTTCGTTCGCAGTCAGCGGGCTGGCCATCGGACTGCTCCTCATCCCCGCCGCGTTGATGGGGTGGTGGGCGGCGGGAGTCGCGGTCGAAGACGGCGCCGGCTACAATATTTCGGCACTGCCGGTGGCTCTGATCACCGCCACCAAGAGCAGCGCTGCCGCCATCGCCGTGCTGATCTTGGCCCTGCTCCTGGCGATGAGCACGATCTCGGCGCTGTTCAACGGATTGGTCGGGGTACTGACGGCCGATGCCCGGGCGCTCGGCGCCAAGCCGAGCCTGGGCACCCTGCGTTTGGCGAAGATCGGCACCGCCGTGCTCGCCGTGCCCGCGGTATGGGTGGCTTCGTTCGGCAACGATTCGACCTACCTGTTCTTCATCGCCAATCTCGTCTGCGCGGCGGCGGTGATGCCGGTATTCGTCGGTCTCTGGGCGACCCGCCTGAGCAGTCGTTGGGTCATGGCGGCCTTCACCCTGGCGGTGATTCCCGGCATCGTCTTCTTTCCCAAGAATGTCATCGGCGAAACCTGGCTGACGTTCACCTGCTGCGGTGGTCAGCGCTTCCTCACCAGCTACCTGTTGACGCTGGGAGTCTCGACCGTGATCACCATCATCGGCGCCCGTTTCGGACGCCGATGATGGCGGCTCATTTGCGAACGGCCTGACCTTTGTGGTGGTGATGGTGCCTATGCTTCTTCGTAGGGCTCTTCTGATGCTCGTCGGCGGTCGCTGACGCATCCACCGCCGCGGTCGTCGCCGATTTGGCCGGCACATCCTGGGGCTCGATAGCTGACAAGGTCGCGCCGCCGAAACCGACCAGCGCGATCAGGGCGGGAGCAAAGGTGCAAGAAAGGCTACGGGCGCGGCGTTTGGACATGGTCACACGCTGACGCTGACCATCGACCAAGCTTTCAGAGGTGGAAACGGATGGCCGCGGGCACGGGCAGGATCTCCGTGTCCTGAGCGTGTTCGGAGTCAAGGCCACGAGTGGCCGCTGGTCACTGGTCGCTGGTCGCTGGTCGCTGGTCACTGGTCGCTGGTCCCTGGTCCCTGGTCCCTGGTCCCTGGTCCCTGGTCCCTGGTCTCTGGTCTCTGGTCTCTGGTCGCTGGCCGCTGGCTCCTGGTCGCTGGCCACCAGTCCCGCGGTATTTTCCCGAGCTTCAGAACAGCGTCCGTCCGCCGGCAATGGCGCCGAGGACCGCTGCCGAGTCGTTCATGACCACGTACAGCGGGGTCTCGCGCAGCACCTGGCCGAGGTGGCGATTCGAGAGATAGGTCGCCATCATCGCCGGACGCCGCAAGTAGGTCAGGACCTTGGGCGGCACGCCACCGGCAAGATAGACGCCGCCAGAAGCCACCCAGCGCACCGCCGCATTGCCGGCTTCCTGCAAGAGGATGGTGATGAATTCCTGCGCCGCCGCCGCCGAACGCGGATTGAGTTCGGGTTGCTCGGCCGCCTGCATGATCAGCGGCGTCGCATCGGCGAGGCCGACAGCCTGAGTCTCGATGGCGGCGCTATCGCGAAGCCCCTGGTGACCGAAGAAGCGCCAAAGATTGTTGATGCCCTTGCCCGAGCACACCGCTTCGACATTGATCTGGCCGTCGAAGACCGAGCCATCGTTTGCCAGGAAGGCATGCAGCCGCGTCTGGGTCGCACCGCGAGGTGCGAAATCGGCATGCCCGCCTTCGGCACCGTAGGCCTGATAGCGCGTGCCATCGTGCAGCAGGAAGCCGGTGCCCAGGCCGGTGCCGGGAGCGACCACCGCCTTCGGCCCGCGCGAGCGCGGCGCCCCCGCGTGAAGGGTCACGACCTCGCTGTCGAGCAGCTCGGGGATGCCCAGGGCGGTGGCCACCAGATCGTTGAGAAAGCGGACCTTCTCCGCGCCCACATGACGTGCGACCGACTCTTCTTGCGCCTGCCAGCGAATGTTGACCGGGGCCACATGACCGTCGATCACCGGCGCCGGAATGCCGACGCAGACGTGACGCGCACGCTGCCCGGCAGCGCTCAGGAAGGTCTCGAGAAGGGCTTCCAAGGAAGGAAAATCATTGGACGCCAAGCGCTGCGTGAACAGCGGCCGGCGCGGGTCGCCGGCGGGGTCGACGAGCACCAGGTTGGCCTTGGTGCCGCCGATGTCGCCCGCCAGCAACAGGCCGCTCATGGAGCGACCTGCTTGCCCTCGAGCAGCGCGGCTTCACCGGCATTCGCGCCAGCGGCATTCGTGCCAGCGGCATTCGGGTCAGCGTCATTGGGATCGACCGGCTTGGGCGCGTCAGAGATGCGGCCCTTGAAGGACAGCAGCAGCGGCGCGGCGACGAAGATCGACGAGTACGTGCCGGAGATGATGCCGATGAGCAGCGTCAGCGCGAAGGCATGCAAGGCTTCGCCGCCGAAGAGCACCAGCACCAGGACGGTGAGGAACACCGTGCCGGTGGTCAGTACCGTACGTGGCATGGTCTGGGCGATGCCGCGATTGATGATCTCGGTCAACGGCAGCGGTGGCGCGCCGTCGATGCCGTTCTTGCGCATCAGTTCACGAATGCGGTCGAAGGTCACGATCGTATCGTTGATCGAATAGCCGATCATGGTCAGCAAAGCGGCGATGACGGTGAGGTCGATGCGCACGCCCAAGGCCGAGATGATGCCGACGGTGATGATCGCGTCATGGAACAGCGAGAGCACGGCGCCGATACCGAAGCGGAATTCGAAACGCGAGGCAACATAGGCGAGGATCGCCAGCAGCGATAGCAGCAGGGCCAAGAGGGCGCCCCACTTCATCTGATCGGCGACCTGGCCGCTGAAGTGCTCGCTCGACGGATAAGGTCGAGCGACGGTGACCTTCTGCGCCGCGGCGATGTTGATCAGGTCGTTGTAGAGCTCGGCGGCAATACCGGTGCGGGCATTGCGGTCGCCATCGTTGAGTCCGTCCACTGCCAACAGTTCATAGAGCCGGGCGACGGTGGCATCGCTGCGCTCGAATTCGCTGCGCGCGCTGGGCAGGGCCTTGAAGGTGACGGTGACGGCGAAAGCTTTTTCCCCTTCGACCGGCGTCACAGTGACGTTTTCTAGCTCGGTGCGCTTCTTCAAACGCGTCACCATCTCGCTGGCGGTGGTGGCACCGACCGGCTCAAGCGTGGCTAGGCGCAGGGTCAGGCTGCGCTCCTGCCACTGGCTAGCGAGGATCTCCGAACCTTCGGCACCGACGCTGCCAACGAGGGCTTGGGCCAGCTGGCGTTTGAAATCCTCGGTGCGGTTGGCGACCTGATTGCCGAGGTCGGTGACCTGCTTCTGCAACGGCGCGAGCTGCTCGTTCTCGAGCTTGCGGGCCCCGGCCTCATCGGGCTTCTCGGCAACCTGGCCGACCCCGGCACGCAGATCGTCGATCTGGTGCTGGAGCTTGGCGCGCTGCTTCTCGACCACCGCTCGCGCGGCCTCGAGCTCTCCGCCCTGCTCATCGCGTGAGCGGAAGACCCATTGCCGGCTGGCGGCCGAGGATCCGCCGAATTCGGCGAAGTACGGCTGCTTGCGCAGCTCCGACGGATCGATCAGCGCCAAACCCTGCGGATCCTTGCCGTGGGCGAGGGCGATGGCCTGGTCGATGCGCTCGGCGGTGAGCTCTTCTTTGAAGATCACCTGGACCATGTTGCCGCCGGTGAAGTCGATGTCGAAATTGCGCTCGAAGGAACCGCCGGTGAGCTTGTGGCCGAAGGCGAACCAACTGATGCCGATGACCGCGGTGACAATCGAGAACACGTAGCCGACGCGACGCCATTCGACGTACGGCAGCTTGAGCTCGGGCACCCAGCTGGCCATCTTCACGGTCTCGGCCTTGGCGCACATCCAATCGGTGAGCAGGCGGCCGATGTACACGCCGCTGAAGAGATTGACGACGATGCCGATGATCAGGGTCAGGCCGAAACCCTTTACCGGGCCGCTGCCGATCCAGTAGAGGATGAAGGCGGTGATGAGGGTCGTGAGATGCGCGTCGACGATGGTCAGGAAGGCGCGGTCGTAACCGGCCTCGATCGAGGCCTTCATGCCCTTGTTCTCGCGCAGTTCCTCGCGGATGCGTTCGAAGATCAGGATGTTGGTATCGACGGCCATGCCGATGGTCAGAACCAGGCCGGCGAGACCGGGGAGGGTCACCGTCGCGCCGAACACCGAGAGGATCGACCAGATCACGAAGCCGGTGGCGACGAGACAGAGGTTGGCGACGGTGCCCAGGCGGCGACCGTAGTAGAACTGCATGAAGGCGACGATGGCGAAGAAGCTCACCGCCATCGCCAAGAGGCCCTTGCGGATGGTCTCTTCGCCGAGGGTCGCGCCGACGACGCGCTCGGAGAGCACTTCCGGGGTCACTGCCAGGCTGCCGCCGCGCAGGGCGCTGCGGATGTTCTCGATCTCATCGGTGGTGAAATTGCCATGGATCACGCAACTTGCGCCGCTGGGTTCGATGACCCGCGCCGAGGATTTGACCATGCCGTCGAAGACGATCGCGAGTAGGCCGGTGCCCTGCTTGGCGTCACCGCGGGTCTTGACCGCGCGCGTGAACTCCTCGTTCTTGCCGGCGCCGACGGCGGTGAATTCGATGCCGATGGCGAGGGTGCCTTCGTAGTAGGTCTGGCTGGCGTCCTTGACGTCCTTGCCGACCAGGGAGGGCTTTTCGAGACGGTAGAAGGTCGTCGGTTTTTCGCCGGGATCGGGCTCATGGGGGACAATGATGTCGCCGCGATTGTGGTAGGTGCCGGAAGCGAACGTGTAGCCGCTGCCGTTGGGCTTGGCGAGCACGGGAGCATCGGCGCCACCGAGGTTAACCTGGTCGAAGACCGCCAAAACCTCGCGGAATTCCAGGCGCCCGGTGGTCTCGAGTACGCGCCGGGTGCGCGAGGCATCGGCCTTGGTACCGCCGGGAATGACGACCTGGATGTCGCCATTGGAGAGCCGCGCCACCGCCGGCTCAGTAAGGCCGCGTTCATCGAGACGGTTGCGGAGGATCTCGAGGACCTCGTCGTCGGCGGGGACGACGCGGCCTTCCTCGTTTTGCAGGCGGCAGATGAATTCGACGCCACCGCGCAGATCGATGCCGCGAGTGATGTGGAACAGGTCACGCGGGGCATTGTCGCGCTTGAAGGGCTTGGCCGCGACGCGCGTGCGCAGGGCCGCGACATCGGTCTTGTCAGTGGTGGTCACCAGGACGCGCTTGTCGGCGTCCTCGAGGGTGACCGCGCCCACCAGGATCTCGCTCGGCGAGCCCTTGAGGCGTTGGATCAGGGCCTCGCGATCATCGGCGGTCGCCGGCACCGGATTGCCGGCGACGTCTTTAAGGACTACCTGAAAGGTCGCCGGCACGGCACCCTCGGTCTGACCGGGAACCAGGCGCAGCTCGGCGCTGAGTTCCTGTTCGCCGACCAGGACCTTGTTCTGCAAGAACAGCAGCAGCAGGCAGGTCGCGAAGACCAGCCCGATGACGATGAGACGACGGAGCATGGGTTTACTTCTTCCCGTTCTTGTCAGCCGAGGTATCGGCCGATTCGTTGCTCATGTTGGCGTTGACGGCGCCCTTGTTGAAGGTCACCACCAGGGTGTTGCTGCCCGTACCGACGCGCACGTCGATGGTCTGCTCGCCGATGGTCTCGATGGCGCCGTGCACGCCGCCGATGGTCACGACCTTGTCGCCGCGCTTGAGCGCCGAGAGCATCTCCTTGCGCTTCTTCTCTTCTTTTTTCTGCGGGCGGATGAGCACGAAGTACATGAAGGCGAAGATGCCGACCATCAGCAGGATCGAGGGCAGCATGCTACTGGCGCCGCCAGCGGCGGGCGCACCGCCTGGCGCGGCCGGAGCCACCGGCGCCGACGGCGAATCGGGGCCGGCGTTCTCGGCGAAGGCCAACGAGGCGCTGGCGAGGAGGGTGATGACGGGCGCGAAACGGGAGATGAAAGACATGGGAATCCTAAGGGAGGACGTGTGGAAAAAGTTTTGGGAAGAGAACGACGCATGGCGCCGGACGGATTGCGTCAGCACCGAGAAAGCGCTGAAAAAAGGCCAGAAAACCGCTACGGGGCGCGCGCCGCCACCGGCGAGGTGCGCAGCGGACGGACAGCAGCGATGACGATGGCGGACTGGCCTATGCCGGCGCTCGCGCTCGCCGGCACTTCCGCGACGGGAGGTGCTGACAATGGCCGGTGGACGACACCGACGACCGCCAAAGGTCCACAGATCGGTGCGCTCTGCGCCGCCACCGAGGACAGACGCTCGGCCCGCCGCTCGTCATTGGCGCCGCGCGGGCCGGCCAATACCGACAGCAGCAGCGCCAGAAGCGCTGCCGCCGCCCGGGGCACGGTACGCAACGCCGATCGACGATGGGTGGGTGCCGGCGACATCGGACTTATTCGAGCTTCCGCGTCGCGCGATAGGTCAGGTAGTCACCCTTCCAATCGGTGAGCTGCGATGGTTCACCGGGCTTGTTATCATCGAGGACGATGACGCGGGTGGCAACCTGGTCGATGAATTCACGATCGTGGCTGACGACGATGAGCGTGCCGGTGAATTCCTCGAGAGCTTCCTGAAGGGCTTCAATGGCTTCCATGTCGAGATGGCTGGTGGGCTCGTCGAGGACCAGGGTGTTGGCCTCGGTGAGCATCACCATCGACAGCACGCAACGCACCTTCTCGCCACCGGAGAGCACGCCCACCGGCTTCTTGACATCATCGCCGCTGAAGAGCATGCGCCCGAGCATGGCGCGCATGTTGTTGATGTCCTGGTTCTCGGTGTATTGGCGGATCCACTCGTAGATCGAGAGCTCTTCCTTGCCTTCGAAGAGGCTGCCGCCGTCCTGGGGGAAGTAGGTGCGCGAGGTCGTCGACGACCACTCGACCTTGCCTTTTTGCGGTGGCAGATCGCCGAGCATCAAGCGCACCAGGGTGCTCTTGCCCATGCCGTTGCGGCCGACGATCGCCAAGCGATCGCCGCGATCGAGGCGGGTGGTGAAATTGCGCACGATGTCGCGGTCGCCGCCGGGATAGCGGAAGGTGATGTTCTCGACCTTGATCACGTCCTGGCCGCTGGGCTTGGGGACCTTGAAGAACAGCCGCGGCGAGACGCGCGAACTCGGCAGGACCTTCTGCCCCGACAATTCGTTGATGAGCTTGACGCGGCTGGTGGCCTGCTTCGAACGCGCGGCGTTGGATTTGAAGCGCTCAACGAACTTCTTGAGCTTCTCGACCTGGCGCTCGACGCGGCCGCCTTCCTTGCTGCGCTGGGCGCGGGCGAGCTGCTCCTGCGCCTGATAGACGTCGTAGGGGCCGGAGAAGATGCGCACGGTGCGATAATCGACGTCGCAGGTATGAGTGCAGACGCGATTCAGGAAGTGACGGTCATGGCTGACGACGATGACCGTGCCTTCGTAATCGGCGAGGTACTGCTCGAGCCAGACCATCGCCGGGATGTCGAGGTTGTTGGTCGGCTCGTCGAGCAGCAAGATGTCGGGGTTCGAGAACACCGCCTGGGCCAAGAGCACACGGACCTTCAGGGCGGTGTTGATCTCGGCCATCTTGCGCTGGTGCTGATCCGGCGGCACGCCGAGATCGGTGAGCACTTCGGCGGCCTTGGATTCCTGGCTGTAGCCATCCATCTCACCGAATTTCTCCTGCAGCGCGGCGAGCTTCTCGCCGTCGGCGTCAGTGAAATCCTCTTTGGCCGTGAGGCGATCCATCTCGGCCTGGATCTTCCACAGATCCTGATGGCCCATCATCGCCACCTGGATGACCTGGAAATTCTCGTGGCCGGTGATGTCCTGCTTCAACCAACCCATGCGTTTGCCGGGCTCCTTGATCACTGCCCCGGTAGAAGGCTCGAGTTCACCGGTGAGGATCTTGAGGAACGTCGACTTTCCCGTGCCATTGGCGCCAATAAGGCCATAGCAGTTGCCGGCGGTGAATTTGATACTGACATTTTCAAACAGGGCCTTCTGACCGAAGGCCATGCCGAGTCCGGCGGTGGCGAGCATAGGGTCGGGGATGGTCTGGAGACGCCACCCCGGACAAGGGAAAACGCTGCCGGACTACCACTTCCTTGATTTTTCGGGAAATGAGTGCCCTAAAAGACCTCTCAGAGCCCGTCTGCGAGGGCTTCATCCACGGATAACAGAACTCCTTATCGATTTATCTCGCCCCGTCACTTATCTCGTCCAGCCACTGCACGCGCGCGAAACCTGCGCTTCCGTTGACGAGCGGCCAGAGCACGGTTGGTCATGGCTCGTCCCAGCGCCAGTGTGATCGGTGCCGGATATCGGCTCAAAGCCGGACGCTATCAGCGAGACCTGAGCTACAGCTGCCGGCGGGAAACCGGCACCGCCGATTGGCTCCTGCTGCATACCACGGCCGGCCGCGGTCGCCTAACCTTCGCCAACGGTGGCCAGCAGATTCTCGGACCCGGGGAGGCCGTCCTCTATCGGCCGGGGGCTTTTCAGGATTACGCCACCGATCGCGGCAGCGACGGTTGGGAAATCCTGTGGGCGCATTTTCTCGCCGATAACAGTTGGATCGACCTGCTCGAATGGGCCGAGATCGCACCCGGTACGTTGTTCTTCGGCAGTACCGATCCGCTCCTCGCGCAGGCTCTGGCGCAGATGGTCGAGGATACCACCACCGACCAGCCGATGGCCGATCGCCTCGCCTACAACAGTCTCGAACGCGCCCTGCTGCTGTACGCCAATCATCCCCAGCAGGCCAACCTTCGGCGTCTGGACCCGCGCATCCGCGCCGTCCTCGACCTCCTCGAAAAACACCTGAGCGAGCCGCTGACGATTGCCGAGGTCGCCCAGCGCGTGGGCCTGTCGGCATCGCGACTCTCGCATCTGTTCCAGGGGCAGATGGGAGTCGGGCTGATCGGCTGGCGGGACCAGCGACGCATGCAAATCGCCTGTGAACTGTTGGAATCCACCGACGATACGATCAGTGCCATCGGTCGCGCCGTGGGCTATCCCGAGGCGGCGCATTTCACCCATCGATTCCGCCGCCTCCTCAAGCAGACCCCCCTGCAATGGCGTCAGCGCGCGCGCCGGAAAAACGTCCAGACCCCCGACGACACCTGAGCTCACAGCAGGAATCTGCAAGGATGCAGCAGCACGGTTGCAGTCGTTGTCGGTCGGTGTTGCTACAATGGCGGACATGAGCACCACCTCCAGCATCCCCGCCCTCGCCCTGCCCACCCTCGCCCTGCCCAGCTGGGCCCCTCAACCCCTCCCCAGCGCGCGTGGCGCCCAGTCCGGCGAGCACGGGTTGAGCGACACCGAGCTGGCCGACTTCCACGCCAACGGCTATGTCATCAAACGCGGCCTGTTCAGCGCCCAGCGGATGACGGCCGTGGCCCAGGAGATCGAGGGCCTGCATGAACTCATGCAGACCCGGGCAGCGCACGCCGATGTGCATGTCTCATGGGAGGAATCCACGGCTGCCGATCGCCCCCGGCGCATCCGCCAGCTGCTCGGCAGCGAGCTGGTCAGCCCGCTGATCGACGCCCTCAGCCGAAGCCCGGAGATGCTCGCGATCATGCGCCAGCTCATCGGCGAAGACGTTTGGCTGTACCATTCGAAGTTGATGATGAAAGCCGCCCACGACGGCTCATTCACGCCGTGGCATCAGGATTTCCAATACTGGACCAACGCCTCGCCGCTGCCGACGCAGATCAATTGCATGCTCTCGATCGATGCCTCAGACGAAGCCAACGGCGCCCTGCGCATGGTTGCGGGTTCACATAAAGGCGGCCTGCTCCCGGCGAAGCATTTCGCGACCGCGTCCTTCAATATCGGCCTGGATGGCGCGCTCGACGCTTTTCCGTCGGTACTCCTCGAGACCAGACCCGGCGATGCGGTGATCTTCGGCGCCTACGTCATCCACGGCTCGGGACCGAACACCTCGCAACGCGATCGGCGCGCGAACACCTTCGCCTTCGATCGTCCAAATAATTGGCTGCCCGGCTGCGCGCCGGTGGACGACGGCGACCATTACCGCTGCGGTGCGCGGAGGTAACTTATCGGGAATGGACGGGCTGGGGAATTTCCGCAGCTCGTTTTCGAGAGATGTCCCTGTTTGCCGCCATGGCATCGGAGGAATATGGGCTTTTCCAATGCCTAGTTTAATTCTACGTCACTGAAAATTAAGTACGAATAGTTTCTGCTGGTTCCTCGTATTCATTCCACTTTCGGTTCAAGCAGGGGCAGGTCTACCATTTAACCCTAAAGTTTACATCCATGGGATTTTTTGATTCAAGAAGGTCGGGGTCTCGCTGGCACAACCGGTATGATCATCGGCGCAACATTGCCGCCGAATCGAAGCCGACGACGATTGCGACCCTTCTACATCCGTGACCCCCGGAGTCCCCATGATCCACGGCGATATTTCTAGCAGCAACGACACCGTCGGCGTCGCGGTGGTGAATTACAAGATGCCTCGGCTGCACACCAAGGCCGAGATCCTGGACAACGCGCGGAACATCGCGCGCATGGTGGTGGGCATGAAACAGGGCCTGCCGGGCATGGATCTGGTGATCTTCCCGGAGTACAGCACCCACGGCATCATGTATGACAGCGCCGAAATGTACGCCAACGCGGCCACCATTCCTGGCGATGAAACGGCAATTTTCGCCGAAGCATGCCGCAAGGCCAAGGTCTGGGGGGTGTTTTCGCTGACTGGCGAACGCCACGAGGAGCACCCGCACAAAGCCCCTTACAACACCCTGATCCTTATGAATGATCAGGGCGAGATCGTACAGAAATACCGCAAGATCATGCCGTGGG
>JBIILZ010000141.1:0-8498 GCA_044338255.1 Planctomycetota bacterium | reverse complement strand
ATCGAACGATGGAAAAAGAAGACTCGGGCTGGTCGATCAGCTTCGCGAAAACCACTGCATCCCTATGCTCGGAAAATCGTGAAAAAATGAGTGCTTAACGCAATGCCATTGCAGCCTTCGGGGCCGCCATGAATCCCCATGTCCAATTTATGCCCTTCCCTGAGGGGCGATGACGTCCAATGCGCAATCTGCACACGGACGCTGCCCAACCAAATGTATCAAGTGAACAAATTTTCGTCTGTTGATGGGGTAAAAAAATTGGTGTATCTTATCGTATCACTGAGGACGGTCGTAAACGACTGCTAATTAATTTATGACGTGGAAACAGCGATGAATTATTCAAGGGATGGCTTTACCCTGATTGAACTGCTGGTGGTGATATCCATCATCGCCGTGCTTGCAGCGATGCTGCTGCCGGCAATCAGCATGGTTCGCGACTCGGCCACCTCGACCAAATGCATGTCGAACTTGCGCCAGCAAAACCTGGCGTTCGCGGCCTATGCCAATGATTGGGAAGGATTCCTGCCACAACCATTGGATAGTAGCGGAGCAGTCGGATCGTTTGCCGGCTGGAATGTCAACCTATCGATCAATTATTGCGACGGCAAAAAAACAATCACCGCTGCGGATACCAGCAAGTCAGCAGATGGAATTTTCGCTGAGCCGCTCTACAAGCGGCCGGCAAGTCGGCCTATCACCTCGTATCGCTATGACAGCGGCTATGGTATGCATATGTATCTCCCACCCAGTACTCTCACTCCGTTGACCGCCACGGCCCAGAACACCAATCCCATCTTGTCGATGGTTTCCCAGCCAAGCCTGACACCGCTGGTGGCCGACACCACAAATTGTCTCTTGTACGTTGACTCTTATGGTTGTTCGTGGGGCTACCGACTGAAGCTTCTATGGGATTTTCAACAAATGATCGGCTATGTCCATCGGACCAAGGCCAATGTGTTGTATGTCGATGGACACGGCGAACTGCAATCACTCACTCAGGCATATGCCACCTTTACCTCCACTAAGGCGTATAGTGGTGGCATAACCTGGTAATCAGGTGGAGAGCTCTAACAGGCTGCATTACTTCATGCGTGACCCGGCGGGCTTGGACCCGAATTGCAGGTAGGCATCATAGACACGTTGGCCGTGGAGAACCAAGCCGGCGGGGGTTAAATGGGTGCCATCGGCTTTCTCCAGGCCCATCATGCTGACCCAGACACAGTCCTTAAGAGTTTGGGCGAGATGCTTTTGAGCCGTAACGATTTCAGGATTACTGACGACCCACTGGTGCTGTTCGTCAACGCTAAGGATGACGGGCATTGCAGGGGCTTGTACGATCTTGGTGCGCAAATCATCTATCAATGCCCTGAGGCGCGCTTCATAGGCCAAAGCCAGGTCCTTAGTCTGGGCATCGCTCTCACCTTGGATCCAGATGAACCCTTGGAACTTAACCGTATTTCCCTCGTTTACGAGTTGAGCAACGGCTGTCGCCAACAATTTTCCCATGTCGTCGTACATACCACCACCCCCGGGCTGCTTCCAATGACTGGCGATGCTGGTTGAGCCTAGGGAGTATTTGAAGATGGCAGGATTGTAGCCGTTTTCCTTGAGTTTTCTGGCAAAAGAGACCTCTAATCCGAAATGCCCGGCGGGAAAGCGTCCCCCCTGCTTTTGCAGCGTGGTCCACTTTCCTCCGGAATCGCTGATTCCCGGACTCTTCCAAAAGAAGCGGATCTTACCATCCAATCCGTTGGGGTCAGGGGGATAAAATGCTGCATTCCCTTGCCACCCTTGGGCGTTGGACTGCCCGGCCACGATGAAAAGATCCACCTCCTCGGAAGGGAGACTATTTATCATAAAAACCATGATCATGAAAGTTTGAATACATGTAAACATAAAGGAATCATTCCGCGAGAAAGGTAGCCAAAGGTAGCCAAAGACATTCAACCTTTCGCGACAAGAGCTTTGGCCATGAATCTCGAACGGAGTGTCGTCGTGCTGCTTGACTGAGTATGGCAGTAAAACTATGGGGCATTAAGAATCTGAGGGACACGGTCGCTGGACGCATGGGACCTAGCCAGCGATCACCTCCCAGATCAGCATGCCGCTGGATATTGTGAATAAGCTCTAGCATTCCTCTGCGAGCCTTTTTTTTAATACTCATGCGCTGAAATGACGAGCGCAATGTGTTTCGATGCCCAAATTGTGCCCTTACCTGACCGACGATGTCCGTACAATATACGTAGAGACGGCGACGCTGCCTGTCCAACGAAATGTCTCAAGTGAACAGATATGTATCTCAAGATGCGGTAAATGTAACTTGCATACGGGGGCGCCGTAGCTTAAAAGCAATGAACTGGTGCGATGGGGATAGGCGTAAGTAATGAGTCATCAATTTGCAAGGTGGAGTCAGTGATGAGTTCTTCAAAAGATGGCTTTACGCTGATCGAACTGCTGGTGGTGATATCCATCATCGTCGTAATTGCAGCGATGCTGCTACCGGTGATCGGCACCGTTCGCAACATGGCCATCTCGACCAAATGCATGTCAAATCTGCGACAGCAAAACTTGGCCTTCAGAGCCTATGCCAATGATTGGCGCGGCTTCCTGCCAATTCCGATGGATAATACCGGTTCTACTAATTCGATTGCGGGATGGAACGTCATCCTGTCAGTCAGTTATGGTAGTGGAAAAGGAAAAACGCAAGTCACCGCAAATGATACCAACCAGACCTTAGGTGATGGAATTTTCATTGAGCCGCTCTTCAAGCGAATCCGGTCTATTACCACACTTCGCTGGGACACTGGCTATGGCATGAATACATATCTCCCGCCCAGCAATATTCTCCCGTCCACCAATCCCAACTCGACAATCCAACTTACGGCCCACAACACCAGTCCACGCCTGGCAATGATTTCCCAGCCAGCCTTGACGCCGTTGGTGGCCGACACCACGAGATGCAAATTCATAAATTTTGCTAATATTGGTTGCGCGTGGTCCTTAGAAAAGTGTGATCTATATACATTTCAAGAATATTTCGGCTATGTCCATCGGGCCAAGGCAAATGTGTTGTATGTCGACGGACACGTCGAACTGCAGTCACTTACCCAGGCGTATACCACCTTTACCACCACTACGGCGTATAGCGGTGGCACTACCTGGTAATCAGTGGGAGAATTCCATGCGATGCGACCGCGTCTATCATTCTGAAGCACTCACCGAAAAGCGGGTGCTTATTCTCGGCGACAGCATCACCCATGCCGGTGGTTGGGTGGTTGCCTTGGAAAGTCGCCTCCGTTGTCAATATCCTGATCGTCTGGTGCAGTTGACCAACCTCGGTTTACCAAGCGAGACGATCGGCAATCACCAGGATGACGGGGAACACGTTCGACGCTACGGCTTCCCCCGGCCGAGTTTATCGCAGCGGCTGGAACGCACCTTGGATGCGTTTCAGCCAGAATTGGTAATTGCGTGCTATGGCATGAATGATGGCCATGGTGCGGCCTGGAATGAACCATGTTTCCGCTCATTTCAGGATGGACATCACCGACTGCGGGATGCTATTATACAGCGTTCGCTGCAGATCGTCCACTGCACCCCGCCGGCCTACGATGCCGGGGCTCCCCAGGCTCTCTGCCATCCGCTGTATGACCAAGTCCTCACCCGATATGCCGAGTGGCTGCTGACCCAGCGCGACGAGGGCTGGACGGTGATCGATTTGCATCATCCGATGGTAACAGCTCTCGCCAATCGGCGACGCGATAATCCGTCGGCGACCTTCAGCATTGATGGCGTCCACCCCGACGACAGCGGCCATTGGGCCATGGCCCAGGGCATGTTCGCCGCCCTGGGGGACGATGCCGCTGTCGCGGCGTCATCCCTGGAGTCGCTACTTCCAATGGGGCTGACCGAACTTCCGAACCTAGTCAGACAGCGACAAGAATTGTTCCGCGATGCCTGGCTCAGCCGCATCCCCCACACCCGCCCCAATTTGCCCCAAGGCCTTCCCTTCGCCGAGGCTGAAACCTCGGCAAGGGAACTTGAACAGCGCATCGTCGGGCTGTTCGCCTGAGAGTGCCGGGGTAAATTACGGCGTTCTGCGGCTGATCGCCGTCATACTGGAGATCTCGATGGTCTGGACCTTGTATCCGGCAAGAAAGCCGACCCGAACCTGGCCAGCTGGAATATCGAGCGACGATACCGCATTGAAGGTATACTCCTTCCAGTCTGCCCCGATCTGGATGGTCTTTGTCGCTACCTCCTGGTAGGGCGGGCAGTTTTGCCCGACCAGAATGCACAATTTCCCCACGTCTCCAGCCGGCTCTACGCAACGGGCCTTCAGGGTAATTACCAGGGTGTCCCCGGTGTCGATTGGGGCAGAAATGGACGAGGTCCAGGCCTGCGCCTTCCACGGAGCTTCCGGCATCTCGCTCACGCGTACTTGTAGGACCTTGCCGCCCTGGTCCGCCCCATCGACCAGAACCACTGTGGTCCGGATGGCCCGATCATTGACGAAAGAGCCCAAATCACCCTCTAGCAAGGTGGTATCGGCGGCCGTCAAACTGGCGGCGTAAAGCAGAGCGATGATCGTGGATTTCATACACACCTCGTGATGTTACTGAAGCATGAATGTTGGAATAACTATGTCCTTTTGCTGTAGATTGTATCGGACAATCACCATCCGAGGATGGTCTGACCTAGCCATACGATTAGTTTCCGAGGACGTTTTTTATCGGAAAAGTGCCATTCTCTTGCTTCCTAGTAGAGAAAATCGGCAGATACACGTTCACCATTTGAGTAATGGTAAATGGAAGCCGGCAAGCGACGAGTTAGCCTGTATCTATTCTATTATTGATGGCAGCACATGAGGTCGATTTTGAGCTGGAGTAGATTCACCAACGGTGAGCGGATTAGGTTTAGGAAAAGTCCTCTTGAGCTGTTCTCCACAGCCTACAGGTAAACTTTACCGCATGAAGTCCTTCGACAAGGCGAGCGCCTGGCTGCCCCCATCTTTCTTGCCCAGCATCCGTGTCATTACATCTCAATGGTCACTGCCAACAGGGCCACCACCACTTCGGGGGAGAGGGTTTCGAGGCTAAATTCCATGAGGTCGACATCGGGACGGAGGACGATGGGGACGAGGTTGACGCGGCAGGCGTTGCCGAGTTGCGCCTGATGGGGCGCCTGGGCCGGCAGGGCGAAGGCATCCTGACTGCGGTAGGCGCCATCAATGGACCAGATATCTCGTGGATGTTCCAGGGCACTCAGGGTCTCGTCGCCATCGGCATATCGCAGACCCACCCGGGCATTGGCGAGGCCCACCTGCATGTGGTTGGTGGCGGCGGCCAGTAACAACCACAGTCGTCGGCCACGACCGCTCAATGGGGTTGCGAGTCGAGTCGGCCAGCGCTCCCACAGACTGGTACAGGCCGCGTTGCACTCGCCACCGTCCCAGGCGAAGGGCACGCCGGGGGGTAGCAGCAATCGACCCTGGGGATCGCGCAATCCGGCGGCAGCCGAGAAATCGATGGCCGGCGGCTTTTTATTCCAGAAGGGAAATGTCCACGGCGACCAGCCGTCGTAGCCGATGCTGGCGCAGCTGCCGTCAGGCCGGGGTGCGCGATAATCCTGGGCGAACAGCGTGCGCAGATCGCCATTGAAGATCGACTCGATCCCACAGGTGATGAAGCGGGCATCGGGCGCGGGCAGGGGCCGGGGAACGGGGTGCTGCCCTTGCACGAGGGCGACGGCCTCGCGCCAGTGCAGCTGGCCGGCGCTGAGGTTGATCATTGCCGTACGTTCGGGCAATGTGCTGGCTGTCGTCCGGGCGCTCAGTGCACCATCTTCAAGCAGGACGACCTCGCTGAGCGCACCCTGGGGATCGGACCAGCCGGTGATGCGGGCACCATCCACCGCCAAGCGCACCGGGCTGCCGGTGGTGACGTCAACCCTCCGCAGCGGCACGGAGTGACGCCGATGCTTCCAGCGGATGCTGACCTCGAGGGCAAGGCCGGCAGGACCGGTCACCACCAGATCGGCGTGGCCGAGACCAGGTTCGCACCGCCAGGTGCCGGTCGTCTCCACTCCTACCAGTTCAAGACCGGGAACGGGAACGCGTAATTCGATGGCGGCGGCCTGGGTCAGCGTCACGCGCCAGTGATCGACTCCGTCAGAGCGGCGGAAGTGCAGACTGGCGTCCGGGGTGCTGAGCGCGGCGTGATCCCAGGCCTCAGGCACGCACGGTGCGAACTGGACGAGGCCGGCGGGACGATCCGGCCGCAGGCCAAAAAGACCTTCGATGATGGTGCGTGCCATCATGCTCACCGATTCGCAAAAATCGGTGTGGGGATTGGGTTCACTGGTGGTCTGGCAGACGATGCCGCCGGGCACCGGCGAACGGTAGAGGGATTCACGCAGGCAGCCGCTGAGCAGCTTCCAGCCATCGTCGCCACGGCCGACCTGATAATTGGCGAGGGCGAGATGGCAGGTGTCGGCAGTGTCCAGTTCGCGGACCGACCACGTATAGGGCACGCTGTTGGAGGTGGACACCTGGCAACCGCCCAGGGTCATGGGCACCCGCTCAAGGCCCCATTCGCCGAAGCGGACGTGGCTCAGCGCTTGGTCGCCACCGAGCAGGCCGGCGTCGATCGGCAGGCAGACCGTATAGATGCCAGCCGCATCGTGACGGCGTCGATGACCCAACGCTTCTAGGTATTCACCCAGGTGGGCTCGTTCTGGCGACCACAGCGAGGCGACGACGGCGACGCGGATGCGCTCCGCCTGGGCACGATGACGCGTCGCCGCCACACCATCGCCGGCACGATCCGCGAGTTCAGCGGCGGCGCGATGCCCGTTGAACGCGTAGGATGAGGCCTGGGCGGTGCCGCCCCCATTGTACCACATCGAATCGCTGGCCCAGGTATCGAGGACGCTTTCGTAGACGCCGTCCTGATCAGCATCGAAACAGTCACGCATCCATTCGAGGTGCAGTTCCAGGGCGGGACGCAGCAGGGTTTCCAACTCCGCGTCGGCGCTCCAACGCCAGGCATGGATGAGCATGTCGAAAAAGACAGTCTGCATATTGTACATGTGCTGGTCCTGCACGATGCGTCCCCGGCCATAGTACCGGGAGTCCGCGGCAGGCAGGCAGCCCCGGAGGTTCTCGTCGCGGGCGTCACCCGTGGGGCCGCCATCACGGATCTGCGAGGCGAGATAGTAGCGTGCCTGCTCGCGCACCCGCTCGATCCAGCCCAGGGCGGTCGGCCCGTACAACGAGCGCCAACCCGGGAAGGGTCGGTTCCACGACATGGCGCCGTGGACGAATACCGGGGCGTACCAGCAGGCATCCATCGCCGTGGTCACCTGGGCCATGGCGGCATTCAGCCAGAGGTCCGGCGATTCGATTCGCACCTGGGCAGCGAGCCGGTCGGCCCGCGCCCGGGCGGCGGCCATGTCGGCCGCGGGACGGTTGAGCACCGACGGCACTGAGCTGCTGCCGCAGCGCAGGCTCCAGAACAGTTCGTCATCAGCCGGAGCCTCACCGCAGATCAGCGGCAAGTCGGCGGGAGCGCTGACGATCAGTTCCTCAGGCCGGGCCCAGGCGCTGGCGTCCCCGAGGCGATAGGTGCCGGCGCTGCAACGGCCCCAGACCGAAAAACCGCCCTCCGCCCGTGGCGGTGCAAGTTGGAAGCCGCCCCCATCACAATGGGGGCGGTTCTCGCGGCAGTCATCAGGGAGAAAGCCGGTGATGAGGCGACTGAGGCTGCCACCCACCTGCTCGCCGATGGCCGCCTGGGCCGAGACGGAGGGATGCATGCCTGGATCGGCGTGGGCGAAAAGGTTGCTGTCGGAAAATGGCGTGGCACCGCCGTACGCCCACACCACGCGCACGCCGGCTTCGGCACCGCGCACCACACAACGGACCGTGGCCCCCTCACCCTCGGCCAGGCAGGCGGCTTCCAGGTCCACCACGATACCGGGAAAACGTTCATCCTGCAGCGTCCAGGTCATGACCCCGGCCCGGTAGCGGGCGGTGATGTTACGCCAGTCGTGCAGCCACAGGGCCTGCCCCTTCTCAAGCAACGCCAGCGTCAAGGTACCGCAGGGCCAGGGTGAACGCAGCAAGCGGAACTGCGGCCGCTCACCCGCCAGCAGGGCGCAGGCGCGATGGTCGCCGTACAGAGGGCGGTTGTCGAAATGCCGTGGCGCGACCACGCGGATAGCGTCGCCGTCGGGCAAGTGAAGTGCGTCACCGAGGCTAATAGTCATGCCTATATTCTACCTGATAATCTCCCCCCACTATGCCAGGAACCGCCTGCCCTGTATCCAATTCTCTTCTCCCCAGCTCAGGGGCTGCCGCAGTGCGGTTTGACAGATCGCACACTCAAGAGTTCGAATTTTAATATAATGCCAATCGTGAAAGCACGGGCTTGATGCAATCTTCTGAAATACCAAGCGCCTGTAGGGCGATGCAGATCCATCCGTTTTTGTTGACCAGG
>JBIILZ010000046.1:0-28033 GCA_044338255.1 Planctomycetota bacterium | reverse complement strand
CTCATCGCCATGGTCTATCTCATTGCCGGCAGACTCCCGTTGCCGGCAATCAAATAGGCCCCCGCAACCCCGAACTGACTATACCAGTGCGAGTTTATGTACCCACACCAAACAGCGAGGAGCCGCAGAATGGACAGTTTTTCCCATCCTGCATTGCTGTAGGGCATGACTGAGGCCAGGAAGTCGTAGGTACGGGTAAACATCTTCGCCTTGCCCTTGAAATCGACTTGATGGTCTTCGTCAAGGCGGCTGACGTACACTTCCTTACAGCGGTCGAGAATGGGATCGAGCTGGTCACGTTCGGCGCTTGCAAGGAACATGGCGACCAACTGATCGACCTGCGCTGGACTGTACACCTGGGCTTCATCAAGTGCCTTCTTCAAATCGTGCAGCTTGTTGGGGTCGGTTTCCTCGGCGAGCAAGGTAGTGCGGTAGTAATCCTGAAACGCCTGCGTGATGCCTTCGCTGTTGTTTTGAAAGTCGAGCACGAAGCAGTCATATTTTTGTGGTCGCGCACGATTCAGTCGCGAGAGCGTTTGCACGGCTTTGATGCCAGACAGCGCCTTATCCACGTACATCGTATGCAGCAGCGGCTCGTCATAGCCAGTCTGGAATTTGTCGGCGCAGATCAAAAAACGGTAAGGATCCGTCTGTACTTTTTCCGCGATCTCGTTGCTGGGAAATCCATTCAGCGACGCCTCGTCTACTGCAACACCAGCATATTCAGGCTTGCCCGAAAAAGCGACGATGGCCTGAAATGGGCTTTTTCTTTCCGTCAGGTACGTCTTGAACGCGTGATAATACTGAATCGCCCGCTCGATGCTGCTGGTCACCACCATGGCGCGCGCATGGCCGCCGATCTTCCCAGGTGCCATCACCTGTTCATGGAAATGATCGACCATGATCTCGGCTTTGAGACGGATCGCATGGTCATTGCTCTCGACGTACTTCCGTAGTTTCTTGCTAGCTTTTTTAGTGTCGAACTCCGGGTCGTCTTCGATCTTTTTGATCAGCTTGTAATAGCTGTCGACCGGGGTGTAAGCTTTCAAAACGTCCAAGATGAAGCCTTCTTCGGTGGCTTGCTTCATGGTGTAGCTGTGAAACGGCTTGTGCTTGATCTTGCCTTCTGAATCAGCTGGCAACGCTTCACCGAACATCTGCAACGTCTTGTTTTTGGGTGTTGCCGTGAATGCAAAATAGCTGGCGTTGGTCAGCATTTTCCGCGCAGCCATACGTTGTTCGAGTGCGTTATTGACCGTGTCCTCAGGATCCGGCTCTTCGTCGGTTTCTACGGCAGTAGTCCCCAGGGCCGTGCTCATCGCAGCCGAGGTCTTGCCGCCCTGACTTGAATGCGCTTCGTCAATCAGGATGGCAAAAGTCTTTCCACCTTCGATGGCGATCTCGTTGAGGATGTGCGGAAACTTCTGCACGGTTGAGACGATGATCTTTTTGCCCTCGCTGATGAACTTTCGCAGATCACCAGAATCATCAGCATGGCCAACGGTGGATCCAACCTGCATGAACTGTTTGATCGTCTTCTGAATTTGATCGTCTAAAATGCGGCGATCGGTGATCACGATGACCGAATCGAACACTTCCTTGCCGTTGCGCTTGATCCCGATGAGCTGGTGCGCCAGCCATGCGATGGAATTTGATTTGCCGCTGCCCGCTGAATGTTGAATCAGGTAGCGTTTCCCTGCGCCGCAGGCATTGATCTCGGCCAGAGCTTTACGCACCACACCTATTTGATGATAGCGCGGAAAGACTTGGGTGTATTTCTTCTTTCCCGACTTGGTCGACGTCTCAACGATCTGCGCGTAATTTTCGAGGATGTCGGTTAGGCCAGCCGTGGTCAGAATCTCTTTCCACAGGTAGTCGGTCTTCAACCCGTTTGGATTCGGCGGATTGCCTGCACCGTCGTGATGTCCCTTGTTGAATGGCAGAAACCACGAGCCCTTGCCTTTCAGCTCGGTGCACATCTGGACGGCGCTGTCGTCAACAGCGAAATGCACTACGCAGCGACCGAAAGCGAAGAGTTTTTCGCGCTGATCACGATCGCGTTTGTATTGCTCGACGGCATCTTCGACCGTTTGCTTGGTCAGGCTGTTCTTCAACTCAAAAGTGGCGATCGGCATGCCGTTGATGAATAGGCACAGATCTAATGATCGACGGGTTTCGTCGGTACTATACGCCAGTTGGCGGGTGATGGTGAAGCGGTTCTTCGCGTGTAACGCAGCAGCGGTCGCATTTCCAGCTGACGGCGTTCCGTAGAATAAAATGAACTCCAATGGCCCGTGCTTTACACCTGAACGCAACACGTCGATCACACCACGCGAACCGATCTCAGCCGAAATCCGCGTCAGAAATTTGAGCCGGTTGGGATCCTGCGGATCATCAACCAAGCCAAGCTGCTTGAACGCCTCTGGCTGCGTCGCGCGCAGGAAGGCAAACAAGTGCGGCACATCCAGGGCGTGAGCGCGTTCGTAATCTTTTGGACTGCCAGCAAGGTAACCAATGCCGGTGCTGTACGCAGTCGTGGCTTCGGCAACGCCTTTCGCCAGCGGCGCGACAGCCAACCCGTCAGTGCCCGTCAGGTGGCGCATGATCAGGGATTCAAGGCCCTTCTCAGAGGTGTCAGTGGTCATGCTATCCCTATCGTCCGGGGTGATCTCGGCGCGGCCATCAAGCAACCATCAAGCAAAATTAAACGGCATAGCCTTATTCTAAATAATGGCTTACGTAGATGAAAATTCAGCCGAGATGCCCTCCATCGGTTTTCCATCAAGCAATCACTTCGGCAGTTGCCAACGTGGCTCGAACCTGATCTGGGGTTCTCGTGCAAGTACCCAGCAAGTAACGTAATGCCCTTACATACAGTGACTTACCATCCATATCGGGTATCGCACAAGCACCCCGTGCAAGTACCGGTCGACGATTCATAGCGTTGTCCCCTTGGCCCAGGCCGGCACATAACGCATCAGCTTGGGAGCCGCCTCGGCGTCTTGCGGCACAATGGCTCCGGTCTCAACGGCCTCACGAATCAGGCGCGACACCACCGGCGTCTGCGCCTGGGTCATGCCAAAGCGTTCACGCAACGACGTGTTCGTCAGGTAATCGCGACGGACATAGCGCAAGCAGGCATGCAGGTAACATGCTCGCACGCGATCCGCTTGCTCCATCCGCGCTAAAGGTCGGTGCGCAAAAATGGTGACGCGGGTGTTGTCCCCTGGCGCTTCGATCAGTGGTGCCGGTAACTGTGCTTCTTCGATAAGCCGAACGACCAAGTCGATACCACTGCCGCGTTCTTCGCACACGCCGATGCGACGCAGAAAAGCAGCCAAGGCTTCGTTGCGAGTGCGCGGAGGTTTGTCCAGAAAGCGGGCGACGTCGACCAACGGTGCGCCTGGATTGGTGATCTCGATCCGATCATCAAAAATCTCGACCATCGGACTGGCCCCGTTGACCAGAAAGTCTTGATGAATCAAGGCATTGGCGACTAACTCACGAAGCACTAATGGCGGATAGGCCGCGTCAATGCGCAAGCCAGCCGTTTTGGTTTCTCTCGGTGGAATCAGGTTGGCGATAGCGGTGATCAACCCGGCGAAACCCGCCGCATAACCACGTCCGGTTTCTGGCAATTCGTTGCCACGCGCGGTGTGGTCGTGACCGTCATAGCGGATGACGCGAATAGCTTTACGCCGCAACGAGCGAAAATCGTCTAGTCGCTTGGCGAAAAGTATGGCACCGAGATTGGTAATGTTCCATCCACCAGCGTCGCACGACTGAATCAAACCATCATCAGCCAAGGCAGAAATAATGCCGTCGCGATTGGCGGGCAGTGGTTGTTCGATCACGTCAAAATACGTAGGATAATCCAGTAAGCGCAGCACCTCGTCGGCGGTGGTATGTTCGACGGCGATCAGATCTTCAAATGGGGTCTGGTCAAAAATGCGCCATAACAAGCGTTCGCGATCCGGCGCTTCTTTGAGCGGTTTTTTCACTGGCCCGATACGGATGAATTCGTCGCCCTGAAAACGTACCGGATGGCGATAGGCCCGTGCGATCTCTAGCATCGCGATGGCGTGCCCATCCATCGTGATTTCATGAAAACGGAAATGGATCTTGGGCGTCAACAGCCGCAGCAGCCACGTCTCCAGCGGCTCGTTGCCTTTCTTGGACGCTGATGGGCTGAAGGTCGTTCCGACCACCTCATGCGTCTGATCATCGACGCCCCAGATCACATAAGCGAATGCCTTGCCGTTGATCGCCGCCGCATTGGACAACGCCGACACATATTCGCCGATTTCTTGCGGATCAGCGTTGTTGTGTTTGAACTCCAACCACTCGGTTTCCGCCGGAAGACGGCAGAGTTCACGCACCAAATTGATAAGGTAGTCAGCGCTGTGATCGGCGGTCATACGGCGACCTCGTCGTCATCGGATTCAGCTTCGTCATGGTCAGCCTCCGCATCGTTGGCATCTGGCGTTGGTATGGCATCGGGCAATCGTGCGGCGGCTTCGCGCACGTCCAACTTGCCGGTCACGATGTCGGCGGTCAGGCGGGTGCGGTATTCCTGCATCAGGGCAATTTCTCGTTCGGTGCGGGTGATCGCTGTCGTGAATCGCGCCAACTCAGCATCAAGTTGTGACGCTATTTTTCTGGCTTCTGCTAGAGGCGGAATCGTAAAAATAAAGCTTCTCAACTCAGACAATGGTAGGTTGTTAGCCATTCCATCAGCTCCGCTGATAGCTTGTTCGACCTGTTGCCGATAATAAACGCCATTCATCGCATAGACCATAAAATCAATATTAACAGTTTGGTGAAATTGTGCGCGGAATGTCTTGTCTGAAAGAATGAGCTTATAATTCAATAATTTCACTTTGCCCACAGAGCCAACTAGCCTGGGTGAGCCACAGGCGCGGGAAATAAGAACGTCTCCGAATTTGACAATAATCGAAGGGTCGATCTCAAAATTATTGGGTAACTGCTTATGTTCTGTTTGTCGGAAATGCCCATGGTTGACGCATCCTGACTTGAGAACGCCCCACGAGTCGTCACTAGCAAGGAAGCCCGATGCTTGTGGGCTAACTTCTTGCTCAATCCTACTGACGATTGTCCTCAAACGCCGGATCTCCCAATGCGCGGGGATGTAGCCGAGCCAGGGGATGCCGGAGGGTTTGAGGGGAACGGTGGGGTCGAGGCCACGGGTGACGGCGCGATGGATGATGGCCTGCTTCTGCTCGTTCAGCAGCCCAATCAGCTTCCGCTTGGCGCGGATGAAACCGTCGATCTTCCGATTCGCATGGTCCAGAAACCGCACGATGGCGGCTTGTTCGTCGGGTGGTGGCAGTATGGAAGCGATGAGTTTGAAATGCTCAGGACGCAAGCTCCACATGTCTGAGGTGATGCCGTAGGACCAACGCTCTGCTTCCTTGGCGAAAGATGGAGTGCGGTAGAGATAGTGAAAATACAGTGCACTCGCATTCGCCCTTGGACGCATCACCACATAGGCTGGGCTAATGATTCCGCGAAGACTTGAAGCGCCGAGCGCACCCTGCCACGCCCGCATTTTATTATAGGCGATGTCGTGGGGCTGAACTAATTTGTAGGCTCCCTTGTTTAGGTTTGAACTGTCTTTCTTTGATGACCCAGCAAGTAATGCCTTTTGACGAACGATCCCACGGGTAATTGTGACCGACAACATTTCTTCATCTGGGTGATCACGATCCTTGATTTCATCGAAGATCGCGCGATTGGGCTTCAATGACCAATGAGCAGGAACGCGGCCAATCCACTTCGCACCTGATTCCTTATATTCAGCATACGGCTTGAGCCCCTCAATCATGACCAATCTCCACTTGCGCAATCTGCGTCATCTGCGGATCACTAATTTTTCCATCTGCAAATTCCGCAGATTTTCGCAGATACGGGTCAGCACGGAGTACGCTTTGGCGAAAAATGCCGACCATACATCTGCCAGCCTCTAATATGGAATGGTTTCCAGTCCATATGTCTGCCAGCCTACAATATGGCAGGATGGGTACGCACGCCTTCACGCCGTAACTCCGCCGGTGATCTCGCTCAGCAAGCCTTCGGTTTCGTGCTCAAGTGCTAGGATGTCGGCGCTGATCTCGGCCAAGGTGCGCAACGGCTGCGGTTTGTAAAAGTGGCGGGTGAAGCTGACTTCGTAGCCGATCTTCGTGGCATCTTCTTTGATCCAGGCATCGGGGGTGTATGGCAGGACTTCGCGGCGGAAGAAGGCTTCGATGCCGCCTGCTTCCAGCAACGGAACTTGCTCGGTATCGCGCAGGTCGGAATCGCATTCGTATTCCAGCACCACGGTGCGGTCATCTGGCGACGGATAGCGCCCGTGCAGGGGATCGGCCTTGGCTTTACTGGCCTTGAGCACTTTGGCGATGACGGGCGGGGCGGTTTCCACGCGCCAGCTCACCGCTTTGAGCAACAGCTTTAGGTCGGCTGCGGGTAGCTTGAGCTTCGCTTTTTCGAGGGCTTCGTCGACGCGATCACGGAAGACATTGTGATCTTCGAACAGCGTATCGCCCAGCAGGTCGCGCAGCTTGTTTGCAGCTTCTACCAGACGGCCATCTCGCTCCCAGGTTTTAGCGTCGAGGAGCTTCTTCTTTTTCTTCTCGGGCAGGCTCTTTGACGCAGCGCCTTCTTCGTCATCGCCATCAGCGTCGTCGTCGCTCCCCCACTCGTTCAAACGTTTTTCAAGAGCCGACGATATTTTGGTAAATTTGGTGAAGAGTTCGTCGCCGAATTCGTCGTACAATGTGGTACGCAGATCTTCATCACCCGAGGCGAAGCGTAGGGCTTCGATGGCTTTGAGCGTGAGCTGGCTATGCAGCCGCAGCGGGCGTTCGACTTGCACTTTCCAATAGCCGAAACCGGCGTTGGGAAAAATCTTGGATTCGGGCGTTTCCTTGAACTCCAAGAAGGTGCGACTGATCTGCTCGATGTCTTCAGGCGACAATACACAATTCTTTTTTCCCAGGTTCTTGCGTAGCGGCTTGAACCACTGACTGGCGTCAATGAGTTGCACGCGACCTTGGCGATGCACGGCTTTCTTGTTCGATAGCACCCAGATGTAGGTGGCGATGCCGGTATTGTAGAACAAGTTGAGCGGCAAGGCGACGATCGCTTCAAGCCAATCGTTTTCGATTAGCCAACGACGGATATTACTTTCACCCTGCCCGGCGTCGTCAGTGAACAGCGACGAGCCATTATGGACTTCGGCAATGCGGCTGCCCAACGCTGAGCTACCGTTCATTTTCGACGCCATGTTGGCCAGGAACAGCATCTGGCCATCGCTAGAGCGCGTGACCAACGACATGACCTCGCCTTTATGCATCACCGAGAAGCGCGGATCGCGCATCCCGTCTTTGCCGCCCATTTGTTCCAAATCTTTTTTCCAACTCTTGCCGTAGGGCGGGTTGGCCAGCATAAAGTCGAACTCACGACCTGGGAAAGCGTCGTGCGACAAGGTCGACCATTCAGCGCCGCCAACGATATGATCAGCGTTCTCGCCCTCGCCCTTGAGCAGCATGTCGGCTTTGCAAATGGCAAACGTTTCGGGATTGATCTCTTGGCCGTAGAGGCGGCATTCGATGTCCAAGCCACGTCGTTTCGCGATCGCGAGCAGCGTCGCTTCGCCACCGGTAAGCATGCCGCCGGTGCCGCAGGCGCAGTCATGTAGCAAATACGTGCCGCTTTTGAGCTGCTTTTCGATGGGCAGAAAAATCAGACTGGCCATCAATTCGACGGCATCGCGTGGCGTCCAATGTTCGCCTGCTTCCTCATTATTTTCTTCGTTGAACTTACGTACCAATTCTTCAAACACCGTGCCCATGGCATGGTTGTCGATGCCTGATGGCGACAGATCAATTTCGGGATCAAGGAACTTGTTGATCAACGTGCCCAGCGAATCGGACTTCGAGAGCGTAGGCAGTTGGTTGCGGAACTTGAAATTATCGAGGATGTCTTGAACGTTCTGCGAAAAGCCGTTGAGGTAGTCTTCGAAATCAGCCAACAGTTGCTGTTGGCTGCCGCGCGATTTCAGATCGCGCAGCGTAAACTTTGAGGTGTTGTAAAAAGCTTGGTCAGCGGCTTCGGCAAGCGCGGCCCGCTGTTCGGTGATGCCGTTTTTGTCGAGCATCTGCTTGGTGTCGAGCACCGCTGACTTGGTTGATTCCAGCACTGCGTCCATGCGACGAATAACGCACATCGGTAAGATGACGTCGGGATATTTTCCGCGCTTGAAGAGATCACGCAACACATCATCGGCGATGCCCCAAATAAAATTCGTTATCCAAGCAACGTCATGATGGGCCATGGGGCGAGTCTTCCTGGGATCGGGAACTGAGATGGATTTAGGGAGAACACCGGCAGAGCCCTGTGCTTTCCCTAGCGACGGGGTCAGTGATGGGATCTGCTTCGCTGGCACACCGGCTGCGGCTGTGGCTGTGGACTTTGACAAGGCTTTGGTTGGCGCGCTGCGCGTGGTTGCCCGCAGACGAGCAATGATGTCAGCCTTCTCTTTGCCGCTGTCGTCAACGCCACACGCGCGACAGAGGGCTTTGAGATCGGCACGAGGAAGCAGGTCCAGCAACTTCGGCAGCGCCGCCAAGGAACTGGCCGACAGCGTGGTGGCGAGGTCGTCTCGACTGCGGGTCTTGCCCGTGAGGCCGAGCTGCTCAACTAGTTCACGCGTCCGTTCGACAGGTAGGCTCGCGCAGAGCAGAGTATGAGTGAGCGGGGTCACGAGCGGACCTTCTTGACGGGCATGGGCTTTTTGAGCGCCGCTGGCAGGGCATGGATGTCACGGGCCAATGCGTCGATGTCAGCTTTGAGCAGCATCCGATAGCCGTTCACGGGATGGCGCTTGGCGCGAAGCAGGCCAGCCGTCACCCAATTGCGTACGGTTCCAGCCGTAACTCCGAGGCACTTTGCGGCCTCGCTGACCAACATGAACTCGGGGGTGGATGGCATGTGGCCACGCTATGCCATGGTGGGGTTAGTCAAACCCTACAAAGTTTTCAAACCAGGGGGCTTTGAGGACCTACGCGAGCCAGATCTTGGAGGCACCTTGTCGAGCTGTCACCGAGCTATCAGTAGGCACATCCCTGCGCACGCCAGACCATGCTTAGAGCCGCTCGTTGGGATATGCATTGCATAATATAGACACACAACTTTTTATAAAAGGTTGTGCTTCTATATTCTACTACCCCGAGAAGGCCGGCTCGGAGCCGACGCGCACCGGCCTGCTCAGTGCACTCGAAGGGCTCGCCAAGGAAGATCTCGGAGGCATGACCCTGGACTTCGCCGCCGACGATCATCAAGGCTCAGATCAGGTGTACATCACCCAGATCAGCGCCGGCGCGGCCAAGCCGGTAACCACGTTGAGCAAGTGATCCGACCGCGCCACCTGCAGCTCAGCTGCTGCCGGTGGCGCGCCGCCAGTCGGTGGTCTCGATGTAGCCTTCGCGGTGGCGGTCTTCGGTCAGTTGTTCCGCCGAACGCTGGTAGTGCTCGAACAGCGCTTCGCGGTTGAGCAGACCGATGAAGGTGCCATCGACGTTGGTCACCGGCAGGTCGTCGAGGCGATGCTGGTTGAAGCGCCGCAGGGCGCGCCCCAGGGAATCTTCGGGATGCAAGGCAGCGGCTACGCCACTGGCGAGATCCGCGACCCGGACCAGGGCATCGGTGTCGCGCTGATAGACGAAGCCGCGCAGATCATCGAGAGTGACGATGCCGGTGAGCAGCCCGTGCTCGATCACCGGGAACACCGTCTGCTTGGTTTCGGCCAGCGCCCGCCGGCAATCATCGAGGGTCGAGGACGGGGCCAGCGAGGTCACCTGCGCCGAGCGATCGAGCAGTTCGGCGACGGTCGAGCCGGCGAAGAGATCCTTGAAGAACTTCCCATGATGCGCCGGACTATCCGCCGGGCTGTGCGCCTGGCCGGCGATCAGCGAGCGATCGCCAAGGAGCAGGAAAGTCGGCCCGACCACCCACATCGCCGGGATAAGCAAGGCATAGGTGCCACCGATTTCGCTGACCATCAGCAGCGCCGCCACCGGCGTACGCAGGCTGGCGCCAAGCATGCCGGCCATGCCGATCAGCACGCAGGCCGGGATCGGCGGGCCGAATACCGTGCCCTGCAAGGCGATGCCCACCGCGCCGCCGACGCAGCCACCGACGGCGATGGTCGAACCGAAGATTCCTGCCGAGCAACCCGAACCAGCGATCAGTGCCGTCGCGAGGATCTTGGCAAAGGCGAAGATCGCCAGCACCACCGCCCAGGTCCACGGCGCCGTGGTCATGTTGAGGGTGGTCTGCACGATGTCATAACCTGGCCCCATGATCGAGAGGGCCGCGTCCTCATGCGCGCCGAGCAGGGCGAAGCCATTGAGCAAGGCGATGACGATACCGCCCGAGAGCAGCGCCCCGCAACCGGCGCGCAGCCAGCGCTGCGCGATCCACGCTTCCATGCGCGTCTGGATCATGGCGAGGATGGCGATGAACAGCCGCGCGGCGATGACCAGGGCGATCACCACCAGTCCGTACCCGCCGAGCTGGCGCCACTGCGAAACGTCGAAGCCGATGCCCGCCGGGGCGGTGAAAATCGAGGCCGTCAACGGCGAGGCCACGCCCATGCTGGCGTTCCAGGCGCCCTCGGCGAGGCCGCAGACGGTGAAGCCGACGATCGAGGCGATGAAGGACGGGATCAGCACTTCGGATTCGAGCTCGGGCGTGCGGTAGAGGATTTCGGCGGCGAGGATCGCCGCCGCCAACGGCACATGGAAGACCGCCGCCGTGCCGCCGGCAATGCCCGCCGCCAGCAACACCCGGCGATCGCGCACGGTCAGCCCCAGACGCATCGCCACCCACGAACCCAGACCCGCGCCGACGAGGGCGATCGGACCTTCACGACCGGTGCTACCGCCGCTACCGATGGTGACCACCGAGGCCACCAACTTGGTCAGCGTCGTGCGCAAGGCGATCACCCCCCGCCGCTCATGGAAGGACTGCACCGCCACGCCGAGGCCGCCGCCGGCGGCGTCCTCGGCGAAGCGCGTCGCCAACCAGCCCGACAGCGCCCCACCCAGTGCCAGTACCGGCAAGATCAACCACGGGCGCAGTGGCTGCTCAAGCGCACCCGGAATGAGCGGTCCGACCAGGTGCGGATGCGAGCCGATGAGCTGGCCGAGCAGCAGCGTCGACAACGCATTCACCCCGAGGTTCAAGACGAATCCGGCGATGCCGCATAAAGCTCCCACCACTCCCGCCAGTACCAGCCAGCGGCCGGTGCTGTGGCCGAGGATCCCCCGCCACAACGGCCGCGCCGCGTCGGCCAGATACCGCGTAGCGGTGGTCATTTCCGGTTGAGGCCGAGCAATTCGCGGACCATCTGCTCGGCTTCGGCATCGCCGGGATGGGCGCGCAAATAGGCGTGAATGCGATGGGTCAGCTTGGCGGTGGCCCGTTCGACCCCATAGCGGACCTCGCCGCGCGCGTCCGCCCCCTGCAGATCGAGACGATCCGCGAGGCGCGTGGCCTCGGTCTCGACCACGTCCTTGAAGAACCCCGCGACCTCGATCAGCAGGCGCGGCGTATCCCCGCCATTCATGGCCACGAAGGAGCGTACTTGCTCATCGACGCGAGCCTCGGCGTGCTCGACCTCATCGGTACGCAGCTGACGGTTGGCGGCAACGACCCGCTCGAGGTGGTCGATGTTGTAGAGGTAGCAATCGTCGAGTTCGCCAACCGCAGCGTCGATGTCGCGCGGGACCGCCAAATCGATCAGCACCAGCGGCGTCCGCCGCCGCCCCATCGCCCGCCGTACCTCCTCGCACGAGACCACGGTGTGCGGGGCGCTGGTCGAGGCCACGACGATGTCGTGCTCGGCGAGGGCCCGTCCGAGATCCGACCACGGCAACACCGTAGCCTCGGCGGTCTCGGCCAGGGCGAGGGCACGTTCGGTGCTGCGATTGACGATGCTGATCGAACGCACGCCGTGCTCATGCAGGTAGCGCACCGCCAGCTCGGCCATCTCTCCGGCCCCGAGGACCAGCAGCCGCGCCCGCTGCAGATCGCCATGCACCTGTCGCGCGAGGTCGACGGCGACGCTGGCGACGCTGAGCTTGTGCCGTGAAAGCGCGGTGTTGGTGCGCACGTCCTTGGCCACGCCGAGGGCGCGCTGGAACAACGGATTAAGCAGGCCGCCCGTCCACCCAGCGGCGTACGCCGTCTCATAGGCCTGCTTGACCTGATGCACGATCTGCTCTTCGCCGAGCACCAGGCTCTCCAGGCCACTGGCGACGCGGAACAGGTGGCGCACGCCGGCCGTGCCATGGTGGATGTAGCCGTTGTTCACCACCAGGTCGACCTCGACTCCGCCAAGGGCGGCAACGACCTCGGCCGGCTTGCGCAAGGAATGGCTGCCACTGATGTAGATTTCGAACCGGTTGCAGGTCGAGAGAACCACGGCCTCGCCAGTGGGTAGCAGCTCGCGCAGACGGCCGACCAGTTCAGGAACGCGCTCGGCTCCCAAGGCTAGGCGTTCACGTACCGCCACCGGCGTGCGATGATGGTCGACGCCGAACACCGTCATCGCCGGACCGGGGTGCGAAAACACCGCCTCAGGCATGCACCACCACCTGCAAGCCGATGGTCGACATCGCCGACAAGACCATGGTCTGCACCGCCACCAGGGCCAGCCCACGACGACCGATGCGATTGGCGAGGCGATGGGAGAAGCGCAAGGCGAACAGCGCCACCAGCAGCAGCAGATTCATGAAGGCGATGATGATCGAGGGATGCGTCAGGCTGATCGAGTGGCTAGAGGCGATCGCTGCCCCGCCAGTGGCAAGGCCGGCCATGAGCAGCGCCGTGGCGATGATCAGCGAACGCTCGGTGATTAGTTCGAGCAATGGCAGCGCCGGCAGCCGGAAGGCCCGCTGGCTGGCGCGCTTGAGCTGGCGCACCGCCAACAGGTACAGGCCGCCGGCACCGCCAGCGACGAGGGCCACCGCCAGATGTGTGGCCATGCACACGCTGTGCAGCACGACCATGGCATGGGCCGAGCTCTGCTCGACGGCATGCGGCCGCACCAGCCCGGCCATCGCCAAGAGGATCGCCATGCAACCCACCGGCAGCACCAGCAGCACGCGCGTCGGACCGGCGATGAAGCCGAGGGCAAAATGCAGCGCCGCCATCGCCGACCAGATCCCGAGCACGGCATAGGCGAAATCGTGGGGACCGTTTTCGAGCAGGCTCGCGACCAGCGCCAAGGTCAGACCGCCGAAGCCAAGGCCGAGCAGCCAGCCCACGCCCACGGTCGCCACCCCGGGAGCCGCCCCCAACCCGCGCCAGCGCCGCACGGCTGCCAAGCAGTAGACGCCCCCAGCGAGGACCAGAGCGATAAGAGCGATGATATGCACGAAGATCAAGTATGTGCATGACCACCGCCGCGCCACCCCAGGGAAGGCGCGGGGACTTCCTTGCCCGTGGCCTGCTGTTGTTGACTAGCGTGTTGACCAGCGTGTTGACCAGCGCGTTGTCAAGAGTCTCTTCCGTATCTTTTACGGGTAACGTATCAGCGTCGGTCGTTGATTTCCCATCTGGCATGCCAGGCGGGCGAATTCGTATTCACGGCGATGAACCAGGCCCACGCTTTCAAGGCCGCCGAGACCTGACTCACGGCACCTACCGCCTCACTTCTCGCGATTGGCGATGCGCTTCTTGCGCACGTTTTCCTTGATCGCGAGTTTGACGATCGCGCGCGGTTCAGCGAAGGTCAGGGTGCGGTTAGTGATGATCAGACCGGTCAGGTCCGGTGGCGTGATTTGCCCGCGAACCATGCCCATGCAGTACTTGATCGATTTAACATCGACATAACCGGTCTGGAAAACCGTGATCTGATCGCCCGGCTCGATGGTGTTGTTGGGGCGGATGAGGGTCAGGATGCCGGCCAGCACCCCGACGCGATTCCAGCGGCCGATGACCACCGCGAAGCCAAAACGCCCTTCCTGAAAAATGTCCCAGTACATGCCCTCTTCGAGTTCGGTGGCATTGGTGGGGATGAAGGGAAAATCGGGCATGGGATCCAGAACGTAGGAAAATCGTGGGGCTTAGAAAAGTCGGGACTGCGGATCAGCGTGTGGACCCGCGTCGAAACCAGCGAGGGCCGGCAGGCCGAGGTGCACATATCCCTGGGTAGTGATCTGCCGCCCGGTAGGGGTCTTCAGCAGGTAGCCGCCTTGGATCAGGAACGGCTCGTAGACGTCCTCGATGGTGCGCTCCTCCTCGCCGACGGTCATGGCGATGGTCTTCAGGCCGACGCTGCGCTTGGCCCGCGCCAGGCAGTGCAGGATGCGGCGGTCGAGTTCGGTGAGCCCGGCGTGATCGATGCCGAGATGGGTCAGGCCTTCTTCGGCGACGGCGGCGGTGATGCGATTGTTATAGCGCACTTGAGCGAGGTCGCGGATGCGCCGCAGGTGGTTGTTGGCGTAGCGCGCCGTGCCGCGGCTGCGGGCGGCGATGGTGGCCAGGCCACCGGCATCGGCCTCGACCCCCAGAAGCTTGGCGCTGCGGGTGAGAATGGAGGTGAGCTCGGCGGAGCTATACAGGTCGAGGCGCTCGCGGATGCCGAAGCGGCTGCGAAACGGCGCGCTCAGCTGGCCCTCGCGGGTCGTAGCGCCGACGAGCGTGAACGGCGGCAGATTAAGGGTCAGGGTCTGCGTCGAGGCCCCCTCACCGAGCTGGATGGTGATGCGGAAATCTTCCATGGCGCTGTAGAGGTATTCCTCGACGACGCGCTTCAGGCTGTGGATCTCATCGATGAAGAGCACCGCGCCGGGGGTCAGCGAGGACAGCATGCCCGCGAGATCGCCGGGCTTTTCGAGCATCGGGCCGGCGGTCTCCTTGATCGCGGCGCCCATCTCGGCGGCGAGGATGTGGGCCAAGGTGGTCTTGCCCAGGCCGGGAGGTCCAGCGAGCAGGACGTGGTCGAGCTGTTCTTTCCGCAGATGGGCGGCCTCGACCGCCAGGCTGAGGTTGTGCGTCACCGGCACCTGGCCGGTGAAGTCGCTCAGGCGCTTCGGCCGCAGCGCCCGATCGCTGGCGGCGTCGGGCGCGTCCGGCTGGTCGCGATTCGGCGGAAAGCCATCGGGCGACGAATCAGGAGACGAGGGCATGACGCTAGCGTAATCAGCGCGGCTTGGGCACCAGATCCTTGGCCACCCAGGGATGCAGGTCGGCGGGGATCGGGGCGGTGATCGACAAGGTGTGGCCGTCGGGATGCGGCAGTTCCAAGGTCCACGCGTGCAGGGCCTGCCGTGAGAGCACTGGCACCTTGGGAATCACTCCCTGGTCCACTTCCCGGTCCTTTGCCCCGTCCTTTTTTTCGTCCTTTTTCCAGTCCACCGGCGGATTCACCGGCCAGGTACGTGACCGACCATAGACGACGTCGGCGAGGATCGGGTGACCGTGGGCGGCGAGATGGATGCGGATCTGATGCGTGCGGCCGGTGCGCGGCCGAGCCTCGATGACGCTGAAACCTTTGCCGCGCGAGTGCACGACGAAGCTGGTGTAGGCCTCGCGGGCATCGCCCTCGCCGAGCTCGCGGATGGCGCGTTTGCGGAAATCGCGGGCATGGCGGCCGATGGCGCCGTTGGATTCGAAGAAATCGGTCTTCGGCTCGCCAGCAACCAACGCCAGGTATAGTTTTTTTACTTCCCGCTCTTTGAAGGCCTCTTGGGCGAAACGCAGCGCTTCGTCGTCACGGGCAACGGCGATGACCCCCGAAGTTTCGGCGTCGAGGCGATGGATGATGCCCGGACGCCAGCCTTCGCCCGAGGCCAATCGCGTGCCGTAGCGTCCGAGCAGGGCATTCACCAGCGTTCCGCGCAGATGACCGACGGCGGGATGCACGACCATGCCGGCGGGCTTGTCGATGATGATGTAGCGTTCGTCCTCGTGGAGGATGGTCAGCGGGATGTCCTCGGCCTTGGCTTCCATGGGCTCGGCATCAGGGACTTCCAGCGCCACAACTTCGCCACCATCGAGGAAATACCCGGCTTTGGGCTTGATGACCTTGCCGGTAGGCCCGTTGATTGAGCACATCCCCTGCTTGATCAGGCGCGCCACCAGGCTGCGCGTGCAGCCATCGAGGGCTTCGGTGAGCCAGACGTCAAGACGGACGCCGATGGCAGAGGTGGGGACGGTGAGTTCGGTAAGCACGCGCAGAGACTAGACAGTTGCCCGGGATAGGCCATTCAATCCGCTTTCAGAGACGACCTTCCCCCCTTATCGTCCGGCCATGCCCGCTCCGACCATGGTCCCACATTCCGGTGCTCGTCTGCTTCGCCATCTTGGCGATCGGATAACCTTCACCCTGCAGTGGACCCCGCCCGCAGAGGGTAACTGGCGAGCCTTCCTGCGCACCAATCTCGGGCGCGCGCAACGCCTCCGCGATGAGACCATCGCCAGCCTCGGCGGCACCGGGACCTTCGCCGGGGCCTCCTGGCGCGACATCGCCATGCGCCCGATCGACGGTGGCTGGCAACTCGATCTGCCGATGACGGAAATCGGTTATTTCAGCGCGAAAGCCTATGCCGTCGACGAGGAAGGCCGCCAGGAATGGCCCGCCGGCATCGACCTCGGCATCAGCATCCATCCCAGCGACTACCGGACCTCGAACAGCGTCTACTGCGCCTTTACGCGGATGTTCGGGGCGACCAAGACTGCCGCCGCCACCCGCGACAGCCTGCGCGACGGCGTGCTCGCAGCCCTCGACCGCGAAGGCTACGCGGTGATCCCGCCTTCGGGCACCTTCCGTGATCTCATCCGCGAATTGCCGCATATCAGCGAGCGCCTCGGTTGTACGATCCTGCATCTCTTGCCGGTCGGCCCGACGCCTACCACGTATGCCCGTTACGGGCGCTTCGGCTCGCCCTATGCCCAGGAGGATCTCACCGCCATCGATCCGGCGCTGGTCGAATTCGACAAGCGCACCACGGCCATCGACCAGTTCCGAGAACTGACCTCGGCCGCGCACCTCCGCGGCTGCCGGGTGTTCCTCGACATCGTCATCAACCACACCGGCTGGGGCGCGACCCTTCAGGATGCCCACCCCGAATGGTTCAAGCGCAACCCCGACGGCACCTTCCATTCGCCGGGCGCGTGGGGCAATACCTGGGAAGACCTCGTCGAGCTCGATAACTCGCGGCCAGAACTGTGGGAGGTCATCGCCCAGGCACTGATCACTTGGTGCCGCCGCGGAGTCAACGGCTTTCGCTGCGATGCCGGCTACATGGTGCCGCTGCCGGCGTGGCAGTATATCGTCTGTCGCGTGCGTCAGGAATTCCCGCGCACGATCTTCCTCCTCGAAGGACTCGGCGGTGCCTGGGAGGCCACCGAAGCCCTGCTCACCAACGGCGGCATGCAGTGGGCCTATTCCGAACTGTTCCAGAATTTCGACGCCACCAGCATCGGCAGCTACCTCCGGCATTGCCATGGCGCCGCCGCCTCGCGCGGGGTGCTCATCCACTACAGCGAGACCCACGACAATGATCGTCTCGCCAAGCAGGGCCGGGCGTGGGCGCTGCTGCGCAATCGTCTGAGCGCCCTGACCAGCGACGCTGGCGCCTATGGCTTCACCGCCGGCGTCGAATGGCTGGCCCAGGAGAAACTGGAAGTCCACCAGAGCCGGGGTCTCAACTGGGGCGCCGACGAGAATCTCATCGCCGAACTCGCCGCTCTCAATCGCTTGCTCGCCAACGATCCGGTGTTCTTCGACGGGGCGATGATCACCCCCCTCGCTGATCCCGCCACCGGCATCATCGCCTTGCGCCGCGTCGCTAGCGTCGACCAGGCCGATCAGGCCGATCAGCGCGAGGCACTGGTGATCATCAACCCCGATCGCGACCAGCCGCATACGCTGCGCCTCGACGCCGGGTACTGGCGAAGCCTGCGCGTCGAACTGCTCGGCCAGGAACTACCGACCGCGACCTTCACCGACAGCGAGGCCATCATCGAGGTCCCACCGCTGAGCGCCTGGTGCCTGGCGGCCTCCGTCGCCGCCCCCGGCACCGGCGATGACTATCGCCTGCGTCGGGCGCAGGCGGCGTCGACGTATTCAGCGCTCAGCCATGTGTGTTCGAATGAAGATCTCGGTCCCGCCGATTGGCGCGATCTGGCAACGTGGTTCGCCGCCGATCCGGTGCGCTTCCTGGCCGCCGCCGCGCATCTCGATCGCAGCCGTTCGTCCGTCGATCTGCTCGCCGCCCTGAAGCTCGCCGCCACCAGCACCGACCTGCCACCGGTGGTGCGCTGGTCAGCGGACGATGCCACCCGCGATCTGCCGGTGCCGCCGGGGGTGTGGATCCTGGTGCGCGATGCCCGCCCCTTCCGCCTCACCCTCAACAGCGAGGGCGGCATTCCCCGGCACTTCGAGAGCGTGGCCGTCGATGAGGGCCATGTCGCGGCCCTCCCGCCGACCACCGATGCGCATTGGCAAACCCTCGAACTAGTGCGTGGCGAACAGCAGCCGGTCACCGGCCGCATTCTGCGCCTGCGCGCGATGCCGGTGATGCATCAGCACAACGATGTCGACCCCAACGGCATCGCGCTGCTCACCAATGGCCGTGGCGGCATGGCCCGTCTGGGCATCGACCTCGGGCGCATCCATTCCAAGTACGACTGCCTGCTGGGCGCCAATCTGCATCCCACGGCCCCCAGCGATCGCCACATCCTCGCCAAGCGCCTGCGTGCCTGGCTCAATGCCGATGGCTTCGTCACGCCCCTCGACCGTCACAACCTCGTGGGCTTCGAGTCGGGCCCGGCCGCCAGCTGGCGCTTCCTCGCCAATGCTGGTGACGGGCGGATGGTGACCATCGAACTCACCATCGACATGCTCGATGGCCGTAACACCACTGTTGTGCGCGTCACGCGTCCCGACGTCGTCCCGGTGTGGGGCACGGCCCTGCCGGCGCAGGCGATGGTCAAAGTCATCCTCCGCGTCGACGTCGAAGACCGCAGCTTCCACAGCGAAACCCAACGCTCGCCCGCCAGCGAGGCGCATTTCACCAGCCACACCACGACCCTCGGAGAACGTCCGGGATTCCGTTTCGCGCCTGCCGCCGAGCGCGTGCTGACGGTGTGGACCGACGGCGGCCGTTATCGTGCCGAAGAGGAATGGTGCACCGGCATCCCCCACCCGGTCGAGGCCGAACGCGGCATGACCGGGCACGGCGATGCCTGGTCGCCGGGCTGGTTCGAGGTGCCCTTGGCACCAGGCGCCGAGGTTCACCTAGTGGTCTCAGCCGAGCGCGATGAGCCGCCCGCCGCCGAGATCCGCGATTTCGTCGGCAGCCGCACGCGCGCGTGCAGCGAAGCCCTGCAGGCCGCCGGCTTCCCCGCCGGCGATCGTTTCGGCCGGCAGCTGGCACTGGCGGCACAGGCCTACCTCGTGCGCCGCGATCAGGGGCGCACGGTGATCGCCGGCTATCCGTGGTTCCTCGATTGGGGACGCGACACTTTCATCAGCGCCCGCGGGCTGCTCGCCGCCGGACGGCATGACGAGGTCCAACACCTGCTGACGACCTTCGGGCGTTTCGAAGCGGGCGGCACTCTGCCCAACCTGCTCAATGGCGATCGCGCCGAGAATCGCGACACCTCGGATGCACCGCTGTGGTTCGCGGTGGTCCTCGAGGAACTCGCTGCCATCCGCCCGGCCCCGGCCTTGTATGCGACCAAGGTCGATGCCACGCGCACCCTCGCCGACATCCTCCGCTCGATCGCCTGCGGCTACCTCGCCGGCACCGCCAACGGCATCCGCGTCGATCCGGCGAGCGCGCTGGTGTGGAGCCCGGCGCATTTCACGTGGATGGATACCAACTACCCGGCCTGCACGCCACGCCAAGGCTACCCGGTGGAAATCCAGGTCCTGTGGCTGCGCCTGCTGCGCCAACTGGCACGGCTCCAGTTGCCACCGGCAGCGAATCAACCGGCCTGGGCGGACCTCGCGGAAACCGCCCTCGCCTCGCTGCTGCATCACTTCTGGATGGGCGAGCGCGGCTATCTCGCCGATCTCCTGGTGGCCGGCCCGGGGGTGGGCGCGGCCCAGGCGCAACGCGATGACGCCTTGCGTCCGAATCAGATCTTCGCCATCAGCCTCGGGGTCATCAGCGGTGACCTCGCCCGCCGCAGCGTCGCTGCCGTCGTCCGCCATCTGGTGGTCCCGGGGGCAGTGCGGACCTTAGCGCCATTGCCGGTGACCTTGCCGCTGCCGCTGTTCTCAGCCGCCGGCAAGCCACTCAACGATCCCCTGCATCCCTACTGGGGCATCTATCGAGGCGACGAGGACACCCGTCGCAAACCGGCGTATCATAACGGCACGGCGTGGACGTGGCCGTTCCCCAGCGTCTGCGAAGCCATCGCCAGCGCCTGGGGCCACACGCCCCTGGCAGTGGTCACCGCCCGCAGTCTGCTCGGCTCGATGGACATGCTCGTCGATGGCGGCTGCAGCGGGCATATTCCGGAAATCCTCGATGGCGACAGCCCACACCACGCGCGGGGATGCGATGCCCAAGCCTGGGGCGTCACCGAGGCTCTGCGGGTGTGGAAAAAACTTTCTCTGCCAACAACAGGATCTACTTGAAAGCTTGGTGAGCGCTCGACGTCACCTCCGGCGGACCGAGCAGGACTTGCGCCGGGGCGGTCTGGTGCGGACAGTGCGACTTCCAGTGGACCATGGTAAGCCAAACCGATATCGACATTTCCTCACTTGCGGCCGCCGATCGCCGATTGCCCGTGCTCACGGCCGGCATGGTCGTGGCCCTGGTCATCGCGCTGGCGGCCCTGGCCGCCGGAGCGTTTTGGCGGACGGCTGAGTTCAGTTCCTTCCTTGGCCTGATCAGCGCCGTGGCGACCCTGATCAGCGGGGCGCTGGCAGCCACGCGGATACTCGATGGTGGCCGCAGCCGCCTCGCCGAGGCGCTCCTGGTGCGGACCCAGGCCGCGAGCACGGCGCCTGCCCCTGCCTCTGCCCCTGCCTCTGCCTCTGCCTCTGCCCCTGCCTCTGCCTCTGCCCTGCTCACCGGCGCCGGCACCGATTACGATCTCCGCGTTACCGGAGAGACCAGCCGCCTGGCGTGGCTGGCGACCTGGGGGCAGGCCGCCCTGATGCTGCCGGCAGCGCTGGCGGCGCTGGCCATCGGCTGGTGGCTGCGGCCCCTGGCCTCGACCGACAACGGCAGTGAATTGGCGCTGGCGGTGGTCGCCGTGGTCGTCGCCTTCCCCCTGCTGATTATCGAACGTCGCCTGCACCACGATGCCCACGAGCGCTTCGCCGAAGGGCGGCATCTCGCCCGCCTGCTGCGTCTCGGGGTGTGGACCTTGGTCATCGGCGGCGGAGCCAGCGCCTGCCGGGCCCTCGATATCGAAGCCGCGGTGCTGGTGCAATGGGTGTGGCTAGGTCTGGTCCTGAGCATTGCCGGTGAGCTCGCCCTACGCGGTCTCATCGCGCCGTTCTTGCCGGTGTCGCGCGCCGCCGAAGCCCGTGGCCTGGGCGATAGCCTGATCGCCGCCCTGCTATTGACGCGCGGCGACGGCGCGCTCTTCGGCCACGGCTTGAAGGAACGCTTCGGCATCGACCTCACGCAGAGTTGGGCGATCCGCTTCCTCAAGCGCGCCGCCCTGCCGCTCTTGGCGATCCTGTTGGTGATCGGTTGGCTAATCTCCGGACTGACCACCCTCGGCGTCGCTGAACGCGGTGTCTATGAGCGCTTCGGCGCGCCGGTGACGATCCTTCAGCCCGGACTGCATGCGCATCTGCCGTGGCCCTTCGGCCGCGTCTACCGCGTCGAATTCGGTCAGGTCCATGAGCTGCCATTAGCCGGCGAACTCGCCGCCGAACTCACCCCCGCCTTGCTCGCACAGTTACGTGCTGACGCCGACACCCCGGCAGATTTCGACCGCCTGTGGGACAAGCTGCATCCCTCGGATGCGACCTATCTGGTGCCCGGCACCGCCACCGGCAGCAATGCCGCCGATACCTCAAAGATCGGCTATCAGCTGCTCAACAGCGATGTGCGGGTGATGTGGCGGGTGGCCCTCAGCGATGCCGCCGCCTATGATTCGGTCTACCACGTTGCGAATCCGCAAGCCCTGGTACGCAGCGAAGCCATGCGCCTGATGCAGCGGATGTTCGCCACCCGTTCGCTGGCAGGACTGATCGGGGAGGATCGCGATACGATCACCGCCGAGGTCCGCACCGCCCTGCAGGCGCGCCTCGATGCCATCCCCACCGGCCTGGAGATCACCGCCATCGTCATCGATGCCATCCATCCGCCGATGGCGGCGGTGCCCGCCTATCATGGCGTGCAGGCCGCCGAGATCGGCGCCGTCACCGAGATCGCCCGCGTCCATGGCCAAGCCGCCCGCCTCATCGCAGAAGCCCAGCGTGATGCCTATGATCGACTGGCACGCGGTACCGCCAGCGCCAGCGAGACCGTGGCCGAGGCCCATGCCGAGGCCGTGCGCTTCGGAGCCGACCATGCCGCCTTCGATGCCGCCCCGGCAGCCCTGCGTCTCGAACGTTGGCTGCAGGTCGTCGGCCGGTCGCTGAACAAGGCCCAGATCACCGTCATCGATCATCGTCTGCCGCTCGACGGCGGACCAGTGATCGACCTGCGTAAAACCGAACCCGGAAATGATTGAGAGATACTGCGATGTCCGGTGACCACGACCATTCCCATACCAACTCCGAGCACGGTCACAGCCACGGCCACGATCACGGTCACGGCGGCCCGGCGGCCCCTGGCGCGACCTGGCGCTACCTCGCCGCCGGCCTGCTCATCGTCCTCGGCCTGGCGGCGGCGACCATGCAGCTGGTGCGTGCCGGCTCGGCGGCGGTGGTCACCCGTTTCGGCAATCCCGTGCGCGTCGTCACCGAGCCCGGACTGGCGTGGAAATTCCCGGCCCCGATCGAGCGCGCCGTCGAGGTCGATCTGCGCCTGCATACCACCGCCAGCGGCATCCATGGCGTACTCACCAAAGACGGACTGTCGGTCGTGGTCCAGGCCTGGGTGGCATGGAAGGTCCCCGGCAACGACGACACCATCCGTCATTTCCTACGGGCGGTGCAGAACAATCCCGACGAAGCCGCCAACAAGCTGCGGACCTTCCTCGGCTCGTCCCTGGAGACCGTCACCAGCCGCTTCGAATTGGCGCAGCTGCTCAACACCGACCCCGCCCGCGTGCAACTCGAAGCTTATGAACAGGCCCTGCGCGAACGCATCAGCGTTCAGGGGCAGATGCAATTCGGCATCGAGATCACCGGCGTCGGCATCGAGCGCCTGATGCTGCCCGAGACCACCGTCGGCGCGACCATCAGTCGCATGTCCGCCGAACGCGACACGGTAGCCGAGGAGAAGAAGGCCAATGGCCGGCGCATTTCCGGCCAGATCCGCACGGATGCGGAACGCGACGCACGCATCGCCAAGGCCAAGGCCAACGAGGAGGCGAGCAGCATCGAAGCCACCGCCCGCACCGAGGCCGCACGCATCTATGGCGCCTCGCATCAGGCTGATCCGCAGCTCTACACGTTCCTGCGCTCGCTCGATTCGCTGGAACAGATCATCAGCCCGACCTCGCGCCTAGTGCTGCGCACCGACGCCGCACCCTTCCGCGCCCTGGTCGAGATGCCAACGTTCAGCACCGCGCCTGCGGCGGGACAACAAGCGCCTGCGGCAGGACAAGCGCCTGCGGCAGGACAAGCGCCTGCGGCGGGAACAGCGCCTGCGGCAGGAACAGCCCATGCCGAGGCAGGCAAGCCGTGAGCGATCAGCCACCGGTCTTCAAACCCGCGACCATCAAGCCGCTGTTTTCAGCCGCAACCCAGACGGCAGCCGAGGCTCCGCCGCTGAAGGTCGTCCCCGAGTCGCCGCTTTCGGCGGCGCTGCGCAGCGCTTTCAACCTGCTGTACCTGGTGGTGGCGGTGCTCGCGGTGGTGTGGCTGACCTCGGGCATCCGCTCAGTGGAACCAGGCATGCAGGCGGTGATCTATCGCCTGGGCGCGATCGAGCGCGTGGTGACTTCGGGCCTGGCTCTGGCCTGGCCACGTCCGTTCGAGGAAGTGGTCTTCATTCCCGGCGCCGAACGGCAGTTGAGCCTGGAGGTCACGCGCCTCGACCTGCTCGAACGCGACAGCGGTGGCGGCACCATCACCCCGGTGGGCATCGGCCTCGATCCACGCAAAGACGGCGGCTTCGTGCTCACCGGCGATGCCGGCGTCGTCCATCTGCGCGGCAGCCTAGCCTACGTCGTCGATGATGCGCGGGCCTATGTCCTGGCCCGCGAGCGTGTCGCCAGCGCCCTGACGCGGGTGTTCCTGGCCTCGACCATCGCCGCCTGCGCGCAGCGCGGCCTCGACGGGGTGATGGTCGCCAGCCCCGACTCGCTGAACCAAGCCCAGAACGAATCCGTGGCGCAGAGCCGCGAGCGCCTGCGCGGCGACATCGTCACCGCCATGAACCGGCGCTTGGCGGCCTTGAACCTCGGCGTGGCGGTGTCACGGGTTGATCTCACGGCCTATCTCCCGGACCGCGCCAAACCCAGCTTCGATGCCGTGATCGCCGCCGAAAGCAGCGCCGCCAAGGAGATCGCCGAAGCCAAGACCGCAGCCACCAAGTTGCACCAGGAAAGCGCTGCCGCACGCTCGGCAATCCTCTCCGCAGCCTCAGCCAAGGCCCAGGAGACGATCAGCGCCGCCCATGTCGCCACCGATCGCATCAACGCCGTGCTCGCCGAAAACAGCCCCGAGCGCCGCCAGCTGCTGATCACGCGGCTCTACCGCGAGCGCATCGAGACCATCATCAAGAATGCCGGTGGCATTGTCGCCGTGCCCGAAGGCCAATCCGCCAAGCTCTACGTACCCGGACGCTGATGCCATGAATGCCGTCCACACCCCTGCCCAGGCGCTGAAAGCCCACGTCCACGACGACGGCGGTGGCTGCTGCAACCACGATCACCTTGGCATCCTCAAGGTCGCCGACGATGGCCTGCTACTCTCCGGCGAACGCCGGGCGCTCGCCATCCGCCTAAGCCTGGCGGTGCTCTGCGCCGGCCTGCTGGTAATGGCGCTGGGCATCCAGCTGCTGCTGCCCGGGCAGCAGGAGCTGGCGCAACTGGTCGCCGGAGCGGCGGCGCTGATCGTCTCGGTGCCGATCTTCATCGAGGCCTTCGCGGCGCTCAAGAACCCGACGCTGCACGGGGTCACCGATCTGCTGGTGGCGACGGCCCTGATTGCTGCCTGGGTGGTGGGCGATCTCGAAACCGCAGCCCTGGTGCCGCTGGCCATGGTCATCGGCCACGTGCTCGAAGAACGCAGCCTGCTGGGTTCGCGGGAAGCCATCGAAGCCCTCGGCAAACTGACCAAGGTCGGTGCCCGCCGACTCGACCAGAACGGCCTGATGAGCGAGGTCCCAGCGGATCGTCTGCTCGTCGGCGACCGCATCGAGATCCGTCCCGGCGATCGCATCGCCGCCGATGGCCTGGTGCGCAACGGCGTTTCGACCATCGACACGGCGCCGATCACTGGCGAATCGATGCCCGTGGAGGTCGCGCCGGGAGCAACCGTCGCCGCCGGCACCATCAATCTCGGCGGCCGCATCGAGGTCGAGGTCACCGCCACCGGCGGCGAAACCACCCTCGGCCGCGTGGTCCAGCTGATGCGTACCGCCGAAGGCGCCAAGCCGCCGGTGACGCGCCTGCTCGAACGCTATGCCGGCAGCTACCTGCTTCTGGTGCTGCTAGCAGCCGCCTGCGTGCTGTTCTACACCGGTCGTGTCGACGCGATGATGGCGGTGCTCGTGGCGAGCTGCCCGTGCGCCCTGGTGCTCGCCGCACCGGCCACCGCCATCGCCTCGCTGGCGGTCGCCAGCCGTCATGGGATCCTCGTGAAAAGCACGGCTTTCCTTGAGGAATTGGCCGATGTCGACACCCTCATCGTCGACAAGACCGGCACCGTCACCGTCGGCCAGCTGTCGTTGGTGGGAGTGGCCCCGGCGCCGGACGTCGACAGCGCGGAGCTGCAGCGGCTCGCCGCCAGCCTGGGTGCGGCGAGCAGTCATCCGGTGAGCCGGGCGGTGGCCGTCGGCGTCGCCGTCGATCAGCGCCTGAATCTCAGCGAGGTCAGCGAGATGGGCGGCCTGGGCGTGAAGGGGCTGCTTGATGGCGTGCCGGTGGCCATGGGCCGCGCTGCCTTCCTCCAGGAGCTCGCAAGCATCCCCGAGATCCCCGCGCACGACGGACCGGTGGTGGGCGTGGCCCGTGCCGGACGCTTCCTCGGCTGGCTGCTGCTTGCCGACGAGCCGCGCGCCGAAGCCCGCAGCGCGCTCGAAGACCTGCGCAGCCTTGGGCTCTCACGACAGATCCTGCTCACCGGTGATCGCCGCAGCGTGGCCCTAGCGATGGCCGCGCGTCTCGGCATCAGCGAGGTCCAGGCGGAAGTCCTACCGCAGCAGAAGCTCGACTGCGTACTCGCAGAAACCGCCGCCGGCCGTCGGCCGTTGGTGGTCGGCGACGGCATCAACGACGCCTTAGCCCTGAAGGCCGGCGCCGTCGGCGTGGCCATGGGCGCGCACGGCACCGACGTCGCCCTGGCTTCGAGTGATCTGGTATTGATGAGCAGCAACCTGGCGCGGCTCGGCACCTGCATCCGCCTCTCACGGCGCTGCCGGCGGACCATCAACCTCAACGTCGCCATCGGCCTGGGCTGGACCCTGCTGATCATCGCCGTCGCTTCGATGGGCTTCATCACCCCCATCGGAGCGGCGATGCTGCACAATCTCGGGACCTTGGCGGTAATGGCCAATGCCGGTCGGCTGCTGAAATTCAACGAGACCTGAACGCTCGCGGTGAGCGACCTGAGCATACGCCACCTCGTCCGCCGAGAGACTCATCTCTATCCGAGAGATAAGATATGCGGAGGTCTGATCGCGACCGTCGCCATTCTCGGCTGGCTGGTGGTGATCCGCGAGTCCAACCGCCTGGGAGGCAAGAAGCATTATGTCTCGCCTGGTTCAGAAGGGCCCGTCGGCCCTTCTGAACGCCTGCCGATGGATCATTAGCCCGCGGTAAGAAAGCGCCGAGCGAGATGCACGAAGGCGATCTGGCAGCCATGCACCAATCCGCCATTGGTTGGTCCGAACAGCTCTTCGGGAGTGACTGCGACGACGGCGATATCTTCAGCCGGATCAAGCGCCTGCTGCCCCTGTTCGGCGACGCAGTGGATGAGGAAGCCGGTTGCCGACACCCGACTGCGGGCGGGCTCGGGATATAACGACCCGAGATGAATCGGCGCTGACGCCGCCCGGTAGCCGGTTTCCTCGTTGAGTTCACGCACCGCCGCCAACAGCGGGTCCTCGCCGACATCGATGTTGCCGGCCGGCAGCTCGCGGCAGACCCGCCCCAAGCCATGACGGTACTGTTCAACGAGGATGATCCGGCCATCGGGGAGCACCGGCACCATGGTCACCCAATCGGCGGCCTCGACCACATACCAGGGTTCGATCTCGGCCCCGCTCCCGGTGCGGATGCGTTCCGCGTGCAGGCGCAGCCAAGTATCCGCGATCAAGGTCCGCCGCGCGAGGACCGTCCACGGTTGCGGGGAAGGCTTGGGCGTCGGACTTGGCGAGGAACTTGGCGTGGAACTTGGCGTGGAACTTGACATAGGCATGGGGGAGTATGCGCCCTGCTACCCGGCGCGGCAACGACGCAGCAGCAGAGCGCTTCGCGGAGGCTGATGAGAGGCTGATGATCCGTTCATCAAGGCGGGCGATGCTGCTTCCGCCGCTACTGCGACGGGCGATGCCCCGGCCATTGATCCTCAAAAACGCACTTCCCCACTCGTAGAACGAGCGAAGTAACGAGGCTCTTTAGTTCATGTGTTGCCTATACGAGAGGCTGTGGCCCAGCCCGCGCAGCGATCAATGGGGCAAAAATGGCGGCC
>JBIILZ010000140.1:0-8629 GCA_044338255.1 Planctomycetota bacterium | reverse complement strand
ATCACTTCGGGTCTCCTCGCGGGGGAGGATCCTCAGGTGACCGGCAGGAGACCCATCAGGGCCGGTCACTTTGGACCCGGCCAGAGTTTTGAGACTGGAAGCGGTCAGAGTTTTGAGACTGCACAAGAGGCAGCAAACTCCTCGAAACTCAAGATGCGTTGGTGCTCCGCGACATCGTCACCACCGAATCGCTCAAGGTGGACGCGAACACGCTGGGGGTCGCGGGCGACATGGGTGAGCGTCGCCCGCCGACGCAGGTACTCCATGGTCGCCTTGGCCACATGACTTGTCGATCCCAGCAGTGCGATTTGCATCAGGTTGCCCGATCCACCATCATCAAGGTTTGAGCTGCCTGGATTTCTCGTGCATGCCGATCAGCATGTTGCGCTCCAATTCGGCACGCGGGAGCAACGGGCTGAGATCCTCCAACGGCGGTGAGACCAGGCTGCCGTCCGCACGCATCGCCAGCGAGAGCTTAGGAAGCATCATCTGATCGGGATGCATACGAACTTCGCAGATGACCGGCCCCTGATACTGCTGCAGCTGCGTCAGGACCGGATCCACATCGTCCCAAACATTGATCTGCAAAGCCTTTATACCGAAGGCCGCGGCCAACTTGCTGAAATCGGGGCAGCTCACCCCTGAACGCTGATCCACGCCATAGCGACGTCCATGGAACATCGCATTCTGGGTGTGCTTGATCATTAGATAACCGTCATTGTTGAAGATGATGATCTTCACCGGCAGCCGATGGTGGACGATGGTCTGCAGCTCCTGCAGATTCATCATCATCCCGCCGTCGCAATTGAGACACAAGACCTCCTTGCGTCCACGACCGAATGCCGCACCGATGGCTGCTGGCAGGCCATAGCCCATCTCCCCGAGGCCGAGCGAAGTGAACAGCATCTGCCCAGGCTTCATCTGCAGCACCTGATGCCCCGACAGCAACGCCGTGCCGGCATCGGTACATACGACCTGATCCTCGTGGAAATGCCGATTCAGGCGCTCCATGAAGCGGTAGGAATTGATGAAGTCACCGATGTCGTTGTGCTCCGGGCCGATGATCGGATAGCGGCTGCGGAAGTCATTGCAGGACGCGAGCCACTCCGGCGACGCGGCCTGGCGCCCGAGGGTCGCGATGAGACCGCGCATGAATTCGCCAGCATCGGCGCAAATCGAAACGTCATAGCGTTGAGCATATTTTGCCAGCTCTATTTCATCGATATCAACGACCACGATCTTCGCCGTCCGCGCCAGTTCGCTGATATCGTAACCCACCTGCTGGAGCGGCATGCGCGTGCCGATGGTGATGAGCAGGTCGGCATTCTGCAAAACGAAGTTCGCCGAGCGCTGACCATAGACACCGGCACGTCCGAAATTCATGGGATGGTGGGGATCGAGGGCATCGATCATCGCCCAGGTTACCAGGCTAGGCACTTCGATCCGCGCCAGGAAGTCCGCCAATTGCGGTACAAATCCGGCATGGCGGATGCCGTTGCCCAGCCACAGGACCGGTCGCTTGGCCTGACGCAGCAGATCCGCGACGAGGTCGAGCTGGCGGATCTGCGTGACTGCAGTCTGCGGCACGGGGACTGGAGCATAACGCTTTATTTCGGCCTCCTCGACGAAGCTACCCTGGACGCTCATCGGGATATCAATCCACACCGGCCCCGGCCGCCCGCTGGTAGCGATCTGCCAGGCTTTCTCCAGCTCACAGATGATCATAGTCGGGTCCATCACACGAATCACATGCTTGGTAATCTTCTGCACCATCGCCGTCGAATCGTAGCCCTGCACGCCCCAGATGCGCAGTGGGTTGTCTTCATAGGTAAACTTGGCGTTTTCATTGCCGGAGATGACCAGCAACGGCAGTGAATCCATCCATGCCGACAAGACACCGGTGATGGCATTGCTCGACCCGCCACCAGCGGTGACGATGGCCACCGTCGGCGTGCCCCGCGTCCTGAAATAACCCTGTGCGGCCATGCATGCCGCCTGTTCATGATGGACGCAGACGATCTCCGTCTTACCGAGGTTGCCGATCGAATCAAAGACGTGCGCAATCGCTGAACCGGTGATGCCGAAGGTAGTCGTGACCTGTTTCTCGGCCAGGAAGTTCGCCACCAGATCGCTGCATTTGATTTTCATAGGTTCACTCGGATTGATCGATCGACGGGGCCGTCAGGCGTCCGCCGGGGCTTCAAGCCACGACTGGTAATGGGCCACGGCGGTGGCCAGATCAGTATAGGTCCGCAGGTTGAGCGCCTGACGCACCGCCGAAAGATCTGGCACATAGCAGGTCTTCGCGGGTGCACCGGCGAGAGCGCAATTGAGGAGGATTGCCGGCCGGGGATGAAACTGGTCGGCGACCGCTTGGGCAATGGACTTCATGCTGTGACCGGTATCCGCGCCGACGCTATAGGTCATCCCATCCCGGCCTTTCTCCAACATCACCAGCATCCACATCGCTAGGTCGGCCCCATACATGACCGTACGGATACTTTCACCATCTCCGAGGATGCGGATCGCCCGTCCGCACATGGCATCACGCAGAAATGCATTCGCCGCCCACGGTGCATCCGCCTGCTGATAGGGGCCGAGAAAGCTGTACGGGCGAACCTGCACCACCGGCAGACGCAATTCACTACGGGCGGCCTGGAAAAGCGTCTCCGCATAGCGTTTGGCTTCGACATACGGGGCGCTGACCGTGCGTGCCAGATCACCCGGCAGAGCCGTTCCGGTATGGGGGATATTCCCCGAACTGACATTGAGGATCTGCCGCAGATGGCCGAGACGCTGAGCGGCGGCGATCACCGCCGCAGCCCCTTCAGCGATCACCCGCATGGTCTCCACCGGTCGCGACGCATGGCTGCGTGAATCTGGATCCCCGGCCGCATGGATGATATGCGAAGTATTCTTCGGCATTTCGCCGAGGGTACGCACGTCGTTGCGCTGCAGGCAAAGCCACGGCAAATGAGCGATGTGCGGCATGGCGGCGATCAACCGTTCGCTGTCCCGGACCAGCGCCGTCACCGTGATGCCCATGCCCTGACGGGCATTGAGGTGTGCGATCAGCTCGAGGATCCACGCACCCATGAAGCCGGTACCGCCGGTGACCGTGATCGAGGCCCCGGCCAGGCCCTGCAGTGATTGGCCGGCGCTTGCATAGACCCGTTCGCAATCGCCGCTGACAATCTGCGCCCGCGTGCTTTTCATCTCCTGACTCCGCTTGCGGCGCGCTGATGACAGGCCAGCTCTTGGGCCACCTCCAGGATGAGATCCTCCTGGCCGGCTACGACCTTGCGCCGCCCGAGCTCGAAGAAGATGTCACGGGCGTCGACGCCGGTTTCGGCAGCAATGCGCTGCACTGGCTTGACGAAGCCCGAGAAGACCCCGGACAAGCCACTGACGATGCTGAGCGATCTGATCGCCGGCACCTCCTTCATCAACTGCGCTTCGGCAAGGTCAGCGGCATCGAGCAGGGCATAGAGGTCGATGCCGGTCGGAATGCCCATCCGTTCGAGCACCGCCACCAAGGCCTCGATCTGGGTATTGCCGGCACCTGCGCCAAAACCACGCGCGCAGGCATCCAATATGGAGGCGCCAGCACGGACCGCCGCCACTGAATTGGCCACCGCCATGCCCAGATTATTATGACCATGGAAACCGACAGGTACACTCAGCCCGGCACGCAGGGCTCCTATTCGTTCGCTGACATCTTCAGGCAGATAGGTGCCCGAGGAGTCCATGATGATGATCGCTTCGGCACCGTACCCTTCCATCTTGCGCGCCTCATCGCAGAGCGTGGGGACATCGGCCATGTGCGACATCATCAAGACGCCAAAAACCGTCTTGCCCTGGTTGCGGCAGAAACGGATATGGCGCTCGGTGATATCGGCCTCGGTGCAATGGGAGGCGATGCGGAACACATCCACGCCATAGTCGATGGCCGGCTTGAGGTCGCGTTCGATGGTCGCGAAACCCGGAATCACGTGAATGCCGAGCTTGCTGTTACGCAATGCCTCGCGGGCAGTTTTCAACATCACCGCATCCGCGGTCTTCGCCAGACCGACCTGCAGCGATGATGCCCCCAGACCATTGCCATGGCCGACTTCGACGATGGGGATCCCGGCCCGATCCGCAGCTAGGCAATAAGCGCGCACCTGTTCGTGGCTGAGCTGATGCGCGACGGCATGGTTGCCATCCCGCAGACTGGGATCGCAGATGAGGATACGCTCGGTCATGGGGTGGCTCCTTGCCGATGCCGATAGTGGCGTGCGTGCTCTTCGGCAATGGCGATCGCCGCGCAATTGATGATGTCGAGGTTCCCCGCGCATTCAGGCAGATAGTCGCCCAGCCCGCGGACCTTGACCATGACCACCAGGCGCCCGTCGTCCAGTCGCGGAGCCATCAGCAGCTGATAACCGGGAACATATGCTGCTATGCGCACCACCATCTCTGTCACAGCCCTCTGGAGAGCGACCAGATCCGGCCGGGCGACCTTGGCGAAGATCGTCGTCTGCATGTCGATACAGGGGACCCCCGGATTGAGGTTGAGGATCGCCTTGGCGTTGGCCGCCCCCGAGAACAGCCGGATACCGGCCTCGGTGGTAGCAATGTATTCGTCAAGGTTGGCACGGGTCGCCGGGCCGGCGCTGCGCGAGGCGATGCTCGAGACGACCTCGATGTATTCAACCGCGCCCTGGGTTTGACCGATAGCGTAGGCGATGGGGATCGAGGCCTGTCCACCGCAGGTGACCATGTTGAGGTTTCCCTCGCCGAGCGAGGCGCTCATGTTCACTCCTGGAACGCACATCGGGCCGATGTGCGCCGGCGTCAGATCGACGACGGTGATGCCCAGGCCTTTGAGGATTGGCGCGTGAACATGGTGATCTTTGGCAGAAGTTGCATCGAACACCAGCTTGATGTCGCACTGATGCTTTCTGATGTAGTGTATGCTCTGATCCGAACAGGTCACGCCCAGGGATTGAGCCTTGACCATCCCTGAGGAAGTGAAGCTGCGGCCGACGAAGGCCACGCATTCCAAGACTTCCGAACGCTGGCATTTCACCAGCAGATCAGTGCCAATGTTGCCTGATCCCAGGATCGCAATCGGATACTTGCTCATGGCATCTCACTGCCCCGAATGATCGGGGTGAGCGGGGGCGAAAGAAGTCATATGCGCTCAGCAAGCCTCGCGTACGGTGCCGACAATGTGCGCGATATGCTCTGGACGCAGACCGGGGTAGGTACCGACGAACAACGATTCGTTCATGACCCGATCGGCACCCGCGAGGTCGCCGATCACCCGGTAGCCGCTGCCCACGGTGTCGGCCTTGAGCTGGACGAAGGCCGGCTGGCGGACGAGATTGCCGCCGAAGAACATGCGATTGCCGATGCGGGCCGTATCGAGGGCCCTGGCCAAGGCAGTGCGGGCCTGCGGGCCGCCCTTCACCAGCATCATGAAGCCGAACCAGCTCGGCTCGACCACCGGCTTGCCGGGCTGCCAAGAGAAACCCGACGGCGACCAGGCGGTGGCGTGGGCCGGGAGCATGAATTCGAGACGGTCCTCGAGCCCGCTCAGACCGCGCCGCAGAGTTTCCCAATTGTCCCGCCGCGCCTGGATGAAACCCGGCAATTTCTTCAGCTGCTGACGGCCGATGGCGGCCTGAGGATCGAGTGGCTTGAGATTCCAGCCGATGTGACTGTAGATGTACTTGTGATCGTAGCCCTTGGGCAGCTCGCCGAGCTGCCATTCGAAGCGCTTGCGGCAGGTATCGTCTTTGCCCGAGGGGCACCAGCAGTCGCGGCCCCAGTCACGGTAACTTTCGACGATCACCCGCAGCTTGGGATCACGCACGACATTGATCGAGCCGCCCTCGCCGAGCGTGAGGTGATGCGGCGGGTAGAAGGACTGCGTGGAAAGATCGCCAAAGGTACCGGTCAGCTGGCCGTCATAGCGGCTGCCGAGGCTATCGCAGTTGTCTTCGATCAGCCATAGCCCCTTGTCGCGGCAAAATCGCGTGATCTCACCGAGATCGAATGGATTGCCGAGGGCGTGGGCGATCATCACCGCCTTGGTCCGGCCGCGGACATAGGCCTCCTCGAGCTGATCGACACGCGGCCCCATGGTGCTCGGATCGACATCGACGAAGACCGGGATGCAGCCATTCTGGATGATCGGCGACACGGTCGTCGGGAAGCCGGCGGCGGCGGTGATGACTTCATCGCCTGGGCGGATCCGCCGCTCCCCGAGCTTGTAACTGGTGAGCGCGGCGAAGGCCAGGAGGTTGCCTGAACTTCCGCTGTTGGTCAGGATGCACGAACGCACCCCGAGGAGCGCTGCTAATTCCTTCTCGAACGCATCACCATGCTTGCCCAAGGTCAGCCAGAAATCGAGCATGCTGTCGACGCCAGCCTCGACCTCGTCGGCATCGTAGACGCGACCGGCATAGGGGACCGTCGTCTGTCCGGGGATGAATGGCTGCGGAACCTCACGGAGGCTGATGAGCTCCCGGGTCTTGACGAGGATCTCGGCGCGGAGTTGTGCAAGGCGATCAGTCATGGAAATATCGGCATCTCGTTCAGGTTAAAAACCCGGGGAAGGGAAACCGCCAAGGCCCCCGAAAGAGCCCTAACCGGCATCGCCAGCCCAGGCCATGCCAGCACTGCGGGCATCATGGGCATAATCGGCGATTTGACGACGGGTCAGGGCGGACAGATCCTCGCTCCCCTGATGGTGGGCCTTGTACCAGTGAACGGTCTCGGCAACCGTCCGCCGCACGTCCCAGATGCCTTTCCAGCCCAGCAGGGCGCGGGCCTTGCTCACATCCAGCTTAAGCAGTTGGGCTTCATGGGGTTGCCCGATCTGCAGTGGAGCCTCAACCGTGCCCGAGCCCCACGCACACACCAAGAGGTCCGCAAGCTCCTTGACCGTGGCCACATTGGCATCGCCGGGGCCAAAGTTCCAACCTTCGGCAAAGCCCGCGCCCTCTGCCTGCAAAAGCTTGGCGGCCAGCAGCAAGTAGCCCGAGAGGGGCTCCAGCACATGCTGCCATGGGCGGATCGCGCCGGGATTGCGCAGGGACAGCGGCTGTCCGGCGACCATCGCGCGGACGAAGTCGACGACGATGCGGTCCGCTGACCAGTCGCCGCCGCCTATGACATTCCCGGCTCGTCCCGATGCCAGCCGGGCACCGCTCGGATCGTGGAAGAAAGACCGCCGCCAGCTGGCAACGGCCATCTCCGCAGCGCCCTTCGAGGACGAATACGGGTCATGGCCACCCATCGCATCAGCTTCGCGATACCCCCACAGCTGCTCACGGTTCTCATAGCATTTATCAGAGGTCACCACCACGCAGGCACGCACACAGGCGAGACGACGCACCGCCTCCAGGACATGGATGGTACCTTGGACATTGGTCGCCCAGGTAGCGGCGGGCTCGCGATAGGACAGGCGCACCAAAGGCTGCGCCGCCATGTGGAAGACCACCTCGGGCTGTATGGCGACGCATATCGCCTGCACCGCCGCCATATCGCGCACGTCCGCGAGGCGGTGCGAGGCCAGGCGCTGCTCCAAGCCGAGCACCTCGAACAGCGCCGGAGCGGTATCGGGCGCCAACGACAGGCCATGGACCTCGGCTCCCAGCTCGATGAGCCATTGGCTCAGCCAGGAACCTTTGAAACCGGTGTGGCCAGTGAGCAGGACCCGCCGGCCCTTGAAGACGCCGCCGAACATCACCAGACCTTCCAGGGAGCCTGGTCCTTGGCCCACAGGTCCTCGAGCAACAGCTTGTCGCGCAGGGTGTCCATGGGCTGCCAGAACCCCCGATGGTGGAAGGCGCTCATCTGTCCGTCACGCGCCAGTGATTCCATCGGTTCGCGCTCCCAGATAGTGCCATCCCCGGCAATGCGCCCGATGACCTGCGGAGAACAGACGAAGAAGCCGCCATTGATCCAGCTGCCATCGCCCTGCGGCTTCTCTTGGAAGGAGACGATGCGCTGATGCTGATCGATCGCCAAGGCCCCGAAACGCCCCGGCGGCTGAACCGCGGTCAGCGTGCACAAGGTCTTCTGCGCCCGATGGAAGGCGACCAGGGCGGAGATATCGACATCGCCCACCCCATCGCCGTAAGTCAGGCAGAATGCCTCCTCATCCTTGACATAGGGCAGAATACGACGGATGCGCCCACCGGTCATGGTCTGCTCACCGGTATCGACCAAGGTTACCCGCCAGGGCTCGGCGTGACGCTGATGGACTTCCATCTGATTATTCTGCATATCAAAGGTCACATCAGACATATGCAGGAAGTAGTTGGCGAAATACTCCTTGATGACGTAGCCCTTATAGCCGCAGCAAATGATGAAATCGGTAATGCCATGCTGTCCGTATCCCTTCAAGATGTGCCAAAGGATCGGCTTCCCCCCGATTTCGATCATCGGCTTGGGACGCACGGACGATTCTTCGCTGATCCGCGTGCCCATACCGCCGGCGAGGATGACTGCTTTCATCCTCAAAAACGCAGTTGGCATCCACCGTATCGCCGTAAGTGTATGCCATGTCATCAGATCTACCCATTCTGCCGCCCCACCAATCTGGTGAGGCATTTTCCGCGTCAGATCTAACCCC
>JBIILZ010000045.1:0-28383 GCA_044338255.1 Planctomycetota bacterium | reverse complement strand
CCGGATCGCCGGACCCAAAGGCGACGCCCGACCTCGCGGCCGGGCGTCGCTGACCAACAGTATGCTGTCGAGCCTCCGGTCGGCGCTTGGCCCCAGCACCACCTGGGTTCCTCCCTCCGACCGGCACACCTGCACCATAGCCAAACCTGATCAGACCGCTACACCAACCCCAACAACTGGCCAGAGTATTGAGACTGGACCGGCCAAGGTTTTGAGACTCCACAGGCGGAAACTTCTTCCAGCCGAATTCTGCACCCATCAGAGCCGAAACGGTGTCCAGGGCACGTTTATAACCGCAATTGTCCCTGATCATGTACAAGAGTGTCACCACCACCTGTCGGGGACCAAGGAGACGGGACCGCTCGAAGAGGCCCGCAAATGAGGTGAGAATTGCGCGGACGTCGTCCACGGTTGCACGCGGCTGTGAGAAAGAGGCCATAAGGCCCCGAAATTTTTTTCTGGCTGCTGTCAAGCGCTATTTTTACAGAGAAATCAGAGTGTTTTTGTTAAAGGAAACGGCGTTGCCTGATGACCTCACCTGCTGTCCCGGTCGGTCGTGTAGCTGGCACCTACCTGACGTTTCTGGTGGGTGCCGAGGAGTACGGCATCGAGATCTTCACGGTCCGCGAGATCATCGGCATGCAGCTGATCACCCCGGTTCCTGGCTCTCCGCCGGATATGGTGGGAGTGATCAGCTTGCGCGGCAATCTCATCCCGGTGATCAGCATGCGCACCCGTTTCGGCATGCCCAAGGTCGAGGCCCATCCGCAAAACGTCATCATCGTCGTCGAGAACGGAGGCATCGAATTCGGTTTGACGGTGGATCGGGTCTGCGAAGTCGTTTGTTTCACAGAGGCCGAGACCGAAGCCCCGCCACCGTACGGTATGTCCGTCGACACCACCTGCGTGTCCGCGATCGGCAAGTCCCAGGGCCGAATCCGCATCCTCCTCGACATTCAGAAAGTGCTCGGCCAGCGCTGAGCCATCTCGGAATCATTTCATCAACTCCCAAAACGCAGAAGGGCAGCATCTGCTTTTTTGGTCCGGTGGATCTCTGACAACATAAGCTGACTGTTTTTTTTGCGATTTGAGCGCAATTACGGTTGCGAAACTGAACCGAAAAAATTGAAAATCTGAGCTTTCCGATCAAGGACATCTGGGCTCGTAATTAACCTAAGTAATAAGTACGTTATTTCTAGTTAATATAAATTTATTGTTATGTAATGACTTGCATTTAATTCCCGAAAACGGTTTCTGAGTTCAGGTAATCATCTGCGAACGAATGTCATTAAAACTCTCATTAAACGGGCGAGGGATAAATCGGAAATTTCTAGGTAATTATTAAATCGCCCTTGCGTAACCGATTGATCGTGATGTACGGTTCAGGTACTCACATGTACCAACCTTCTCGATTTACGCGCTTGAGAGGGCTGCGGATTCATCTGTCAGCCATGCTGAATCGTGAATTAGCAATGTCCGTAGAAGAAAAAGGAAACGGCAGCGGCGGTGGCCAGCTCCGTACGGGTGCGGCGTTGCCGAATGGAGGCCGGTCATGACCGACGACATGATTTCGGAGTTTGTTGCCGAGGCCTCCGACCATCTTACTCGTGCCGAAGAGATCCTGCTCGGCTTCAGCCGTCAACCCGACGAGGTCGATGCCGAAGCGATCAATGCCTGCTTCCGCTCTTTGCACACCATCAAGGGCTGCTCGGGTTTCCTCGATCTTCTGCGCATCCAACAGCTGGCGCATGCTGGTGAGCAGGTGCTCGATGCCTTGCGTACCAATGATCTCAATGGATCGATCGCGGTCTTCGACGCGCTACTGCAGGCCGTCGGTCGTCTGCAGGTCCACATCTCGATCCTCAATGGTCAAGCGACCACGCTCCCTGAGGCCGACGACGATTGCATCCAACTCCTCGAAGAGGTGCGCAAGGTATCGGTGCCCATGGCAGCAGCAGCACCAGCAGCGGCACCAGCGCCAGCACCGGTCACGGAGAGCGCGGGTGCCCATTCCGATGATTTGGTAATGGCGGTGAACGCATCCCTCGCGCAGCTCATCGTCATCGGTGCGACCGATGCTGCCGGCATCGCCGAGGTCCTTGCGGCGCTGGCCCAGCGCATGCTGCAGGGTGCCTGGAGCGTCGAGGCGCGGCCATTGATGACGCGCATGAGGCAGCTCGCCGATCGCCTCAGTGGTCCTGACGCGAGCGAGCATTTCACCGCCATCCTCGAGCTCTGCACGCAGCTCGAGAACGCCCAGCGCGCACTCGCGCCGACCTCGGCGGAGGTTGCCTCCGAGGTCGCCGGCGCCGACGCCGACGTCGACGGCAGCGGGGAAGCTTCGGGGGCGCTCGGCGAGTTCGTTTCCGAGGCCCTCGAGCTGCTCAACCATGCGGAATCGGTGGTGGTCGGCGGCCTGCCGCTCAGTGCTGAGCAGGTCAACGGTATCTTCCGGGCCTTCCATACGGTCAAAGGCATGGCCGCCTATCTCTCGCTGCCGGCGGTCGAGCAGGAGGCCCATCGCTTCGAGGCCCAGATCCAGGAAGTGCGTGACCATGTGGCGCCCGCCGATGAGGGCTTCATCGCCAACGTCCTCTGCGGTGTTGACGCTATGCGCGAGCTGGTCGCCGAGGTCAAACGCCGCGTGGCGACCGGGGCCCCGCGCTTGCCCTTGACGAGTCAGCCGATTCCGACGAGTCAGCCGGTTCCGGCGATTCCGGCGATTCCGGCGATTCCGGCGATTCCGGCGATTCCGGCGATTCAGCCGACAGTCGGCGGCGCGGCCCCTGCCAGTGCCCCGGTGGCGGCCGCGGCTCCGCCGAGTGCGGTGGCCTCGGCCCATGCGACGTCCGCTCCAGCCTCGAAGAGCGAACGCATCGGCGATCTGCTCACCGATCTGGGAGTGCCGCGTCAGGTCATCGAACAGGCCGCCGCCAAGCTCAATCCCGGTGAACGCATCGGTGATCGCCTGGTCGCCGATGGCGCGGCTACCCGCCAGCAGGTCGATAAGGCGGCCTCGGTCCAGCATCAGCTGAAGAGCGGCGGCGAGGTCTTCTCGCGGGTGGCCACGGCCAAGCTCGAAGAGCTCATGAACCAGGTCGGCGAGCTGCTCATCGCCCAGGCCATGGTCCAGCATAGTCCGGAGCTGATCGCGAATTCGCAGCTCGCGCAGGGGGTCGCACGCCAGGGCCGCATCCTGCGCAATCTGCAGGTGCTCTCCTTGAGCCTGCGCATGGTGCCGTTGCGCGGAACCTTCCAGAAGATGGCGCGGGTGGTCTACGACACCGCCAAGAAGCTCGGGAAACAGGTCGAATTCAGCCTTGGCGGCGAGGACACCGAAATCGACCGGACTCTCGCCGAGACCATGGGCGATCCCTTGATGCACATGGTCCGCAACGGCATCGACCATGGCATCGAGATGCCCGAGGCGCGTCTGGCGGCGGGCAAGCCGGCCGCTGGTCGCCTGCGCCTTGAGGCCTTCCAGGCCGGTGACGATGTCGTCATCCGCCTGATCGACGATGGCGCCGGCATGGACCCCCAGCGCCTGCGCGCCAAGGCCATCGAGAAAGGCCTCATCGATCCCGCCCTGGCGATGGATGAACAGGCCTGCTTCCAACTGGTCTTCCTGCCTGGCTTCTCGACGGCGGCGAAGGTCACCGACGTCAGTGGGCGCGGTGTGGGCATGGACGTGGTCCGCCGTCAGATCGAAGAGGCCGATGGCACGGTGCATATCGCCTCGGTCGTCGGCCAGGGCACGACCTTCACCATCCGCCTGCCGATGACCACCGCCATCCTCGATGCCATGCAGCTCAAAGTTGGCGCCGAGAGTCTGCTCATGCCGATCAGCAGCATCGTCGAGATGATGCGCCCCAAGGTCGGCCAGGTGCAGACCATCCTCGGACACGGCCAGGTGATCAGGTACCGCGAACGCATGCTGCCGCTGGTGCATCTCGGGACGACCTTCGGCATCTCTTCCTGCGTCGTCGATCCTGAGCAATCGACGCTGGTGGTGATCGATAATCATGGCGACGATTTCGTCATTCAGGTCGACGCCATTCTCGGCCAGCGCCAAGTGGTGATCAAACCCTTCGACGAGGGCCTCGCTCATCACCCGGCGACCAGTGGCACGACCATCCTCGGTGATGGCCGGGTGGCCCTCATCCTCAATCCTGCCTGCCTGGTGCGCGGATCCGCCGCCACCGAGCACACCTGATCTTTTCGGAGCCCGACATGACGTCATCGACTGCGTTACCCGCCAACGGCCTCGTCGCCGGCACTTATCTGACCTTTCAGGTAGGTGCTGAGGAATACGGCATCGAGATTTTCAAGGTCCGCGAGATCATCGGCCTGCTGCCGATCACGCGCGTGCCGGGATCGCCGCCGGAGATGATGGGCGTGATCAACCTGCGCGGAAAAGTCATCCCCGTGGTCAGCATCCGCGCGCGCTTCGGCATGGCCGCCGCCGAGGAGCACCCGCACAACGTGATCATCGTCGTCGAGAACCGCCAGGGAGAGATCGGCCTGGCCGTGGATCGCGTTGCCGAAGTGGCGCGTTTCACCGAGGCCGAAACCGAGGCGCCGCCCGCGTACGGTCTAGCTGTGGATACCACCTGCGTCGCGGCGATCGGAAAATCGCAGGGCAAGATCCGCATTCTCCTCGATATCGCCCGCGTGCTTGGTGATGAGCTGCCTACAGCCCTCGCCTCGGCATGAATGCTTTCTCAACCAACTAGCCAGCTAACAAACTAGCCTTTCAGCATCGGAACATACGCATGAAACTCGGCACCAAGATCGCCCTCGGCTTCACCTCCGTCCTCACCATCGGCGCCCTCGTCGGTGGGCTCGCGGTCTACACCATGAACGGCGCCGTCGACCGTTCGATCATCCTCGGCCGGAGCTACATCCCCAAGGCTAATCATGCCGGGGAGATCGAACGCAATGCGGCGAATACCATGCTTGCGGCGCGGACCTACGCCCTCACCGGCGACGTCAAGTTTCTCGAGGAGGCGAAGAAGCATTATGCCCTCCTGGAGATTGCCGTCGATCAGTCGATCAAGCTCGCCAACGATCAGAAGCTGCCGCTGTTCGGTGCCGCTGCCGCCAAGGCCAAGGCTACCGCCGATGGCTTTCATGCGTTGCTCGATCAGACCGACGAGCAGCTCAAGCATATCGCCAAGGTCAACGAGGGACTCAATGCCAGCGGCGCCGAGCTGAGCAAGACCACCTCTCATTACCTCGCCGAGCAGAGCGAGCTGATGCGCCAGGAACTGCAGGTGGTGGGCAAGTCCGCTGAGGGCAAGTCCACTGAGTCCAAGTCCACTGAGTCCAAGTCCGTTGAGTCCACGTCCACTGAGTCCAAGTCCACTGGCGTCAAATTCATCGAGCCCCGGATCATCGAGGCCAAGCACGCTGAGGCCAAGCACGCTGAGGCCAAGCACGCTGAGACCAAGCCTGCTGAGGCCAAGATCAGCACCAGCGACGAGCTGAAGCGCTTCGAGAAGATCGCGACCATCACCCTGGTGATCGAGAAGATCGCCAAGGTCCGCGTCGGCTGCTGGAAGGGCCAGGCGGCCCGCAACATGACGGTGCTGAGCGAGCTGATGCCGGAGTTCACCGAGATCGATAAGCTGATCGACCATCTTCGGAGCATGACGCTGCTGAAGGAGCATCTCCAGGAATTGGACGTGGTCGCGAAGAGCATCGACGTCTATCAAGCCGACATCAAGGAGCTGATCGCCTTGAACAAGACCCTCAGTGACATCAGCGCGAAGCGCATTGCCTCGGGCAAGGAGCTGCAGGAGATTTCGGAGGGTTCGGTGGTCGAGGCCTTCAAGCAGTCGAACGATGAATCGCAGAAGAACATGGACCTGCTCCAGTCGGCGTCCCTGACGGTAATCCTTGGCCTGGTGTCGATGGTCGTGGCCGGGGCGCTTCTAGCCTACTTCATCACCCGCGGCATCGTCCACGCGCTGATGCGCACGGTGACCGACCTCGCCTCGTGCTCGGATGAGACCGCCAGCGCCGCTCAGCAGGTCGCGGGTGGCGCTCAGTCGCTCGCTGACGGGACCTCGAAGACCGCTGCCGCCCTCGAAGAGACCAGCGCCAGCCTTGAGGAGATGGGCTCGATGGTGCGCCAGACCGCCGCCAGTTCGAGCTCGGCGGCGACGCTTGCCAACGAGGGCCGCCAGGCCGGCGAACGCGGCTCGCAAGCGATGGTCGAGCTCGCCAAGGCCATCCAGGACATCAAGACCAATGCCGACCAGACCGCGAAGATCGTCAAGACCATCGACGAGATCGCCTTCCAGACCAACCTCCTGGCGCTGAATGCGGCGGTCGAAGCCGCCCGTGCCGGGGATGCCGGCAAGGGCTTCGCGGTGGTTGCCGAGGAGGTGCGCAATCTCGCGCAGCGTGCCGGTGAGGCGGCCCGCAACACCTCGACCCTGATCGAGAATTCGGTCAAGGCCGCCGATAACGGCGTGATCTTGGCGAAGGGGGTCAGCGAGATCGTGACCCAGAGCACCACCGCCAGCCGCAAGATCAACGATCTGGTGGCGGAGATCGCGGCCTCGACCAAGGAGGTCTCGCAGGGCATCGAACAGGTCAGCATCGCCGTCCGCCAGATGGATCAGGTCACCCAGGGCAATGCCGCCGGTGCCGAAGAGAACAGCGCCGTCGGCGAGGAGCTGTCGGCGCAGAGCCAAACGCTCAACGGCCTGGTGACCGGACTCGACGTGATGGTCCGGGGCGTATCCGCCGAGCGCCCCAGCGCTCCCGCTCCCGCCCACGCCCGGCCGGCCAAGGCGACGCCGACCGTGAACCTCCAGAAGCCCATGGCCCGCACCCAGGCGCTGCGCTCGACCACGACCATGGCGAGCAAGGTCATCCCTTTCGATGACGATGGCGCTGGTGATGAGCAGGTCCTCAGCAAGTTCTGAGGCCGCCACCTACCGCCACCTACCGCCACCTACCGCCGCCTACCGCCACCTACCGCCACGGTCAGTGAAACATTATGAGCGATCCCGTCGCCGACATCATGACCATCGCCTATGAGGTGGCGGGCATCAACCTCAGCGCCGCCAAGCGCACGCTGGTTGAGTCGCGACTTGGCAAACGACTGCGCCAGCTCGACTGCGGGCTTCCCGCCTATGTCGAGCTGGTGCGCCGGGACGCCAAGGAGCTGACGGTGATGCTCGATCTGCTGACCACCAACCACACCGCCTGGCGGCGGGAACCGGGACACTTCGTGGATTTCGAGCAGCGCGTGCTGCCGGCCCTGACTAAGCCCGGGCGCAGCTCCTCGCGGGTGCGGGTGTGGTGCGCCGCCGCCGCCACCGGGGAGGAACCGTGGACCATCGCCCTCAGCCTGCTGCGGGCGCTTCCCGACATCGACAAGCGCGATGTCGCGCTGCTCGCCACCGACATTTCGACCCGCGCCCTGGCCCGTGCCAAGGCCGGCAGGTACGAAGCGAATCGCATCGAGGCCTTGCCGGCGGCGGATCGCCAGCTAGCCCTCGAACAGGTCGAGCACGGTCCTCCGGCGATCTTCTCGGTGACGGCGCAGATGCGTTCGCTGGTGCACTTCGCCCGCCTCAACCTCATGGAATCGTGGCCCATCAAAGGTCCTTTTGACTGCATCTTCTGCCGTAATGTGATGATCTATTTCGACCAACCGACACAGGAGCGCCTGGTCAACCGGATGGCGGGGTTGCTGGCCAAGGGTGGAACGCTCTACGTCGGTCACTCCGAAAGTCTCTCGGCGATCAAGCACCCCCTGCGCTCCATTGCACCGGCTACCTATGTCGCCTGATACCCTCCCCGATGCCGGTCGCGTGGTGGTCGGTATCGGCGCGATCGCCGCCCGGCGCGCCGATCGCGGTCAGATCATCACTCACGCCCTCGGCAGCTGCTTGGGGATCGTGGTCTATGATCCGCATGCGCGGGTCGGGGCCATGCTCCATGCCCAATTGCCGCTCGGGCAGCTCAATCCCGGGCTCGCCCAGCAGTACCCCGAGCGTTTTGTAGATCTCGGCATCGCCCTGCTCTTCAAGGCTGCCACCGATCTCGGTGCCAACCGCCGCCTGTTGCGGGTCACGGTCGCGGGAGCGGCGAACATGATCGTCACCACCAATGATCTGTTCAACATCGCCACCCGCAATTTGACCGTGATGCGCAAGGTTTTCTGGCAGCAGGGCGTGCTGCTGGCCAGCGAGGACACCGGCGGGATCAACCCGCGTACGATGTCCCTGCAGCTCGATAGCGGTGAGACCGTGATCGAGTCGCAGGGCCGGAAATATCTTCTTTAGGAACCCGCTATGGCATTTTCCATCTTGGTGGTCGACGATAATCGGATGATGCGTGGCATGGTCGCGCGTGCCGTCGGCATGTCCGGTCTGAACATCGCCGGCATCGTCGAAGCCGGCGACGGGGCGCAGGCCCTGGCGGCGATGCGCAGCCAATGGGTCGATCTCGTACTGCTCGACATCAACATGCCGGTGATGGATGGCGAGGAGTTCCTCACCCAGGTGCGCGCCGATCTCGCCCTGCGCGCGACCATGGTGATCGTGGTCTCGACCGAGTCTTCGCAGCCACGCATCGCCCGCCTCAAGGCCCAGGGTGCGGGCTTCATCCACAAACCTTTTCGCCCAGAACATCTGGTGGCGGCGGTCGATGAATTGATGGCGGGATTGAAAGGAGGCGCACCATGAGTGACCCCGACTACCTGGGAACGATCGCCGCCGTCGTCGAGGACCTGGCCTTTCTCATGCCGGTCGGCCCGGCGGAGACGGAACCGGATCCGTGGCGGATCCAGATCGAGGTGCCGTGGGTCGGTCCCGACGGCAGCCGCGGACGCATCGTGGTCGCCCTTGATCACGGTGCCGCCGAGGCCACCGCCACTAATCTTCTTGGTCTGATGCCGGGCGAGCCCCTTGCCGAGAACGATATCCAGGATGCGTGCAACGAACTCGCCAACGTCATCGTCGGCAATCTCCTGCCGGTGAAATACTGCCAGGATCACGAGTTCCATCTGCATCCGCCGCGAGCTACGCCAACTCGGCGGCTGTGTGCGCGCGACGTCGTGCTGCTCGCCCTGGTCGAAGGCGTGATCGGCGTGGCCATCGATGGCGACGCCGACAATTCGCGCATCCTCAAGGCGGTGCGCGTGCCGTCGGGACAGAGCGCATGATTTCGGTCGTGGTCGTCGATGACAGCGCCACGGTGCGCCGGGTGCTGACCAACGGCCTGAACGGCACCACGGACATTCGCGTGGTCGGTAGCGCCCCCGATCCCTACGTCGCCCGCGAGCTCATCGTCCAACTCAAACCCGATGTCATCACCCTCGACGTCGAGATGCCGATCATGGATGGCATCAGCTTCCTGGCCAAGCTCATGCGCCATCACCCGCTGCCGGTGGTGGTCATCTCCAGCCTGACGCCGGCGGGCAGCAGCGAGGCGATGCGCGCCTTCGAGCTCGGTGCCGTCGAGGTCCTCTGCAAACCCGGATCGGCTTACGATGTCAGCGATGCTGTGCCGCGCCTCGCGCGGGCGATCCGCAGCGCGGCGGCGGCGCGCTGCCGTGCTCCCCGGCTCAGCGAGCTGCCGACCCTCGAAAAACCGGTAATACCCAGCACCGGCCTGAAGCGGACGACCGACACCGTCCTGATGCTCGGAGCTTCCACCGGCGGCACCGAAGCCTTGCGCGAGATCCTCGCCGCGCTGCCTGGCGATACGCCCGGAACGGTCATCGTCCAACATATGCCACCGATGTTCACGGCCTCGTTTGCGCAGGGCCTGAACCGCACCAGCCGCATCCGCGTCACCGAGGCCGTCGGCGGCGAGCCACTGCTGCCTGGGCTGGCCTATGTCGCTCCTGGTGGCCACCATCTGGTCGTGGCGCGCAGCGGTGCGCGCTACCACGTTGAGGTCCGTGGCGGTCCGGAGGTCCATTACCAGCGACCGGCAGTCGATGTCGCCTTCATGAGTGCCGCCCGGGCTGCGGGGGTCAATGCCGTCGGCGTACTGCTCACCGGCATGGGGCAGGATGGAGCCGCCGGTCTCAAGGCCATGCGTGACGCCGGCGCGCATACCATCGTCCAGGATGAGGCCAGCTGCGTCGTCTTCGGCATGCCCAAGGCGGCGATCGCCGGCGGTGCGGCCTGCGAGATCGCCTCGCTGACGGCGATGCCGGAGCGCATCTTGCACGCCCTCGCCCGTCTTGAGCGACGGACATGAACCCTCCTGACGACGACTATTCGATGCGCTTTTTTCGACGAGCCTTTTTCAATGAACCATATTATTCGAGGAAGAAAATTTCATGCGCATTCTCATAGCTGAAGACAACGAGACCTGTTCACTGATGCTCTCCACGATGTGCAAGCTCTACGGCTCGGTGACGGCGGTCGCGGATGGCGAAGCGCTCATCCGGACCTTCACGACGGCGCTGGTCAAGAACCAGCCCTTCGATCTGGTGTGTCTCGACATCATGATGCCGGGCCTCGATGGCCAGGCCTGTCTGCGCTGCATCCGCGCCGTCGAGCACGGATTCGGTCGAACCGGCGGGGCCGGCATCAAGATCATCATGACCACCAGCATCGATGCCCGCGATAGCATCATGATGGCCTTCCGCGCGCAGTGCGAAGGCTACCTGATCAAGCCCGTCAATTGGCAGAGCCTGACTGAGGCCTTCACCAAGATCGGCATCCCGCCGGTGAAGGTTGGATAGCTGAGTTTCGACTCAGGTCAGGTCGCAGTACTCGCGGCAGCGAGGTCACCGGAGCACCGTCTACAGGAAGCGTTCGACGTGGTAAAGTGCCAGCTGTCCGCCGAGTCCGTGGGGAATGGCATCGGAGGCGTGCGGTGAAATCCACGCCGGAGATGACGTACGAGACCGAGTCATCCGACCAAGCCTATCTCCGACAGACTCCTAGGAGCCTGTCGGGAATAGATTCGGTCGGCTGACTCGGTCTCGTCCGGCAGCTCCGGCGTTGGCAAAACGGTCAGATAGCTCCCGCTATCCGCCCGCTTTGCCGCCTTGGATCTGCCGGACGATACCTTCGCCATCCTCGGTCATCTATTCCCGACAGGCTCCTAGAAAAGGCCGGCGGGAATCATCAACGCTAACGATCGTAGATATCCGTTGATGGCGCCTTGCGCAGCGTCGACAACCGAGGGTATACTCGCCGATGGATTCACCGGATGGCATGTCGCAAGAGGTCAGCGCCATCTGGCAGGAGATGGTCGGCTCGGCGGGCGAGGATGATCCGACCGCGACCCTGGTCCCGCACGAGGCCGGCCAACCCTCGGCCACGACCTTGGAGCCGCTGCACGCCGCGCTCAGCGGCCGCCAGTCGCGGGTGCCGACGCCGATGCCGGCGACGCCGCCGGAACTGGCCAATGCCACCCGTCACTACCATGAGTTCAATCGTCGCTACCGCCTGCACCGGGTGCTCGGCGAGGGCGGCATGGGCGCGGTCTATCAGGCCCGCCAGCATGCCCTGGCCCGCGACGTGGCGGTGAAGGTCCTGCGCAGCAACGAGACCCAGGAGATGCGCAAGCAGCTGCTGTTCCGCGCCGAGGCCCTGGTCACGGCCTATCTCGAACATCCCAACATCATCCCCGTCTATGACGCGGCCGATCATTGCCTGGTGATGAAGCACGTCCGTGGCGTGACCATGGAAACGGTCATCGAAGGCGATTGCTCGCGCGCCGCCATCGCCCGCAATGTCGAGATCCTGATCAAGGTCTGCGATGCCATCCGCTTCGCCCACAGCCGCGGCATCATCCATCGCGACATCAAGGCCAAGAACATCATGGTCGGCGAGTACGGCGAGGTGCTGGTGCTCGACTGGGGCCTAGCGATGTCGATCGCGCCCGGGCCCGATGGGGATTTCCACGGTCCGCGTCTCGACCACTGCCAGCATGTCTGCGCCGGAACCCCCGGCTGCCTGCCGCCTGAGATCGCCCGTGGCGAGCGCAGCGGCGTCGTCGTGCACAGCGATCTCTTCATGCTCGGCGCGCTCCTCTATCAGGTGCTCACCGGGGAGCAGCCCTTCCATAGCCGCAACAGCATGGAGGCCATCGCGTGCGCCGCCGCCAATCGCTATGTCCACCTCGACCGTGCCGATTCGTTTATGCCCACGCGCTTGATCGATGCCTGTGAACAAGCCATGGCCAGCAAGGCCGAGGATCGCGGAACGGTCGAGGACTTCGTCGAGCAATTGCGCCGTTGGCTGCTCAACGCCGGCAATGAAGATGCGGCCCTCAGCGAGGCCGAAGCCGGTCGTCAGCTGATGGCGGAGGCCGAGCAGCTGAGCGATGCCGGGGACCAGAGCGGGGCCTGGAAATGCCGGACGCGGGCGGTCGAACATCTGGCGCGTGCGATCGGCCTGCTGCCGGACTCGCCGGCGCTGACCTCCTTGCATGAATCGTGCTTGGCCGCAGCCGAAGAGGGGTCGGCGACGCCTTCGGCATCCCCCTGGTGGAGCGCTTTGCGGTGGTGGAATAAAGCCCAGTAAATGCAGCCAGTTTCCCTGTGTGGAAGCCCGATTTCTGGTGCGTTCTTGACGGTTTCGGCGTTTGGTTTGGTGGGGTTGGAATCTCGCTGGCGATCGATTTCCTTTTCAGGTATACTCGATCACTTCGGAGTAGACATGTCCCATGTTCGTCGTACCGCCGTCCGCTGGCCACTGTTCGCGTTGATAGTGGTTGCGTGCATCGCGGGTCTGCTGCTGGTACGGTTCCTGCGCCCGCCGCAGGAACCGCTGCGTATCGGCATCAATGCCTGGCCGGGGTATGAATTTCTTTACCTCGCGCAGCAGAAGGGCTTCTATCGGGAAGCCGGGGTCGAGGTGCGCCTGGTCGAATTCAATTCGCTGTCCGACGCCCGGCGCGCCTATGAGCGTGGTCAGATTGATGGATTAGGTACCACGGTGATCGAAGTCCTGCAGGCACGCAGCCAGCCTGACCGCGATCTGCAAATCGTGGATGTGGTCGACTATTCCGATGGTGCGGATGTCGTACTCGCCAAGCCGACGCTCACGGGCAAGGAATCGTTGCGCGGTGCCCGTGTTGGGGTCGAACTCGGATCGCTCGGGGCCTATGTCTTGGTGCGGGCCCTGGAAGAACAGGGATTGACGCTGAAAGACATCACGGTCGTATCGATTGATCAACTGAGCATGCGAGAATCTTTTGCAAAAGGCGAACTGGATGCCCTGGTGACCTATCCACCGATTTCGCTGGCCGTAATGACCGAGGACAAAGGCGTGCCGGTATACACCACCGCCAAAATCCCGGGCGAGGTGGTCGACGTCATCGCCATAGATGGGAAAGTAGTGCGTGAACGTGCTGTCGATGTCGGCCACCTGTTGCAGGCTTTCCGTCGCGCCATGGACTTCACGGTTAGCAATCCCGCCGAGGCGCATGGAATCATGGCTAGTCGCGAGGGGATCACGGCAGACGAATTCGCCCTCGCCTTGACGGACGGCATTCGCCTAGTGCCGGCCAGCGAACGGGCCCTGTATCTTGCTCCAGGTGGAAAACTGAGCGTGGTGGTGGATCGGGTCGATCGTATCCTGCGCGCCAGTGACCAATTGAGCGGTGAAGACCGTCGTGCAGGCACTGTCACTGACCGTTTCGTGACGCCGCATTCGCCCTGATCATGAGTTTCCGGCTGCGCATTCCTCAGTCCCTGCGCTTCACCGTCCTGCTCCCCATGTTAGTGGTCGGAGTGTGCGCTGCGGTTGTCGCCATCGTGGTCTCGGGACGGCTGATGTACGGTCTTTTGCATGACGAATTACGCCGTCGCGCCACAGCGATTGCCTATTCCGTGAGTTATGTCGCGGAAAGCGTCTCCCGAGCCGGTGAAATGCAGCGGGTGGTCTCGGCGTTGGGCGCCGAGCAGGATGTCACGCTCATCGCGGTGGTCGGCGGACAGCCAGCGCGGATCCAGGCCTGTACCAGACAGGCCTGGGTCGGGCAGAGGCTTGCTGACGTAGCGGATTTCCATCGGCCAGAGGACGTGGCCATCGCCGTCAGTACGCGTGTCATGCAGGTGCATACCTGGCGTGACCGCAATCAATTGGTGGTGACCACACCGATGCGGCTGTTCAATGGTGACCATCACATGGAGGCTCTGCGCAATGGGGTGATCGTGGTGCATTTCGATACGCGTTCGACCGAGCGCGCGACGTGGTCTACGATCCTGATCTTGACCCTGGGATTTCTGGTGATGTTCAGTCTGGTCGGCGCCATAGGCTATGTTCTGTTTAGGCGCATCGTATTGATGCCTTTGAGCGTGATAGGGCGGCATATATCCGGTCGTCAGACGGGTGCGGTTATGCCGGCCAACATCTTGGCGGGGACGAACGAGATCAGTGTCGTGGCAATCGCCCTGGAGCAGGCCCTGACCTACAAGGAATCTGAGATTTCTGTGCGCAAGAACGCCGAGGAGTCGGTGCGTGTTAGCGAGTATGTCCTGTCGGCGACCGTGAATACTGCGATGGATGCCGTGGTGCAGATGGATTCAGAGGGGGTCATCATCCGTTGGAACAATCAGGCAGAGAAAATATTCGGTTGGCCCCAAGCTGAAGCCATCGGGCAGAAGCTTCATCACATGATCATTTTACCACAGCATCACGAGGCGGTTATTCGTGACATGCATCATTTCCTAGAGCCTGGAGAGGAATCGTTCTTGAATAAAAGAGTCGAGATTCTGGCCCGCCATCGCGATCGACGTGAGTTCCCGATCGAGCTCTCCATTACGCCCCTGAAAATTGCTGGAATGAATGAGTTCAGCGCCTTTATACGCGATATTACCGACCAGGTGGCGCAGGACCGGGAGCTGCAATCGGCTAATGAACAGTTGGCGGAAAAAACGGTTGTGGCCACGGCCTTGGCCAGTCAGGCGCAGCAGGCCTCGGTTGCCAAGAGTGCATTCTTGGCGACCATGAGCCATGAAATCCGCACCCCGATGAACGGTATTATCGGTATGACCGGACTGCTCTTGGACACCGAGATGACTCCAGAGCAGCGGCGCATGTGCCAGACCGTGCGCACGTGCTCCGAATCGCTGCTGACATTGATCAACGACATCCTTGATTTCTCGAAAGTCGAAGCTGGTAAGCTGGAGTTGGAATCCATCAGCTTCGACGTGCAGGCGCTGCTCGATGACCTCACCGACGTGATGGTGGGCAAGGCGGATGAAAAGCGTTTAGAGCTGATCTGTGTTGTGGCGCCCGAGGTGCCCATGCGAGTTCAGGGCGATCCTGGACGATTACGTCAAATCCTCACCAACTTGGTCGGCAATGCGCTGAAGTTTACTAAAGCTGGTGAGATCGTCATCCAGGTCACACTGGAGCGGCAGTCCGTGGCGGCTGTCCCCTCGGCGGCTGTCCCTGCGGAGACGGTGGACCTGCGTTTTTCCGTCATGGATACCGGTATCGGAATCCCTGCCGACAAACGTGAACGGCTTTTTCAGCCTTTTTCGCAGGTCGATGCCTCGACCACGCGTGAATTTGGAGGAACCGGTCTGGGACTGGCCATCTGCAAGCAGCTGAGTGAACTCATGGGTGGCACCATTGGGGTCGACAGTCGCGTTGACAGTCGCGCAGACAGTCACGTAGACAGTGGCGCCGGCCAAGGCTCGACCTTCTGGTTCACCGTACGCTTGCTGCTGGTCGCTGATGGTCAGCCCAATCCGCCGCTCCCGCCAACGGCCTTGGTGGGAGCACGCGTGTTGCTGGTGGATACGCAGCTTGCCTGCCGGCGGATTAACTCCGAACGCATGACGACATGGGGCATGCAGGTGCAGACCGCGGATTCGCTACGGACCTGCTTGGATCAGGTGCAGCGCGCGAGCCAAGAACAGCGCCCATTCCGCTTCGTGATCATCGCCTTATCGCGCACTGAGTATGATGGTCCGGCTCTGGTCGAACGTCTGCGTACCGATGCGACGCTGAACGACATGACTGTGATCGCGTTAGTCGGCAGTGCTGAGCGCGAGGTTTTCAAGCGGCGTCTGGGCAAGCGCTGTGCTGGATACCTGCCTCTGCCGGTGCGTGTACGCGATCTTCAAGAATTGATGGTGTATCAGTTGACTGCCAGCCACGAGGAACGCGCACGGTCAGCCCCAGTCAGCGAACGATTTCAGTGTCAGCACGAGGTTCGCTTCGCAAACACCGTGCGGGTGTTGATGGCGGAGGATAACCCCGTCAACCAACTGGTCGGACGCGGCATACTGCGCAAACTCGGCATCGAGCAGGTCGATATCGTCGGCAACGGCTTTGAGGCGTTGCACGCCCTCAGCGAAAAACGCTACGACTTGGTGTTGATGGATATGCAAATGCCCGAGATGGATGGCCTGGAGGCGACGCGCGCCATCCGCGATCCCACCAGCATGGTAATTGATCACGCCATCCCGATCCTGGCCTTGACTGCCAACGCCAGAAGCGAGGACCAAGTGGAATGCTCGCAAGCCGGCATGAATGGCTTCGTTAGCAAGCCAATCAACGTGACTCAATTGGCGACGGCGCTGAGCGCGTGGTTGAAAGCTGTCTAGAATAGATTCGGTCGGCTCGATTCTGGGGGCGCGGGCGAGTCGCCCGCGCCCCCAGGAACGCCTCCCAGGAGTCTATCTCCGACAGGCTCCTACGCTTCATGGCGTCTGCTGAGGCATTAATCGCGGGAGCAGATCGCCGGAGCGTTATTGCGGCAGGGGGAGGAGTGTCTGGCGGATCAGATGGGGCGAATTGGGACCGGCGTCAAAAGTAGTTTTGAAATTGCTGCGCCGTGAAGCAATGCAATCCAGTGGTATAGAAGTAAACATTTCTCCTGATGAGCCCGTCAGGAAAACAATTGGACCAGCGAGTCCTCGTCGCTGAGCGGCAGGGAGTGCTCGTGGCCATGGCGGTCGCGGCTGTCGGTCGCGCCGTGCCGGTGCGCTGTTCGCCGCGTTTGCCGCAGTCGGCGGCGTGGTGTGCCGGTCGCGCCCTCGCCGGCGATCTGGGGATCTGGCTGCTGGACGTCGCACCGTCAGCACCGGGTAATGATCCGGACTATGCGCTCCTGGCTCCCGGAGAGCCGCCAGTCTGGGGCCTGCGCGTCGATCGTATGCATGGCCTGGCGCTGATCGAGCGTAGCGCTGCGACCCCAGCTGGCGGGCTCCCCGGCTGGCCCGCGACGTGGCCGGCGAACTGGGTCCAATCCTGCGTCTTGGCCGATGGCCGTCAGGCGGGATTGTTGGCGGTACCCCTCATTTCGCAGGCTTTAGCAGCTGAATCCGGCGCTGTCGGATCATGAACGTGCTGTTCGAATCGTCGTCGAGCGGGATCGAGGTCGGCATTCGTGCGCCGATGATGCTGGTCATCGACCACCACATGGAGGCGGCCCTCGAGCATGCTCTGCTCCTGGCTGCCGAGCAATGCGGCTTCAGCACCCAACGTTGGGCGCCCGGCGACTCGCCATTGTCTCAAGTCACCCCCAGCCTGATCGTGGCCGCGCTGACCCCCGGCGCCCGCCGTCTGCCGGCGGCCGTGCTGCATCTCGCCGACGAGGTCTTTCCCGGTCTGCCAGTGGTGCTGTTCAGCAGCGAGGCCTTGGTGCAGCCGGTCATCAACCTCCACGGTGGCCGCCTGACCCTGCTCGGGCCACCCTACGATCACGAACGCATGATTCCCCACCTGCGCGCGGCGCAGGCGTGGCGGGCCAACGCGCCGGAGGTGCCTGCTCCGGCATCAGCCGCGCCGGAAGCCGTTGCCGCGGCCATGGTCAGCGAACGCGTGCGCCTCCAAGAACTCAAACACGGCCGTGGTGTGGCGGCCTGGTTGATCAGCGATGGCGGCGAACGCATCGATGTCAGTTCGTCAGCGGGGCTGACGGCGGTACTGAGTTCGTGCACGCTCACCGATCTCGACCTCGAGCGCGAGGTCATGCCGGCCCTGGCCGCTTGGCAGGATCAGCCGGAATCGGCGCACCAGCAGCGCCTTCTTGGTGCCCGCCGGGCCCGCGCCTGGTCGACGCTGGTGCATCTCGATCTCGACGGCGGGCGATGGCTGCTGGCGGCGCCCGCGGGCTGGCCAGTGCGGGTGATCTCGCGTCAGCGCCTGCCGGCGTGGTGGGAATTGTCGGCGCAGACCGATGACGAAGGCGTACGCGTACTCACTGCTGAGCCGGGCGACGTGATCCTGGCGAGTGCGCCCTTTCCGGACCTGCCGGAGTTCGCCCCTGAACTGTTGGCCGCGGCGGCGGAAGGGGGCGCGAGCTCGGTGATCGATCATCTGGCGGCGGCGGCCCGCAGCTATGAGTGCGCGGTGACGGCGGTGGCCATGGAACTGCGCTCATGAATGCGCTGATGCCGTCCATGGATTTCGACGCGTTGATCAGCGGAAACGGTCCGGTGCTGGTGATCGATGACAGCCTGACCATCCGCAAGCTTCTGGAGATGACCCTCCAGCGGGCGGGCCACGCCTATGAGGTGGCGGCCTTGGGGCAGCAGGGGCTCGACCTCGCGCGCCGGCTGCGCCCGAAGCTCATCCTGCTCGACTACGTCCTGCCCGATCTCAAGGGCACCGAGGTCTGCGACGAGCTGGCGCGCGACCCGCTGACCCAGGGCATCCCGGTGGTGGTGATGTCGGGTAAGGGCGATGACATCCGACCCTTGTTCAAGGGTCGGCGGGCAGTGCTGGAAGTCATCGCCAAGCCCTTTGCGCCGGCGGAGATTCTGCATGTCATTGCCCGTGCCTTGAGTCGCGCGGTGACACCACCGGTGGCGAGCGAGCCGCCAGTGCCGCCAGTGCCGCCAGGGCCGCCAGGGCCAACCGCGACTCCATCCGTGAATCCTCCGTCAGCGGCCGCGACCGCGGCCCCTGGTACCGGATCCTTCGTCAACGATCGCGGCGAGCGGAGTCGACGCGAAGCCGCGGCCAAGGTCCTGTTCACCGCCTTCCGCGACCGGCTTTCGCGCATCCCCGAATGGCTGCCAGAGGCCGGCGCGCAAGCCCCGGCGGCCTTCCTCGCGCGGCGCCTGTTCACCTCGGAAATGATGGGCACGGTCCTGCAGGGATTGACGCCGCTGGTCGCGCCTGCGCCGGCTGCGCCGGTCGCGCCGGAAGCACCGCCGCCGACCAGTTCCTTCTCGGGGACCACCGGCTTCCTTTCTTTCCTGCCCTTGCTGCGGGTGGTGGCGGATGCGCATCGCACCGGCGTGCTCTACATCGGAGACGAAGACGGGGTCGAGGTGTGGTTCGATCGCGGCGAGCTGCGCCTGATCGCCCCGCGGGGCGTGATCGCCGCCCGCCGTGTCCTGGTAGCCTCGGGCATCAGCGAAGAACCCGGCAAGGGCCTGAGCCAGAACTCGGAGCTGGCGCCGGCGATTGCCGCCGTGCTCGCCGCCAGCGACCACCTCCAGGGGCTCGCCGTCCTGCATCAGCACGGTCGCCAGGCCTTGCTGCAGCTGACCGCCGACGGACCGCTGCCGTGGTCCTGGCATGACCGCGACCCCCTGCCGAGCGCCGTCGAGCAGGCCGGGCTGGAGCTGACCATCGACCAGCTGCACCTCGACCGTTTGCGCCAGGTCGATGACTGGTCGCAGATCGAGCTCGAAGTCGCCTCTCTCGATCAGTGTTGCGCGCGCGCCGCTGATTTCCGCGCACGCTTGCCGTTGTTTACGCTCACCGCCGAAGAGACCCAGGTGCTGCTGCTGGTCGATGGGCGGACGCCGGTGAAGCACATCCTGACGCGTCTCGCCGAACATGGTCAGCGGCTCTCGACCTTCGAGGTTTTTCACATCCTTTATCGCCTGATCCAGGTGCGCCTGATCACCGCCAGTCCACAGCCCGCAGCCCATGAGGGCGCGGTGGTGCTCTGTCATGATCGCACCGTCGGCGAGAGCTTGGCGACGGCGCTCGCGAGCTGGCTGGGACAGCGCGGTGACGAGTTGGTGCTGTGTACCCCCGACAATCTGCGGGCGGTGCTGCTTGAGGTCGGTCCGCGTCTGGTGCTGGTCGATGTCGTGGCCCCCCAGCGGCGCGCGGCCCTGGCCAGTGAAGTCCGCCAATGTCTGGAGATTTCCGCGCTCCCCCTGGCGGCGCTGGTCGATCAGCCCGATCGGGAACAACAGTGCCGCTTGTCGACAGCCGGTTATGACCGTGTGTTGACCCGGCCGATTCCTTTCTCAGCGCTTGCGCACCTGCTCCAGGGCAGAGGCGGAGCGTTCCTTTCATCGTCTCTTTCATCGTCTCTTTCATCGTCTCTTTCATCGTCTCTTTCATCGTCTCTTTCATCGTCTCTTTCATCGTCTCTTTCATCGTCTCTTTCATCGTCTCTTTCATCGTCTCTTTCATGATCCATCCGTTCGTGAATCCCCTTTGTATCGAATTCACCTTGAACCGCCGTCAGGCCGGAGTCGTGCGATGAGCACCGTGCTAATCGTTGATGATGTGCGTACCGATCGTGAGGTCCTGGGCCGAATGGTCGAGGCCACCGGCAACAAGGTGGTGTTCGCCACCAATGGCGAAGAGGCTTTGACGCAGGCCCGTTCGCTGCTGCCGGCCTTGGTGCTGATGGACGTGGTGATGCCCGGCCTCGATGGCTTCGGGGCCTGTCGGCGGTTGAAGAAGGAGCCCACCACGGCCCAGATCCCGGTGGTGCTGATCACTCACAAATCCTCGGAAACCGACCAATTCTGGGGCCGTAAGCAGGGCGCCGACGACTACCTCATCAAGCCCTATACCGCCGAACAGATCCGCTCGGTGGTCAAGCGTTTCGCGCCATGAGTGCCCTCGCCCACTCCTATTGCGTGTTCCGCGTCGGCGGCGCCATCCTCGCCCTCGACACCTTGCTGGTTGGCGAAGTTGCGACCATCGAGGCCGTCACGCGCCTGCCTGGCTGCGCGCGCGCGGTGCGCGGCGTGGCTAACCTGCGTGGGCGCTCGATCGCGGTCATCGACGTCGCTGCGGTCTTCGAGCTCGCACCCGTACCGGCCCTGCCGCTGGCGGCCGGAGAGCTGCTGACCGTCGTCCTGCGTCTGCCCGGCTGCGAGTGCGGCCTGCTGGTGAACGCAGTCGATGGCGTGCTGATCGCCGATCCCACCGGGCGGCGCGGCGTCAACCATGCCGCCGAACCGGCGTGGATCGCCGCCTTCCAAACCTTCGCCATCGCCGGCGCGCCGACCTTGACGGCGGCGGTCATCGATGCCGGCGAACTCGCCCTCCGTCTCGAACGTCTGCGCCCTGCCCGTCTGACCACGGTCGCGGCTTAATTGCTAAGGAATCCGCATGAGTGCTTCATCCGCATCCTCTTCGTCCACGCTCGCCCGGATCATTTTCTGGCCGGTGTTCTTCTTCATCGAGCGCGTGCGCTTCGCCCGCTCATTCCTGCTGATCTTCCTGCTCCTACCGGATTTCTACGTCGCCTACCTGCTGGTGCAGCAGACCACCAACAGCGTCGAGTTCAGCCGCAAGGAAAGCATGGGTGTGGCCTACATCACGCCGGCGCGCGAATTCCTCGCCGATGTGCAGCGCCTGCGCGTCGCCATCGCTCTGCCAGGAGCCCTGGGCTCGGCCGAGCAGGTGCGCCTGATGGCCCACGGCGATGAGATGCTCGCTGCCGTCGACACCGTCGACCAGAACTATGGTGCCGATCTCGGCACTTCTGCGACTTGGAAGCAGGCCAAGGAACTATGGTCGGGGGTAAAGACCACCTCGCTCGTCGACCCCGCCGCCCGCGATGCACAGATCGCCAAGCTCACCGCGCTCCTCGCCAGCGAACTGATCATCAACAAAGCCGGCAACAATTCGAACCTCATTCTCGATCCGGATCTCGACAGTTACTGGATGATGGACGCCTACGTCTTCAAGCTTCCGGCCATGGGTGAGCTCGCCGCCAGCGCCGGCAGCGGTGCCATCCAGGCTTTCAACGATGGTCAACTGAGCCCGTCCGAACGCCTTGATCTGGCGGCAACCCTCGGGCTGCTGAGTTCGACGACCAATGATCTCATCGCCATCGATCTCAAGACCGCCCTCGAGGACAACGAGCAATACAGCGCCTCGGAGGGTCGTGAAGGGAACCGTCGCCTGCGTCCGGCCCTCGAGAAGCCGTTCAAGGAGCTCGCCGCAGAGGTCGATCGTTACGTCGCCTACCTGCGCGCGCCGCTGCTCGAAGCCACGACCCCAGCCATGGAGATGGCCCATCTCTCGGCACTCTCGACGAATCTCGTCAACCAGATTGCCATGTTGAATGCCAAGGTCGGTCCTGAGCTCGATCGTCTCTGCGTCGAGCGTGCCGACCGGTTCCGTCATACGCGCCTCGTCGGTATCATCACCTTCCTCATCGCCGCCATCCTCATCAGCTACGTGTTCAACGGCTTCACCAGTTCGGTGCGTGCGCAGCAGAAAAAGATTGTCGATGAGAACCGCAACCTGCAGGGCGACATTCTCTCGCTCCTGCGCGTGGTGTCGGCGGCGGCCGATGGCGATCTCACCGCCCGCGCGCAAGTCGGCGAAGGAACCTTGGGTAATATCGCCGACGCCTTCAATCAGATGATGGAATCGTGGCAGGAACTGGTGGCCGCCATCAACAAGCAGCTCGATCGCACCACCGCTGCCGTGACCCAGCTGCGCCAGTCGGCGGGCACGATGGCTGCCGGTGCGTCGCGGCAGGCCACGGAAGTGGTCGCGGCGACGACCTCGGTGCAGCGCATGAGCGACGAGATCGGGCGCGTATCCGGCAATGCCGAGACCGCGGTGGCCGCCGCCCAGCGCACCCAGGCCTCGGCCCAGCAGGGCGCGGATTCGGTGCAGAACGTTATCAGCGGTATGGATTCGTTGCGCGTGCTGGTGCAGGCCGGTGCTAAGAAGATCAAGATCCTCGGCGATCGCAGCATGGAGATTAACTCGATCGTCGGCACCATCGCCAAGATCTCTGAACAGACCAACATGCTCGCGCTCAACGCCGCCATCGAAGCCGCGCGCGCCGGCGAACAGGGCCGCGGCTTCAGCGTCGTCGCCGATGAAGTGCGCAAGCTCGCCGAACGTACCGCCACCGCCACCCAGGAAATCGACAAGCTGGTGCGCAACATCCAGGTCGAGACCACTGAATCAGTGGCGGCCATCGAGCGCCAGACGCTCGTGGTGGAAGAAGAAGGCCGGGCGGTGTCCGCCGCCGGCGATGCCTTGGCCCGTATCGAGGAGACCACCAGCCAATCGGCGAATCTCGTCACCGACATCGCCGGTATCGCGCGTACCCAGGTCGACGGTGCGCAGCACGTCGTGGGCACCATGCAACGCATCTCGACGATCGCTCAGGAGACCGAAGGCACGGCGCAAAGCTCGCTGGTGATCGCCCAGAACCTCGGCGAATTGTCGCAGGAGCTCCGCACCAGCATGGGCCGGTTCAAGGTAAGCTGAGGAATCTGCATGGAGACCTTCTCGCTCGCGGACGTCAGCGACCACTTCGCTGAGGATATCCGCTCGCTGCTGAGCTCGGCGACGCTGCGCGCCGCCGGCCTTTCGGCGAGCCTGGATCACCCGGCACCGGCGATCGCCGACGTCGATGCCCTCGACGACGTCGGGCACACCATCGCTGGCAGCGCCTCGCTGGTGGCGGCGGTGCATCTCGTCGCCGGCGCCGGCGAGCTGAGCCGCCTAGCCGCGGCCTTGCGCACGGCGGCTGCGGAGCACGCCGCCGCCTGTCGGCGTCTGCAGCGTCTGACGCGGGCGGCGGCGACGGTGCTGCCGCAGTTGGAGGCCATCCTCGAACAGGAATTGGCGCGCTCGCCGTCGTCGTCGGCGGCCGTGCTCGCCGAGCTCACGCAGGTGGTGAATACCGTCACCCAGCCAGCGGACGAGTATGGTGCGGATGCCGCGACTTCGTCTATGCATGAGCCGCTGGCTATCGATCCACTGGTTCCCAATCCACTGGTTCCCAATCCACTGGTTCCCAATCCACTGTCTACCAATCCACTGTCTACCAATCCACTGTCTACCAATCCACTGTCTACCAATCCACTGTCTACCAATCCACTGTCTACCAATCCAAAGGCCGAGGCGGATTTCGTGTTCGATGACGGGGCCGAAAGCGCCCCGCCACTGGCCAGTGAACCCGGCGAGGAATTCAACTTCGATGCCGGCGGCGATGCGCCAGTCGAGCCGAGCTCCGTCTTAGCTGCGTCCATGGCAACGCCCACCGCCGATCCCGAGCCGGATGCGTCGTTCGTCTTCGTCGTCGAAGAGGAACTCGATCCGGAAGTGCGCGAAGCCTTCGCCAGCGAGGCCAACGAACTGCTCGCGGCCCTTGATCAGGCGGCCCTCGCCTTGACCAGCGAAGCCGATGTTGCGCACACCCTGCGCACCCTGTTCAGAGGCTATCATACCCTGAAGGGCGCGGCGAATACCGTTGGTTACAGTGCCATCGGTGCTGCCGCGCATGCTGCCGAGGATCTCCTCGAACAGTGGCAGCCGCAGACGCTTCCCGGCCAGGCGGCGGCTACCGCCCTGCTGCGCGTCCAGCGCGCCCTGCGTCAGGCCCTGGTCGCGCACGCCGCGGCGCCCACGCCGGCCTGGGTGACCAACGAGCTGACCTTGGTGGCGTCTTCCGGCGCGAGCGGGGTGCCGCTAACGGCTCCGGTTTCGGCACCCGTTTCAGCCCTGGTCTCAGCCCTGGTTCCAGCCACGGGCTTACCCACCTCGGTGGTGCCAACGGTGGCCGAGGTCGAGGTCGCCGATCAACGGCGCTCGCTGCGCATCGACGCCGATCAGCTCGATCGCCTGATGCGCATGGCCGGTGAGCTGGTGGTGAGCCGCTCGCGGATGTCGCATCGCCTCGGGCGCCTGGTCCATACCCAGCGCGAATTGATCAGCAGCCGCGAACGACTGGTGACCACGGTCGATGATTTCCGGGCTCGTAATGAATGCTTGGTGGTCGAGCCGCAACGCCCTTCGGGTGCGCTGCCGTCGGCGCGCCGCGAGGATCATTTCACCGCCCTCGAACTCGACCATTACCAGGACATCCACGTCTTGGCGCGCTCGCTGAGCGAGATCACCGGCGACATCGCCGAACTCCAGGGCGATGTCCAGGACGCGATCAACGGCATCAGTGAAGACACCGACGGCCTGGCACGCACCGTCAGCGGCATCCAGGGCGAGATCACGCGCGCACGCATGGTGCCCTTGAAACCGCTTTTTGCGCATCTGCACCTCGTCGCGCACGACGCGCTGCGTGCGGCCGGCGAGCAGGGAAAAACCGTACAGGTGGTGCAGAACGGCGCCGAAACGGACCTCGACAAGGCCATCGTCGACGGTCTCCAGGCGCCCTTGCTGCATCTCGTGCGCAATGCCGTGGCTCATGGCCTCGAACCACAGGCGCAACGTCTGCAGGCGGGTAAGTCGAGCACCGGCACCATCACCCTCGCCGCCCGCCAGGAAGGCGGCCACATCATCGTCACCGTCAGCGATGATGGTCGGGGCCTCGATCTGCCGACCCTGCATCGCCGGGGCGTCGAGCGCGGCATGCTCGATCCCGCGACCGCCATCGACAGCGAGGCGGTACGCAACCTGGTCTTCGTCACCGGCCTGAGCACCGCCACGCACGTCGATGCGGTGTCCGGGCGCGGTTACGGATGCGATATCGCCCGCGATGGGATCCAACGCCTGGGTGGGACCATTTCGGTGAGCACCCAGCTCGGTCGCGGCGCGACCTTCACCATCACCCTGCCCCTGACCCTCGCCATCAGTCGCGCCTTGCTGGTGCGTTCCGCGGGCGCGATGTGGGCGGTGCCGATGAACTTCATCGAGCGCGTCCTGCACCTTGAGGATGCGCAGATCACCACCACCGGCGGACGTCGTCGTCTCGCCCATGGTCGCGAAGAAGTGCCCTTGGTCGATCTCGCCGCGAGTCTCGGCATGGGCCCGGATCCCTTCGCTACCAGCGGTGCGGCCCTGCTCATCCGCCTCGGCGAGCGGCGTTGGGCCTTGGCCGTCGACACCCTGCTCCGTCAGGAGGAAGTCGTGGTCAGCGGTCTTGGGGATCTGCTGTCCGGGCATCCGTATTTCGCCGGCGTGACCCTTGCCGGCGGCCAGCAGCTGGTACCGATCGTTGATCTGCCGGGCGTGCTCGCGGGATGGCGTGGCGAACAGGGGGCCGCTCCTAGGTTCGCTGGCGGAGCGCTGAATTCCTCCGAAGAAACTGCCGACGAGGTTCTCAAAGAGGCTGCTGACGAGGCTTTCAGCGCCCCGGCGCCGGCGCCCCTGAAGGTGCTGTTCGTCGATGATTCGCTTTCCGTGCGCAAGGTCGCAGAGCGCATCTTCCGCGATCTGGGGGTGCTGGCGCAGTTCGCCGTCGATGGCGAAGACGCCCTTGCGCAATTGCGTCAAGGGACGGTCGACCTGGTCTTTACCGATCTCGAAATGCCCGGCATGCATGGCTATGACCTGCTGCGTCATCTGCGCTCGCAGCCGGTCTGGCAGGCCTTGCCGGTGATCGTGGTCACCAGCCGCGCCGGCGACAAGCATCGCGCCCTGGCGACGCAGCTCGGTGCCCATGGCTACCTCACCAAGCCCTTCACCGCCGAGCAGGTGAAGGCGATGCTCGCCCAACATGTGCCGTCGCGGGTGGCGGAGCGGGCATGAACATGCTGCTGACGTGGTGCGCACCATGGCTGGTGGCCTTGCCCCTGAACCAGGTGCGGCGCATCGCCATGGCCGAGCAGGCACCTCGCGGGGGCAGCGGTTCGGCCTGGCTCGGGCAGGTCGCCGGTCTGGATAACGCGGGCACCCTGCCAGCGTGGGATGTGGCCGGTCTGCTGGGAGTCGCCGGCATGCTGGGAGTCGCCGACCTGCTCGGAGTCGCCGCGCCGACCGCCGCTGGCGACGAGGCCTCCGCGTCGTGGGTCATCATCGAGCAGCCGTTGGTAGCGGCCTTGCGTGTCGGCCGCTGCCTGCAGGTGCTGACGGTTGCCGAGACCTTCGCCATTCCCCCGCTCATCGGCGGTCCCGCCGGGGTGCGGGGCTTCGCCACCGCCGGCCTGCGCACCGGCCTGCCGGCGCAACCCGACTTCGGTCTGGTCCTCGATGTGCGCGAATGGTGGGCGGCGACGACTTCGGGCGCCGCGTCTCGCGGGAGATCATGATGCTCACGAGCGATCTCCAGGGCTGCTTCGCCAGCGATGGGATAGTTCATCCGCAAGCGCGACGGGGGCAGGCCACCCTGCTGATGGAGCTCCCGGAGTCGATCTTCGCCGTCGTCAGCGAACGCAGCGGCGTGACCAGCACCGCCGATCTCGCGGAACTTCATCCGCTGCGCGCTAGCCAGGCCGCGGAGGAGCGGCGGCGGTGGGCCACAGCCCACGCCAGCGAGACCGCGCCCACCAGCCTGGTGGGCATGGTGGTCGATAAATACCGTATCGAAGAAGAGCTCGGCACCGGCGGTTTCGCCACCGTCTACCGCGCCACCCATCTGCTCATGCGTACCACCGTGGCGCTGAAGATGCTGCATCCGTGGATCACCCGGAGCCGTCCGGGAGTGGTCGAGAGCCTCTGTGAGGAAGCGCGTTTCACCTCGCTCATCGATCATCCCAACGTGGTCCGCGTCTCCGACGTCACCAGCGGCGGACAGCACACCTACATCGTCATGGAATTCATCGACGGGATGAGTCTCAACCAGGTCATCGATCGTCAGCCGCTGCGACCACGCGAGGTCTTGAAGATCGCTATGCACGTGGTCGCGGGCCTGCAGGCCGGCCTCGATCAAGGTTTGGTGCACCGCGACATCAAGCCCGGCAACATCCTCGTGACCCGCTCCGGCAAGGCCAAGATCGTCGACTTCGGTCTGGCCCGCAACATGCGCCGCGCCACCGATGATCCGGCCAGCGACAGCGTCTTACCCGGGGAGGCCGCCGGAACTCCGACCTATATGGCCCCTGAACAGGCGGCGAACTTCGCCGATGCTGATTTCCGCGCCGACATCTATTCGCTGGGAGCGACCCTCTTCCACGCCGCGCTCGGCGTGCCGCCGTTCGTCGAAGCCGATCCGATGAACACCATCTATGCGCATATTCACACGCCCCCGCCGCGACCGCAGGATCTGATCCACGGTTTCCCCGAGCGCTTCGGCGAACTGCTGCTGCGTATGCTGGCAAAAAAACCCGCCGATCGACATGCGTCGTACGCCGAGCTGGGGGCGGAGATGCGCGAGATCTACGAACAGCTGCGGCGCACCTCCCAACCGCGGCGCCCGGTCGAACTACTGAGCCGGGTAAAAGGACTCTTCACGCGGCGGGAGTGAATGCTCTGTGCGAAGAGTTTAAGGTCGCTGGTCGCTGGTCGCTGGTCGCTGGTCGCTGGTCGCTGGTCGCTGGTCGCTGGTCGCTGGTCGCTGGTCGCTGGTCGCTGGTCGCTG
>JBIILZ010000139.1:0-8696 GCA_044338255.1 Planctomycetota bacterium | reverse complement strand
ACCGGCACACCTGCACCATAGCCAAACCTGATCAGACCGCTACACCAACCCCAACAACTGGCCAGAGTATTGAGACTGGACCGGCCAAGGTTTTGAGACTCCACACCTCTCAGATGGCGTTCGATGCGATCATCAACTGCGTGGGTTTCGGAACCCCCGAGAAGGTTGCCGCCGCCGGCTTAGACCTGTATCGGCTCACCGAGCGCATGGATGAATTATGCCTGTCCTATATTGAGAGGAATCCGCAGACGGTATTCGTCAATTTTTCAAGCGGTGCTGTATATGGGACGGCGCATGAGGCCTTGATTGGACCCGCTGCTGTTTTCACCATGGAGCTGAATCAGCCCCGCGAATCGGACCACTACCGTCTCGCAAAATTACATTGCGAACGTAAGCACCGTGCTTGGCAATCTGCCTCGATTATCGATCTACGGTTGTTCAGCTTCTTTTCCAAGCATATCGACTTGTCGTCACGATATCTCATCTGCGAGATCGTGCGCAGCATCCGTGACAGGAAGGTCTTCGTCACCGATGACAGCGACATCATCAGGGATTTCGTTCATCCACGGGATCTTGCTGAGCTGATGTTGCGTGCGGCTGCGAAAAAAGGGCTCAATACCGCTCTGGATGTGTTCAGTAGTGCCTATCTAAAAAAATCTGAATTGCTCGCCGTGGCCAAGGAAAAGTTCGGCTTGCAGGTCGAGATCGCATCCTCGTCGCTGAACATTTCCCCTACCGGATCAAAGAGTTTCTATGCCAGCGGAAACTTTGCGGCCACCGGAAAGATCGGCTATAATCCGCAGTGGTCTTCGATCGAGGCGGTGATCGACCAGATATCGCAGACGCTCGCACCGAGTGCGCAGACCTCGCGGCGCGGGACCGATGGCGGGAATCAGTAGGCGCGTCAGTTTATCATACGTGCCTTGACTATCGCGGTCCGACAGGCTCCTCGTGATGACCTTAAGCGCCGTGTTCCCTCAGGAAGTCCTGATAAGTCCGCCGCAGGCCTTCGACCAGCGTGATCCGCGACTTCCAGCCCAGGGCATCAAGTCGTCTGGTATCCTGGAGCTTGCGCGGTGTGCCATCGGGCTTGCTGGCGTCCCATACCAGTGTGCCTTGGTGGCCGACCGCTTTTTGGATCGCCTCCGCGAGTTGGCGGATCGTGACTTCCTGGCCGCTGCCGACATTCAGCAGGGCCCGTGGCACGTCGGCCGCACGCACGTGTTCGGCGGCAAACAGAATCGCCTCGGCAAGATCATCGCTGTGCAGGAATTCACGCTGTGGCGTGCCGCTGCCCCAGATCGTGACCGGGGAATGCCCGGCGATCTTCGCCTCATGGAATTTACGCATCAGGGACGGCAGCACATGGCCGCCGTTGAGATCGTAATTGTCGCCGGGACCGTACAGATTGGTCGGCATGAGACTGAGGTAATCGGTACCGTATTGCCGATTGCAACTTTCGACCATGACCACGGCGGCGATCTTCGCAATCGCATACGGCTCATTGGTCGGTTCGAGGGCGCTGGTGAGCAGCGATTCCTCGACCATGGGCTGCGGCGCTTCTCGGGGGTAGATGCATGAGGAACCGAGGTTGATCAGCCGTGACACCTCGTGTTTGCGGCAGGCTTCGATGACATTGGCGGCGATCATCAGGTTCTGATGGATGAAATCATAGCGCAGGGTGTTGTTGGCCTGGATGCCACCGACCTTGGCGGCAGCCAGGACCACCAGCGCCGGTCGCTCCCGGGCGACGAATTCCATGACCGCGGCTTCACGGGTGAGGTCCAGCTCGGCATGGGTCTTGAGCAGAAGATTGCGATAGCCGCGTGCATGTAGGGCGCGGACCATTGCCGAGCCGACCAGGCCGCGATGGCCGGCGACCCAGATGGGAGTGTTGGGGGTCATGATGATTCGGTCTGAACGATGTCTGCTTATTCGCGGAGGTCGGGGACGTGATAACCGTGGGAGCGCAGGAGCGAGGTCTGCTTGGCCTCCGACAGATCATGCTCCATCATTTCCTGCACCAGCTCCTCGATGCTCGTCTCGGGAACCCAGCCGAGCTTGGCCTTGGCCTTGGCTGGATTTCCCAGCAAGGTTTCGACTTCGCTGGGTCGGAAATAACGCGGATCGATGCGCACGAGGGCTTTGCCGGTCGCTGCATCATAGCCGATCTCATTGACGCCGGTGCCTTCCCAGCGGATGGCGATGTCGGCGTGGCGGCAGGACATTTCGATGAATTGGCGCACGCTGTATTGCTTGCCGGTAGCGATGACGAAATCGTCGGCCTGATCCTGCTGCAGCATCATCCATTGCATTTTCACGTAATCACGGGCATGGCCCCAATCGCGCAGGCTGTCGATGTTGCCCATGTGCAGGCATTCTTCGAGGCCGAACTTGATGCGCGAAATGCCGCGGGTGATCTTGCGGGTGACGAAGGTTTCGCCACGTCGGGGCGATTCATGGTTGAAGAGGATTCCATTGCAGGCGTACATGCCGTAGGCTTCGCGGTAGTTCACCACGATCCAATACGCGTACATCTTGGCCACCGCGTAGGGCGAGCGCGGGTGGAACGGCGTCGTTTCGGTCTGGGGAATCTCGCGGACCTTGCCGTAGAGCTCGCTGGTTGAGGCTTGGTAGAAGCGCGTCTTACCCAGCAAGCCGCAGATGCGGATGGCTTCAAGTAGACGGACGGTGCCGGTACCATCGACATCAGCCACATATTCAGGCTGCTCGAACGACACCGCGACGTGGCTCATGGCTCCGAGATTGTAGACTTCATCAGGCTGAATCTGTTGAACGATGCGGATCAGACTGCTTGAATCGCTCAGATCCCCATAGTGGAGGATGAGATTCCTGCCCTTTTGATGCGGGTCGGTGTAGATGTGATCGATCCGTTGGGTGTTGAAGAGCGACGAGCGTCGTTTGATGCCGTGGACCTCATAGCCTTTTTCAAGCAGGAATTCAGCGAGGTACGAGCCGTCCTGGCCTGTTATTCCGGTAATGAGGGCTTTTTTACGAGTCATCGACGACACCTGAGGTGATCTGGAAAAGCGGTAGGGATGAGCGGATGCGGGACGATTACGACCTAGCGTCATTGGCCTACGTAGGTTGCAAGGCGTGCCTGACTCGGTTCCGTCACTGGCTTTTCCTTGAATCACCATGTATTCCTACGGCGACGTTCGTTATCCGATAGGATTTGGACGGGCCCGTTCACGAGGAACCATGAATGTCACTTCAGCCAGCCGCCGCTGACCAACCGGCATCCGCATCAAGAATATCGCGCGATGAACGCTTCGGCCTTTTGCGACAGCGCGGAGCGGTGGTGTGGTTGACCGGGCTCTCCGGTGCCGGCAAGACCACGATTGCTAGGGCCTGCGAACGGCAGCTGATCGAGGCCGGGCGTGTTGCCTATGTGCTCGATGGTGACGAGGTCCGTCAAGGATTGTCGCGTGATCTTGGATTCAGTCCGACCGATCGTCACGAACAGATCCGTCGTGTGGGGGAAGTGGCACGATTATTCGCTGACGCCGGGGTGATCGTCATCGTCGCCTTGATCTCGCCGTATGCTGCCGATCGTGCCGCCGCCCGCGCGTGTGCGGTGGACTTGCCCTTTCTGGAAGTTTTCGTCGATGCTTCCATGAGCCACTGCGAGGCCCGGGACACCAAGGGTCTCTATCGCCAAGCCCGCAATGGGACAATTGGCAACCTTACCGGCCTAGGCTCGCCATACGAGGTGCCGTCGGCGCCCGATCTGCGACTGAGTACGGGAGAGCAGTCAGTTGCAGAATCACTCGCGGCACTGTGGCGGTTGTTGGGCGCACGGGGTTTGCTGCTGATGCATGAATCAACTCCTTCGTCGACTTAGAGCGGGTCGCGATCAATAACCGTTTGCCGAAGGGCAATGAATCGTTTTTATAATCGCTTCGAGGTTTGGCATCTTCATGTTGGACCTGTCGGGCGGAGCGTGCTCAGGCGATCACCAGGCCAGTGATGATTCGTGATATTTGAGGGCCTAGGAAATCTCCCTTCAACAGGTCCAAGCGGCGAGCTAAAGCACTCATATGAGCGTGACTGGCGCATCGCAGCGCCGCTTGCACGGCAGGATGATCATGAAAATCAGTACGATTTCCGTAGCGTTCGGCGAAGGTCGTTGCCTGTTGACGTAGTGTCCGGAGGTTGTGCCTGCGGCGAGCGAGTCGTGCTGCCGCATACGTAATCCTCCCGCTCATTTCAGCAGGTATGGCGCCTGATTCGGTCACATTGCCGCCATGGAAGCGATAGGAAATCCGGGCTGACGGTTCGCAGCCAATCTTCCCAAAGCCTGAGGCGACCAGAGCTAACCAATAATCATGCATCACCGCCGTCGGGGGAATCGGCAACGCCAAGTCGATTAATGGCCGATTGACCACCATGGTGCATCCCCATAGCACGGATCGGTAAAGCATTCGGCGAAATTGTTGGTCTCGTGGAGGATAAACTCGACGCCAGCGATGCAGCGAGCTCGACATCTCCATCCCCTGCGCATCGACAACCCGTAAGTCACCATGGACGCAGAGCGGGACCTTTGCGCCGTGACGTTGAGCCATGACATGAAGTCGTGCCATCGAACGCGCCAGCTTATCCGCATCCCAACAATCATCCTGATCACAGAGCGCCACGTATTCAGCGCTGCTTGCGGCCAATAGCCGAGAAAAATTTGTTCGAGGCCCGCCCGTCGGTTCTTGTGATATCCAGACTACCGGGAAGGGAGCCGTTTTTGCAAATGCATCGACACAGGCCACCGACTGATCAGAGCTGCCATCGTCGGCCACCAGCAAACGGCTCGGCAGTAATTTCTGCCGAGCTAACGAAGACAATTGCTCCGGTAAGTACTGGGCACCATTATAAGTGGCAAGTACAACCTCAAGGTCACACCTCACCCCTGGCCAGTTCCTAACCGCTCACCCCGGTAGGTGCCGCTGCGAATACGTGCGATCCATTCAGGGTGATCCAAGTACCATTGTACGGTCTTGCGCAGACCGGTGGCGAAGGTCTCCCGTGGTTTCCATCCCAAGTCCCGTTCGATCTTGCCCGCGTCGATGGCGTAGCGCAGGTCGTGGCCCGGGCGGTCGGCGACAAAGGTGATCAGTGAGCGATAACCACCGACGCGACCGCTCGGCTGCAGCTCGTCCAAGGTGTCGCATAACAAGTGCACGATGTCGAGATTCTTCCACTCGTTATGGCCGCCGACATTGTAGGTCTCGCCGATGGCGCCGGTGCGTACGATGCAATCGATGGCCCGGGCATGATCTTCGACATACAACCAGTCGCGTACATTGGCGCCCTTGCCGTACACCGGCAGTGATTTGCCGGCGAGTGCATTGGCGATCATCAGTGGGATCAGCTTCTCGGGGAAATGATAAGGGCCGTAGTTGTTCGAGCAGTTACTCATCGTGACCGGCAGGCCAAAGGTGCGATGCCATGCCCGCACTAGGTGATCGCTGGCGGCCTTCGAAGCGCTGTACGGACTCGATGGATCGTAACTGGTCGACTCGGTGAAGAGGCCGCTTTCACCGAGCGAGCCGTACACCTCATCTGTAGAAACATGGTGAAAGCGTACAGCTTTGGCCGCTTCTCCGGGAAGTGCGGCCCAGGCTTGCCGAGCAGCATGCAGGAGGGTTGCCGTACCCATGACATTGGTCTGTACGAATGCCATCGGTCCATCGATCGAACGATCGACATGACTCTCAGCCGCGAGGTGGATGACGGTATCGGGGCGGTGTTCGGCAAAGAGCCTGGCCATCGCTGCCCCATCGCAGATGTCGGCCTGCACAAAGCGATGTCGGGCTGCCTGGGCCGCAGGCAAATCAGCAAGATTGTCGGGATTGCCAGCGTACGTCAGGACATCGACGTTGACCACCACAAGGCGCGCGTCGCTGGTCAGCAAATGCCGAACCAGGTTCGAGCCGATAAAGCCCATGCCGCCGGTAACCAAAGCAATGCGGGGCGAATGGAGGGAGGGTTGAGCAGCGGTGTGGGACATGGAATTCGATCAAACGATTTGGGGAGTGCGAAGATCAGCTGGCTGACGTTTCGCTGGCGTCGTTCAGGAGTGCCGATCAATGAAAGTTGGTCGAGAGCATAGAAAAGCCGGAATTATTTTGCATGCACCCTATAAAAGTTCGCGGGACGTCAATTGGCGGCATGATCGTGATGGTAACGAGCCAGAGCTGCGCGCCATTCCTGTGGCGCGGGCAATCCGTGCAGTCGCAAAGCGGTTTTTTCGAGTCGGCTATTGGCCGGACGTGGCGCTGGTCTGGGGAAATCGGCAGTCGTGCATGGCGCCAGGCCGCGCGTCAATCCGTAGTGCTCGAAGATGGCCTGGGCGAAGCCGAACCACGAGGTTTCACCGCTGCAGGTGAGATGGAGGGTGCCGACCAACGGGTGCTCAAGTAATTGCACGACGGCATCGGCCACGACATCGGTCGAAGTCGGATTGCCGATCTGATCGGCAACCACCGTGAGGGGGGCGCCCGCTTGCGCGCCGAGCTTGCGCATGGTGTGCAAAAAACTTGGACCTCCCGGCCCATAGAGCCACGCCACGCGTGCGATTACGTGATCGGCGCAGTGCGTACGTATGGCTTCTTCGCCTGCCAATTTACTCTGGCCATAGACGGTCAGTGGCCCGGTCGCATCCCATTCCCGATAGGGACGCGCGAGATCTCCGGAAAAAACATAATCCGTGCTGATGGCGATCAGTCGCGCATGGTGTCGCTGGCAGGCGATCGCAACGTTGGCTGAACCGATCCCATTGATGGCGAACGCCCGCTCGACCTCGGTTTCACAGGCATCGACTTTGGTATGCGCCGCACCATGGATCACGACCTGTGGACGCCAACCGGCGATGGCCTCGGCGACGGCCTTGGCCGAGGTGATGTCGAGCTCACGTGATCCGGGAGCACGTACGTCATGTTCCGCCAGTCGGCGTACCAAGGTCCGTCCGAGCATTCCCGTACCGCCGGTGATGAGGATTCTCACGGCTGATATTCCGGCCGATCCGTCAATGGAATGTCCGCCAGGAGCGGCCATGTGGCATCACGTTGATTGAGTTGCGGTGCGACACCCACATCGGGCCATGGAATGCCGACGATCGGATCATTCCACCGCAAGCCGCGCTCATGCTCTTTTGACCAGTAGTCGGTGACCTTGTACAGGACATCCGCCGATTCGCTGGTAACCACGAAGCCATGGGCATAGCCCTTCGGCACCCACAGCATGCGCTTGTTGGTTTCGCTCAACTCGGTCGCCACCCATTTACCAAAGGTCGGGCTTCCGCGTCGAATATCGACGATCACATCGTAGATCGCCCCACGCAAGCAGCGCACGAGTTTGTCCTGGGGCTGGCGGATCTGGTAGTGCAGCCCGCGCAGGATGCCGCGTGGCGAACGCGATTGATTGTCTTGCACGAAGTGCTGAGTGAATCCCAGCTGCGCAAAGACCTGCTGATTGAAGGCCTCATAGAAATACCCGCGCTCGTCGCCAAAGACCGTCGGCTCGAGAATCCACACATCCGGCAATGATGTCGGTATCTTCTTCATGGTTATGCGTGACCTGCCTGTTTCAGGAGATCCCACAGGTAATCGGCGTAGGCGCTCTTACCCATGGTCCGGGCTTCGGCCTTCACCTGATCAGGCTCTATCCACCCATTGTGCCAGGCGATTTCTTCGAGGCAGGCGATCTTGAGCCCTTGACGGGCTTCGATTGCCTCGACGAAATTGCCGGCTTCAAGCAGGCTTTGGTGGGTGCCGGTATCAAGCCACGCGGTCCCGCGCCCGAGCTTTTCGACCTGCAGATCGCCGCGCGCCAAAAAGACCTTATTGAGGTCAGTGATCTCGTATTCGCCGCGAGCGCTGGGCTTCAGGCGAGCCGCCTCGTCGCATACCTCTGGCCCATAGAAATATAAACCGGGCACGGCGAACTGGCTCTTCGGCTGCTTGGGCTTTTCTTCCAAGGAGATCGCCTTGCCGGCCGTGTCGAATTCGACGACGCCATACGCTGAAGGGTCGCGGACATAGTAGGCGAATACCAGGCCACCCTTGGTGATCTGGGCGGCGCGCTTGGTCGTTTCGGTCATGCCATGACCATAGAAAATATTGTCGCCCAGCACCAGGCTGCCCGGGCCGCCGGCGAGGAAATCGCGCCCGATGACGAAAGCCTGCGCCAAGCCGTTGGGCACGGCCTGTTCGGCGTAGCTGAAGCGCATGCCCAGGCGCGAGCCATCACCGAGCAGTTCGCGGAAGCGTGGCAGATCTTGTGGCGTGCTGATGATCAGGACGTCGCGAATTCCGGCGAGCATCACGGTCGACAGCGGGTAGTAGATCATCGGTTTATCGTACACCGGCATGAGCTGCTTGCTTACCACCTTGGTGCAGGGGTGAAGCCGTGAGCCGGCACCGCCAGCGAGAATGATCGACTTCATGAAACTACCATTTTTTCGGGGATACTCGTCCACAGTGCAGTTTTTTGCATTTAAAGGACGAACGTTGAGGGGATTGGCGTAAGGGGCATGTAACGGTAATGAAAGCCGTAAAACGCACAATGCGCTCATCCCTGAAAATTGAGATAACTGCCAATTTTTTCGTGGGTTTAAACAACCACCTTCACTTATGACTTTTCATTATGAATAAAATGTACATAAGTCATTTCACTGCAGCTAC
>JBIILZ010000044.1:0-28856 GCA_044338255.1 Planctomycetota bacterium | reverse complement strand
CACCTGGGTTCCTCCCTCCGACCGGCACACCTGCACCATAGCCAAACCTGATCAGACCGCTACACCAACCCCAACAACTGGCCAGAGTATTGAGACTGGACCGGCCAAGGTTTTGAGACTCCACATGACGCAATCGGACGCCGAGAGACGCTGGCGGGATAAAATCGGCGCAGCCGATCCCGCCACGTTTTCAGCGTCTCCGCTGAAAACGAGTCACGACAAAGTCCGGGGTAGGCCGAAGGCCGTAGGGCGCAGCTCTGACAAAAAAAGAAAACGAGTCACGACAAAGTCCGGGGTAGGCCGAAGGCCGTAGGGCGCAGCCCTGAAGCCTGACGCAATCGGACGCCGAGAGACGCTGGCGGGATAAAATCGGCGCAGCCGATCCCGCCACGTTTTCAGCGTCTCCGCTGAAAACGAGTCGCGACAAAGTCCGGGGTAGGCCGAAGGCCGTAGGGCGCAGCCCTGACAAAAAAAGTAGGCCGAAGGCCGTAGGGCGCAGCCCTGAAGGTTACAAATTAAAATACTTGGCAGCCGGGTTGTGGAGGATGATCGCCGAGGTCGACTGTTCGGGATCGAGCTGGAACTCTTCCGAGAGCTCGATGCCGATGTCCTTCCAGCCCAGCAGCTCCTGGAGCATGCGTTGGTCTTCCAGGCGCGGGCAGGCGGGATAGCCGAACGAGTAGCGCGAACCCTGGTAGTGCTGGGTGAACAGGCCGTCGAGGGTGGTTGCGTCGTCCTGGGCGATGTCGAGCTGGCGGCGGATCTGCTTGTGCCAGTACTCGGCGAGGCCTTCGGCGCTTTCCACCGATAGGCCGTAGAAGTACAGGTACTCCTGGTAGTCATCGTTTTTGAATAGCCGCTGGCAGTGCTGACTGGCGATGTGGCCCATGGTCACCACGTGGCAGGCGAACAGGTCGCGGGCGCCGGCAGCCCACGCTGCCGGTGGATACCACGACTGCTCGTCGCCGAGGGCGGGAGCGCCCTTGGGCCGGAAAAAATCGGCGATGCACAGATGGCCGGACTTCGGCTCCATCTGCCGCGGGAGGTTGAAGCGGGCGCACTCTTTGCCGGTGTCGGGGTTGAGGATCACCAGATCGTTGCGTTCGCTGTAGCACGGCCAGAAGCCGTAGACCACCGCTGGTGCCAGCATCTGGTTTTTGGTGGCGGTGGCGACCCAGCGCTTGAGCACCGGCTCCGCTTCTCGGTCGACCATCTCCTGCCACTGCTCCTTGCTCAGTTCTTGGCCCTGGCGGAAGCCCCACTGTCCACGGAACAGGGCGTTTTTGTTGATGTGGCTGGTGATGGTCGGCAGGTCCAATTCATTGGCGTCGACGATGCGCCGGCCCCAGAACGGTGGCTTGGGGATGCGCGGCGGTGGGGGCGTGTCCGAGGGCACGTAGGCGGTGCCGACGAGGAGTTTTTCCTCGAGGATCTCGTGCGCGGTCTTGACCTTGGCCACGCGTGCGACCTTGGTCGTGAGCTTGAACTGCTCGCGCGGGATCTGCTCGCAGAGCTCGTCCATAAGCTGCAGGCCGTCGAAGGCATCGGCTGCGTACCACACCTGGTGCGGATGCTTCTTCTCGGCGCCAGGTTCGGCGTGGTACAGCGCCCGCAGGTCGTTCTCGACGTAGGCGCGGTTCAGCGCCGCGCCGCCGAGGATGACCTGCGGCGACAGTCCGCGAGCCTGGAGATACTCGAGGTTCTCCTTCATCACCACCGTCGATTTCACCAACAGGCCGGACATGCCGATGGTGTCGGGCTTATGCAGCTCGACGGCCTTCATGATCTCATCGATCGGCTGCTTGATGCCGAGGTTGATGACCTTGTAGCCGTTGTTGGTGAGGATGATGTCGACGAGGTTCTTGCCGATGTCGTGGACATCGCCCTTCACCGTCGCCAAGACCATGGTGCCCTTCTGGCTGCCGGCGACGCGGTCCATGTGCGGCTCGAGGTGCTTGACCGCGGTCTTCATGGTCTCGGCTGATTGCAGCACGAACGGTAGCTGCATCTTGCCCGAGCCGAACAGCTCGCCGACGGTCTTCATGCCCTCGAGCAGGTGCTGATTGATGATGTCGAGCGGCTTCATGCCCCCGGCCATGGCTTCGTCGAGGTCGATGCCGATGCCAATCTTCTTGCCGTCGACGATGCGCCGCCTGAGGCGCTCGGTGATCGGCAGCTTCTCCGTCGATTCGACCTGCGCCGCTTGGCTGGTGCCGGCGTTGGTGAAATGGTCGACGAACTTGAACAGCGGATCGTAGGTGCATTCACCGTCGGCGGAGAACTCGCGACGATCATAGATCAGGTCGCGGCAGAGCTTCAGCTCGGCCTCGGGGATCTGGCTGATGGGCAGGATCTTCGAGGCGTTGAGGATGGCCGAAGTTAGGCCACGCTGGATGGCCTCGTCGAGGTACACTGAATTGAGCACCCGGCGGGCATTGGGTTTGACGCCGAAGGAGATATTCGACAGGCCGAGGGTGAAGCCGACATCGGGGAAGCGCGCCTTGACGGCGGCGATGCCTTCGAGGGTCCACAGGCCGAGCTTGCGGGTGTCCTCGTCACCTTGGGTGATGGGGAAGGTCAGCAGGTCGAAGAGGATCGCCGAGCCGGGGATGCCGTGGCGCTCGGTGACCAGGCGATAGATGCGCTCGGCGATCGCCAGCTTGCGCTCGACCGATTTGGCCATGCCCGCTTCGCGGTCTTCGTCGATGGTCAGGGCCACCAGCGCTGCGCCGTAGCGCTTGGCCAGACGGCAGACCGTATCGAGTTTCTCCTCGCCGTCCTCAAGGTTGATTGAATTGATGATGGCGCGCCCGCCGAGGTGCTTGAGCGCCTCTTCGAGGACATCGGTCTGCGTCGAGTCGACCATGATCGGAATCTGCACGGCGGTGGCGAAACGCGCCATGACCTCGCCCATCTCCTTCTTTTCGTCGCGGCCGGTCCACGCCACCGAGACGTCGAGCACGTGGCTGCCTTCAGCAACCTGCTCCTGGGCAAGGGATACCATGCCGTCCATGTCGCCCTTGAACATCAGCTCACGGAAGGCCTTCGAGCCGGTGGCGTTGGTGCGTTCGCCGATGAGCAGGATGCCGGTGTCCTGCACCAATGGCGTGGTCCCATAGAGCGACGACAGCGAGGGCGTGAACGAGTTCGGGCGAGCGCGGCCGGGAGTCAGACCCTTGCACGCCGCGGTCACCGCACGGATGTGATCCGGATTGGTGCCGCAGCAGCCACCGACGGTATTGATGCCGTATTCGGTGATGAATTTGCGATGCCATTTGGCGAGTTCGGCCGGCGTCAGATCGAACACCGCCCGGCCGCCGACGTTGCGTGGCAGGCCGGCGTTGGGCAGGCAACTGACCCAGCGCGTACTGTTTTGGCCGAGGTAGCGGATGTGCGGATCCATGAGATCCGGACCGGTGGCGCAGTTCATGCCGATGACGTCGATGGGCAGCGATTCGAGGGCCGTGAGGGCGCCGGCGATGTCGGTGCCGGCGAGCATCTGGCCGGTGGTCTCGACCGTCACCTGGGCCTGGATGGGGACTTCGCGGCCGAGTTGGCGCATCGCCTCGCGGGCGGCGAGGGTCGCGCATTTGATCTGCAGGATGTCCTGGCAGGTCTCGATGAGGATGAGGTCGGCACCGCCGCGGATCAGGCCGCGGCAGCCGACGACGTAGCTGTCGTACAGCTCCTGCCACGAGATGTGGCCGAGCGAGATGATCTTGGTGCCCGGCCCGATGGCGCCGGCGACGAAACGCGGATCATCCTTACTGTCGAATTCGCGGGTCGCGGCCTTGGCCACCGAGGCCGCCAGCTGGGCGAGTTCCTCGGCGCGGTGAGCGATGCCGAATTCGGCAAGCACGTGCGGCATGGCGCCGAAGGAATTGGTCTCGACGACATTGGCGCCGGCTTCGAGGTAGCGACGATGGATCTGCGGCATGATCTCGGGCCGCGTTTCGAGCAGGATCTCCGGGCAGCCTTCGGTCTCCTTGCCGCCGTAGTCGGCTTCGGTGAGATCGAAGGTGAACAGCTGGGTACCGGTGCCGCCGTCATAGATCAGCACCTTTTCGCGCAGCGCACCGAGGTACGGCAGCAGATCAGCGCGCGCATCACGGCGGTAGCCGAGGTGGTTCAAGGGATCATCGCCCCAGCCGGATCCGACGGGAATGTGGCGGTGATGCGGACAGCTGCTGTCGCACTGGTGGTTCGGCTGGTCGTGATTGGGCTGGTCGTGATTGGGCTGGTCGTGATTGGGCTGGTCGTGATTAGGCATGGAGGTTGGCTGGGACGGCTTACGCCGGCTTCAGTCCTTTCGAGGCAGACAGGAGCAAAGGTTGGAAGCGCGGCGGGCGCAATTCGGCGGGCAGGGTCTCGACGTGGGTGGTCAGGCCGCCGCACCAGCGGGTGAGTTCGGCGGCGGTGAAGCCGCGATGGCGATGGCCATAGCGTTGGGCTTCGTCGTGGTCGTGGCGCAGAAGGGTCAGCACCAGCAACTGGCCGCCGGGGGCGAGCACGCGCACGGCTTCGGCGAGGGCCTTTTCCGGGCGGTCGACGTATTGCAGCGATTGCAGGAAAAGCACGCTGTCGGCGACGCCATCGGCAAACGGCAGGGCCTCGGCGGGCGCTGCATGCCAGTGCACCTGCTTGAAGCCGAGGGCGGCGGTGCGTTGCTGTCCGGCGTGGATCATCGCCGGCGTCGGATCGATGCATTCCAGGCGCGTCGCCCGCGGCGCGAGCAGCTCGATCAGCGAGCCGTCGCCGGCGCCGACATCGATGCAGCGCCCGAAGCGGGCGAAGCTCAGCAGGCCGCGACAGAGGCTGTCCCAGGTCCGTCCCGGTGCGTACTCGCGATGCAGACTGCCGGCCACCGACACCACCCAGTCCTCGCCGCGGCGGGCGAGGATGACGCGTGCGCGGGCGCGGTCGGTGGTCAGGCGCGGATCGCTCTGCGAGAGGCCGTGGACGGCTTCCCAGGTGGCCTTGAGCGCGGCATCGAGATCGCTGCGCGGGCGATAGCGGCGGGCCGAGCCCTCGGCGACGTCGTGGATCAGGCCTACGGTTTTCAGCTTCGCGAGATGGCCGCTGATCGAGCTTTGTCCAAGTTCGAGGACGTCTTGCAATTCGGCGACGGTCAACGGCTCGGCCTCGAGCAAATGCAGGATGCGCAGGCGCGTGTCGTCAGCCAGCAGACGCAGAAGTTCACCGAGATCGGCCATGCTTACATCGTTGCATCGTGATTAAGCGATGCAAGGTCGCAGAGGGCTCAGCTCCGGAATGTCGGGCTGACCTTACGCGCCGTCGGCAAGGATCGCTGACATCGCCGCCGCATCGTCGGGGGCGATGACGCGTTGGCGGCTGCGCACGCCGAGCACCCAGGTGGCGATGACCCCTCGCTGGAGCTGGGCCGGCCCGCGGGCGGCGATGGTGGTGATCGCCGGGCTCAGGTCCGTCCACCAGCCGGCTTCGTCGAGGCTCAGTCCACGCGCATGGCGACGCACGCTGGCGGCGTTGCCGGCGATGATGCCAGCCGCGAGTTCGGCGGCCGGCTGGGGATCGTTGGCGCGTCGTGGCAGGCCGGCGAGATTGACGCCCCACCACACTTGGTGGGCAAGCTGCGAGAGCAGAGTGGTGAAGGGTTCCGCCGGGCACACCGCCGCCAGGCGCTCCGCAGCCACCGCGCCGGCGAGTTGAAATAGCAGTACGCCTTCGGCGTCGTGGCGCTGTTCGGCGATCTGTACCGTCAGTGAGCCGAGGATGTGGGCGAGCGTGCCGCCATCGAGACCACCGATGAGGTGATCGGCGAGGAGATGGTAGGCCTCCTGCGCCGTGGGTGCCGCGAGCATGCGCGGCAGGCCGGCGAGCGTCCCTTCGCCGGTGGCGGTCGGCATGTAGCGGTTCCAGACCTTCAGCTCAGCGCTGGTGACCACGGCTTCGCGGGGCACGCCGCCGCGCTGGCCAACTTCCCCAGCGCGCTCCATGAGGCTGTTGAGGAAGCGCACACGCAGCAGCGGTCGTTCCTCGCTGGTGACGTGCGGCCAGAGCTCAGCGAGCACCGCCAGCAAGCTGATATTCAGGCCGGTATCGCTGGGGTGGGCGATGACGATCGGCGCCAGCTGCGCGAGCAGGCCCGGGACATCCGCCGGTATGGGCTGCTGATTATAGGCGCCGGTATATGGCGTTGCCGATTCGGCGGGTTGCGCGACGACCAGTGCCCACAAGGCGGCGGCGATGGTAGGATCGACACGTTCATGCAATTCGGCGGCACTGGCCCGGACCACGGCGCCGGCACCGAAGCCACTGCCGTTCAGCAGCTGAGAGAGAGTCTGGCGAGCCCACACGTGGTGCATGAAACGACCTTAGCCTTTGCGTTGTATCCGCAAGTTTACTTTACTGTTGCGTCGACCTTCACCCGGAACCGGCACGGCCGGGGGAGCCGCCATCGTCGTGCGCTCCAGCTGGAGGTAGGCGATGGTGCAGCCCTCCTCTTTTTTATAGGTCTCAAAAAGGGTCGGAAAGCGCGTGGGGATGTTGATCCGGTAGCCGGCGGGCAGGTAGCGGTTGCTCCACAGGCCGGGGAGGGTGCTGACGTTGCTCAGGACCTGCATGGCGTAGTTGTGGGTATCCGAGGCGAAGATGAATTGGCAGCCCGGGGCGCAGACGCGTGCGAGGTCGATGAGGAAGGCCCGCGACACCAGGCGCCGGCGGCGATGATCGGGCTTGGGCCAGGGATCCGAGAACAGCAGGTACACCCGCGACAGGCACGCGGGCGGGAGGCGCTGACGTACGAAGGAATGGGCATCGGCATTGAATAGGCGCAGATTCTGCCGGCCGGCCTTGATGCCGCGATGCGCGGTCTTGGTCACCCGCAGGGGGTCATGTTCGATGCCGATGAACGATTCCTGCGGATGCACCCCGGCCATGGCGGTGATGAATTCACCATGGCCGAAACCGATCTCCAGGCGCAGCGGACGCTGGACGCCGAACAGCTCGACGGGATCCAGCAGCCCATGGCCGTCGGGCCCGATGAGGGTGGCCTGCTCGGCAGTGCGGACCTTGTAGCGGCGCATGCCGGCAGTGACCATGAGTGCTATGTTCCGTATGCGAGATGCGCACCCCCGACGCCGCATGCGCCAGGTGAGCGCGGGGTGATATCGCTCATTCGCGTTGGCGCTATCGTGGGTGTAGGGAATGCGCATGGCAGGTCATCATCCAGCGGCATCTCGGCGTGAGGAGGAATGTGCATGAAAGCGCTTTCACACTTGCTTCCATACGTTCTTGATAGGATGCCGCAGACTGCTTCTGGAAGCGCTTCCATAGCGCTTGACGATTCTTTATGGTAAGGGATTCACGATGCCGAAAAAAGCTCTGAAAAAAACTTTGAAAAAAGCTCTGATGGTCTATGGCGGCTGGGAAGGCCATGAGCCGAAACAAACCTCCGACCGCTTTGCGGCGTATCTGCGCACGCAGGGCTTCGAGGTGATCCAGTCTTCGACCCTCGACAGTTACTGCGACCAGACGTTGATGGAATCCCTGAACCTCATCGTCCAGACCGTCAGCTGCTCAGAGATCAGCGGCAAGCAGTGGCGGGGGTTGCGGGATGCGGTCCGGGCCGGAGTCGGTCTGGCCGGCTGGCATGGCGGCATCGTCGATTCGTACCGCGGCAACATCGAGTACCAGTGGATGACCGGCGGCCAGTTCCTGTGCCATCCCGGCAACCTCATCGATTATGAAGTCCATGTCAGCGCCTGGGATGATCCGATCGTCGCCGGTCTGAGTGATTTCACCGTGACCTCCGAGCAGTACTACCTGCTCGTCGATCCCGCCAACGTGGTGCTCGCCACAACCACTTTCGATGGCGTGCACGACGCTTTCGCCAAGGGCACGGTGATGCCCGTGGTGTGGAAGCGCAAGTGGGGCGCCGGCCGCGTCTTCGTCAATTGCATTGGCCATGTGGACAGCGATTTCGAAGTTCCGGAAGCGCGCATCATCATGGAGCGCGGCCTGCTCTGGGCTGCCAAATAATTTCCTTTCTAACTTCTACCAAGACACCTTCCATGACCATCGTCAAGCTCGGCATCATCGGTTGCGGCAACATCTCCAATGCCTATTTCGGCGCCTGCAAACGCTTCCCGTTCATGCAGGTCAAATCCTGCGCGGATCTGCTGCCCGCCGCCGCCGAGGCCAAGGCCAAGGAGCACGGCTGCAGCGCCGTCACCATCGACGCCCTGCTGGCTGATCCCGAGATCAGCGTGGTCATCAACCTCACCATTCCCCAGGCCCATGCCGCCACCGATCTGCGGATCCTCAACGCCGGCAAGAGCGCCTTCAGCGAAAAGCCGTTTGCCCTGACGCGCGCCGAAGGCGAAGCCGTCGTGGCCCTCGCCAAGCTCAAGCAGCTGCGCGTCGGTTGCGCCCCGGATACGGTCATGGGCGCGGCGGTGCAGACCTGCCGCAAGCTCATCGATGATGGCGAGATCGGCACGCCCTTGTCGTTCCAGGCCAACATGCTCTGCGGTGGTCATGAGACCTGGCATCCGAGTCCGGAATTCTATTACCAGAAGGGCGGCGGGCCGATATTCGACATGGGGCCCTATTACCTGCACGCCCTGATCACCCTGCTCGGGCCGGTGAAGCGCGTTCAGGGCATGACCCGCGTCAGCTACCCGACCCGGACCATCACCAGCCAGCCGAAAAAAGGCACCATCGTGCCGGTCGAGGTCCCCACGCACATCGTTGCCGTGCTCGAATTCCACAACGGCGTGATCGGACACCTGACGACCTCGTTCGACATCAAGCACGGTGCCAACGCCCCGGCGATCGAGATCTATGGCACGCACGGTTCGCTAGTGGTTCCGGACCCCAATGGCACCGGCGGTGCGGTCAAGCTGCGGACGGCAAAGTACGCCGACTGGGTTGAGATCCGTCATACCCATCCCTATCGCGAAGGCTCGCGCGGGGTGGGGGTCGCGGACATGGTCGTGGCCATGCGCAGCGGCAAGCCCCACCGTGCAAATGATGAGATCGCCATGCATGCGCTCGACATCATGCAGGCGGTGCACGAGGCCAGCGATAGCGGTCTGCAAGTTGTCTTGACGTCAACTTGCGCGCGACCCGAACCGATGCGTGCGGATCTGCCTGACGGAGTTCTGGAGTAAGCTTTACGGCTTACCATACCGACCGTCGTACCCCGGTAAAATAGCGGACGTACGACGACGTTGCGCTATGCATGCCAGGATTGACCTGCGGTGTCTGTTCCGACACTCCGCACCACGTATGGATATGCTCGGCTTGCTGCTCGTGATCTTGGGGATGGTGCTGAATGTCGGCGCCCAGGTGGCTTTGAAATTTGCCGTCCAGGGCGTTCCTGCGGTCTCCTATCATGATCCCAAGTCCCTGCTTCTTTTGGCGCTGAATCCTTTGGTGATTCTCGGCTTGGGGCTTTATGCCGCGAGCGTGGTGAACTGGTTGGTGGTGCTCAAACGCATGGATCTGGGCCTTGCCTATCCGCTCATGAGCCTGGGCTACATCGCGACCTTCGCGGTCGGCGTGATGTGCTTTCACGAACCGCTGAATATGACCCGCATTCTTGGCATCCTGGTAATCATTGCCGGGGTCGTTCTCCTTACGAGGCCTGCATGAGTGATATCTCCCTGTCCGTGGTCATCCCGATGTACAACGAGGCTGGCAATATCACGAACCTGATGCAGCGTCTGCTGGCGACCTGCAAAAACCTGACGGTGAGTTGGGAGATCGTCTGCGTGAATGATGGCTCGAAGGACCAGACGACCCAGATGGTGCGCAGCTACCAGGCAGAACATCCGCAGGTGGTGCTGGTCGATTTCGTACGCAATTTCGGCCAGCATGCAGCGGTGACTGCGGGCTTCGCATATGCCCGGGGGAAGTGGATCATCACCCTCGATGCCGATCTGCAGAACCCGCCGGAGGAGATCCCCAATCTGCTGCGCTGTTTCGAACAGGGGCACGACCTCATCAACACCGTGCGCCGCGATCGTCAGGATACGTGGTTCCGCAAGACCGCCTCCAAGATCACCAACAAGATCGTGCGTTCGATGTCGGGCATCAAGCTCAACGACTTCGGCTGCATGTTGCGCGGCTACTCGCGCGAGGTCGCGCAGCAGGTGGTGCGCTGCCGTGAAAACCGCACCTTCATTCCGGCCTTGGCGACCTTGTTCGCCGCCCGTCCGATCGAGATCGAGGTCGCCCATGCCGAGCGTTCGGTGGGCGAATCCAAGTATCCGTTGTCGAAGCTGCTGCAGTTGCAGCTCGACCTGATCACTAATTTTTCGGTGCAACCGCTGCGTCTGCTGTTCATCGCCGGTATGGGCTTCGCCTGCTTCGGCATCGCCATCGGTGTGATCCTCCTGATCGGCCGCTTGTTGATGGATGCGGCGTGGGCGGCCAATGGCGTACTGACCATCCTCGGCTTCCTGATGATCTTCCTCGGCGCGCAATTCTTCGCCCTCGGTCTGGTCGGTGAATATGTCGGGCGCATCCTGCAACAGGTGCGTCTGCGCGAGCCGTGGGTGGTGGGCACCGTCGAGCGTCCGGGGCAAGAGATCGAAATGCCAACCGCGAGGATCGAGCGCTGATGAGCCAGGTGTCCGCCATCGTTTTCGCCTATCACGGTTTTGGTGTCGAAGGCCTCGAGGCGTTGGCGCGACTGGGAGTGCGGGTGCGGCGGGTCTTCACCCACGCCGACCATGCCGGTGAACAGATCTGGTGGCGTAGCGTCGCCGAATGGGCGTCTCGGCAGGGCGTCCCTTGCGAGCTGGATGCGAACCTGCACGAGCCCGAGGTGCGCGCGCGGATCGTCGCCGAGGCACCCGATTTCATCTTCAGTTTCTATTATCGTAAGATGATTCCCGAGGCGGTGCTGGCCTTTGCCACGCGCGGGGCCTTCAACCTCCATGGCTCGTTGTTGCCAAAATTCCGCGGCCGTTCGCCGATCAACTGGCAGCTGGTGATGGGCGAGTTGCGCAGCGGTCTGACCCTCCATCGCATGGTCCGCCAGGCCGATGCCGGCGACCTCATCGCGCAGCAGGCGGTGGCGGTGCATCCCGATCAGGATGCCCTCGGGCTCACCCGTCAGCTGCTGGCCATCGCGCCGTCCTTCCTTGAGCGGGCGATCGGCGACATCATCGCCGAACGCATCAAGCCGCAGCCCCAGGACCACGCCCTGGCGACCTATTTCGGGGGCCGCACGCCGGCCCAGGGGCTCATCGAATGGCGCCGGTCAGCGCGCGACATTCATAATCTGGTGCGCGCCGTGGCGCCACCCTGGCCGGGTGCTTTTACGGCACTCCTAGGTCGTCGGATGTTGGTCTGGCGCACGACGGTCGTGCACGAACGTTCGCGTTACGGCGACCCCGGTACCGTCCTCGGCGATGGGACGATCGCCTGTGGCACCGGCTCGCTGATGCTGCTGTCGATGGCCTGGGCCGACGATCACGCGCCGGTTGCCCTTGTTGCGGGGCTTCGTCTGATATCTCCTCCTTCAACGTAAGTTACCAATCCTCTATGAAGATTCTCATCCTCGGCGTCAACGGCTTCATCGGTTCGAACCTGACTCATGCCATCCTCAGCTCCACTGATTGGGAGATCTACGGCATGGACATGGCGTCCGACAAGCTCGGCACGGCGATCCATCATGAGCGTTTTCATTTCATCGAAGGCGACATCACCATTAACAAGGAGTGGATCGCCTACCACGTGAAGAAGTGCGACGTCTGCTTGCCGCTGGTGGCCATCGCCACCCCGCAGACCTACGTCCAGGATCCGTTGCGGGTCTTCCGTTTGGATTTCGAGGAGAATCTCGCGATCATCCGCCAGTGTCAGCAGTACAACACCCGCGTGCTGTTCCCCTCGACCTCGGAAGTCTATGGCATGTGCCCGGACGAGGACTTCGATCCGCAGACCTCCAATCTCGTGCTCGGTCCGATCCACAAGGAACGCTGGATCTACTCCTGCTCGAAGCAGCTGCTCGATCGCGTGATCTTCGGCATGGGCAAACACGAGAATCTCAAGTTCACCCTCTTCCGTCCGTTCAACTTCGTCGGCCCCGGTCTGGATTCGATCCATTCCGAAAAAGAAGGCAGCAGCCGCGTGCTGACCCAGTTCCTTGGTCAGCTGCTGCGCGGCGAACCGATTACTCTCGTCGATGGCGGAGCCCAGCGCCGCTGCTTCACCTACATCACCGACGGCATCGATGCCCTGATGCGCATCCTTGAAAACAAGGACGGCGTCGCCGACGGCAAGATCTACAACATCGGCAATCCCGACAATGACCTGTCGATCCGCGAACTCGCCGAACGCTTGGTGACGATCCTCAAGGAATTCCCGCAGGCGCGAGAGATCGTGTCGAAGGCCAAGCTCATCGAGACCAGCTCGAGCGAATACTACGGCGCCGGTTACCAGGACATGAACCGCCGCAAGCCGGCGGTGACCAACACCCGCGAGGAGCTCGGCTGGAAACTGACCGTCGGCTCCGATGAGATGCTGCGGCGGACGGTGAGCTACTACGTCCACGAGTTCTTCACCCGTGAACGTTCGGTGTACGACTACCACCTGACCGCGGCCAAGACCGCGGCGGCGCTGAAGTAAACGTCACCGTCCATGACTTCCGTGCGCGCCTGGCTCGGCACGCCCTCGACGGCACGGGACGTCTCGTTGCTGTCGATGGTCGTCGCCATCCTCTACCTGCTCACCGGCAGCCATCCGGCCTTCGGCAGTTCGAATCGCTACAGCGAAGCCTGTCGCGAGATGGTCGAGCTGGGGCAGTGGATGGTGCCGCATCTCGGCTACGTACCGTACTTCGAGAAGCCGATCCTGACCTATTGGCTGGGAGCCGCCAGCCAGTGGCTGTTCGGCGGTAGCGATCTGGCGACGAACCTGCCGGCAGGAATCGCCGCCCTGGTCTCGGTGCTCGCGACCTATGGGCTGGGCCGTCGCCTGCGCGGTGCGGTCTTCGGGATGTACGCCGCGCTGTTCCTGCTTACCTGCGGTCTGTTCATGGTCATGGCCTCGACCCTGACCACCGACCCCATCCTCTCGGCGTGCATGGCCGTCGTCTGGCTGGCGATCTGGCTCTGGGACGAGGACCGCGCCCGCGGTCAGCGCTGGTTATGGGGCTTCTGGGTCGCGCTGGGCCTGGCGTTCCTCACCAAGGGGCCGATCGCGATCGTGCTCGCGGGCTTCGCGATCGCGGGCTACGCGTTTTTGTGCGGTGGCCTGCGCGGGGTGTTCACCACGCTCTGGGCGATGCATCCGCTGCGCGGCGTGGCAGTGCTCCTGGCGATCAACTTGCCGTGGTCGTTGGCGGTGTGGTGGCGTGATCCGCGGTTCCTCGAGTTCTTCTACGTCCGTATCAACTTCCAGGCCTTCTTCGACGGCAACATCAACCATGCCGGCCCGTGGTGGTATTACGGCCCGACAATTGCCGGCTACCTCGCGCCCTACACCGTCATCGCCGTGCCGGCCCTGCTGATCGGCTGCTGGCAAGGACTGAAACCGGCCGTCGCCGGTCTGCGTACGTGGTCAGCGGCGTTCGGCAGCACGGTGCCGGAGCTCACTCGGGATCAACGGGCGCGGGCCTTCCTCGCCAGCGTGGTGGTGTTTCCGTTATTCTTCCTGTCGATCGCGGCTTCCAAACTCGGGAGCTACCCGTTGCCTCTGTTGCCGGCGATGGTGCTGCTGGTGGTAGACGTCCTGTGGAACTGGCAGAAGGCTCCGCAGCTCTGGTGGGTCGGCATCATCGTCGCCAAGATCATCGTCCTGCAGGTGGCCATCGCGGGGGCGCCCTGGGTGGTTCTGGCGATGGAGGAAGCCCGCGAGCATCACCAGCCGATCACCTTGGCGTTCTTTGGTCTGACCTGGGTCCTCGGTGCGCACGACGATGCCAACCTCAACAACGTCAACTGGTCCTACCTGCCAATCGCCCAGCTGGCGATTATGCTCCTGGTCGGCGGGCTGGTGTGGTCCTGCATCGCAGCCGTGAAGGGTCGGCTCCTGCGCTCATTGGCGGTGCTCGGCGGATCGCTGACCGTCCTCGTCATCCTGCTGCTGCCCCAGGTCGATCGCATGGTTATCGACCTCGACGGCTCGCGGCTGATGACCGTGGTCCAGAAGTATGGCGGCCCCCGCGACCCGGTGGTGGTGACCGTGGATGGCGTCCATGATTATGAATTGGCGCATACCCTCCGACGCCGGTTGTACGCCTACGGTCACACCCGTGAATTGGGCATGGGGCATTTTGCGGAGGTCGAACCCCAGGCCCCGTTTCCCGCGAATCCCTATGAGGTTTCCGGTGAGACTTTGCCGCAGCATCCGTGGTTGTTCTCGAAAGCGCGCCTGGCCGCCGCCTGGAAGGGCCGGCAGCGCATGTGGATCGTTTGCAACATCGGCGAGCAGAAGGAATTCACCGCCCTGGGGATGACCCTGTACCCCGTCGACCATGTACGCAAAACCGTGTTGGTGACCAACCTGCCGGGGATTCCTGAAGCAGCTGAAACACCGGCAGCACCTGAAGCACCGGAAGCACCGTGAGCGGTCCTGCTCCGCTGGCGTTGTCGGTCGACGTCGACACCCACGACGGCATGCGCCTGGGGGTGCCGCGTCTGCTTGAGGCCTTCAAGGTCCATGGCGTGCGCGCGACGTTCTTCCTCTCATTGGGGCCCGACCGTTCCGGGCGGGCGATCATCCCGGTGCTGCGCAGTCCGCGTTTCCTGCGCAAGATGATCGGCACTGGCGCGCCGTCGCTGTACGGCTGGCGCACCATTCTTTCGGGCACCGTGCTGCCTTCGCGTCCGATCGCCACCGCCTTTCCCGAGCTCGTGCGCCGCATCGAGTCCGAAGGGCACGAAGCCGCAGTCCACGCCTGGGACCATCGCGCCTGGCAGGATGATCTCCCGCGCTTCAAGACCCATCGCATCCGCGCCCACTTCACGCGCGCCTGCGAGGCCTTCCACCAGCTCACCGGCCACGATGCCCAGGGCATCCGTGCGCCGGCGTGGATGACCACGCCGCAATCGCTGCAGCTCCAGGACACCTTTCCGTTCACCTACGCCAGCGACCTGCGCGGCTCGCCGGCCTGCCGCCTGCGCACGCCCCTGGGCCTGATGCGTCTGCCGCAGTTCCCTGGCACGGGGGCCTGCCTCGAAGAATTATTGCCCCTGGGCATCAGCGGCGAGGCCGACCTCGGTGCGGCTCTTGCTCAAGAGGTCCTGCGCAGCGAGGCCGTGGTGCGCTGTGCGACCTTGCACGCCGAGGTCGAGGGCGGGGTCTTCGCCGGCGTGCTCGCGCACCTGCTGCCGCGCCTCGCCGAGGCCGGCCCGGTGCTGCCGCTGGTCGAGGCCATCCGCGGGCGGGCTGCGGGTCTGCCCGAACGGCGCTGGGCGTTGCGGCGGCTGCCCGGGCGGGCCTTCCCGGTCTCGACCTCGGTCGCGCTTCCCGCTGCTGGCAGCGCATGAAGACCCTCGATCGCTATGTCCTGAGCAAGGTCGCGACGCGCTTCGGACTGCTGCTGGCGATTTTCATCGGCGTCGTCATCGGTGGCCAGCTGGGGACCTTCATCGGTCGCGGCGTGCCCCCGGAAGCCCTGCTCGGGGTGATTCCGACCTTCATCCTCTTGGCGCTGCCGATCGCGGTGCCGCTGGCCTCGTCGACGGCTTTGCTGGTTGCCATCGGCGGCATGGTCCGGGCCGGGGAATTCCAGGCCCTCGCTGCCGCCGGTGTCGATCCCCGGCGGGTGATCCTGCGCATGTGGAAGTTCGTGGTCGTTGTCGCCCTGCTGGTGGCGGTGCTCGCGCACCTCGCGCTGCCGGTGGCGACCAGCAGCCTGCGCGCGAATCTCGGTCGTCTGTTCCAGGCCGCGATCGCTACCAAGGTCGCTGATCGCAAGCCGATCCGCGAGCAGGATGGCCTGAGCGTGTGGGCCGAGAACGTCGAAGGCCGGCGCTTGACCGATGTCTACATCCGGCGCACCGATGCCAGCGGCGACCTCGCGGTGTACGCCCCGCGCGCGGAGTGGGCGCTGACCGAACGCAGTATCGAATTCCGCCTCGAAGACGTGCGCTTCATCCAGGTGCGCAGCAACGGCGATCTGCTCGCCGGCGAAGCCACGCACTACATCATCCAGCCCGATAACCGCAGCATGGTCCTCGATACCGAGCCCGATGCGATGACCACCCCGGCGGTGCTCGCGTTGCTCGCGGCCGGCCCGCATGCCGGACCGGGCAGCGAGCGCGATCAGGTGTCGCGGTTCAACAACGCCCGCCTGACCTTCCACCTGCGAGCCTACCTGCCGATGGCGGTGTTCGCCTATGCCTTGTTCGCCGCCGGCCTGGGGCTGGTGGTGGCCTTGAGCGAGGGTCTCGCCGGCATCGCCGTGGTCGTCGTGGTCGTGGCTCTGGCGACCTATCCGGCCATCGGCTTCGTCAAATCCAATCCCTACGTGCGGCAGATGGATCCGGGGATCCTCCTTTGGGGTCCGGGACTGCTCCTCGCCGGCGCCGGCTGGTGGATGCTGGCGTGGCCCGAGCGGGCTCGCGATCTCCTGGCGCGGCCGCTGTCGGTGGTGAGCAAAGCCCTGCGCTTGGTCCTGGCGGTGATCATCGGCCTGCTGCGGCGGATGCGGCGGATGCGGTGGACGCAGCGGATGCGGCGATGAAGATCCTCGATCGGCACCTCATCGCCATCGGCCTGCAACGCTGGTTGCTGGTGCTCTTTCTCGGCACCTTCCTGATCATGCTCGGCGATTTCATCGCCCAGGTCGGATCCTATCTGTCGGCCTTGTTCTCGGCCCGCTGGTGGATGTTCCTGGCCTATGAAGCGGTGCGCCTGCCGACCTTCATCGGGACCTGGCTGCCGCTGTCGACCTTGGTGGCGGCGATGCTGACGGCGGCGCCGCTGATCAATCAGGGCACCTTGACGGCGCTGGGCGCGGCCGGCATCGCTCCGGCGCGGGTCTTCCGGGTGTTCATGATCCTCGGCATCGTCACCGGCGCGGCTTCGTTCCTGATCAATGATCAGGTCGCCCCGCGGTTGATGCCCCTGGCCGATCGCCTGGAGCTGGCGATGTCCGGCAAGGGCGATCTGCGCCTCGATCGTGACCGCGCTGCCGGGTGGCGTTCCGGTGCCAGTCTGTGGAGCGCCGCCAACGGTCGGCCGGCGGCGGCGATCTTCGGCAACGTCGCGGTGTTCCGTGCCGACAGCTCACATCGCATGCTCAGCGCCCAGCGCCTCATCTGGGAGGGTGACGGCTGGATGCTCATCGATGGCGTGGTCGTCGAGGGCGAGAGCCAGCAGGCCTTCGCTAAGGCCCGTCCGGCGGAGCTCGGCTTTGAGCTCCGTTTCGATCGCCAAGCGTTGATCAACGTGCTGCGGGCCGACGATTCGCGGACCAGTGACGAGCTGATCGCAACCCATGCCAAACGGCGCTATCAGATCCTCTGCTATCGTATCGCGGTGGCGCTGTTGCCGCTGCTTTGCCTGCTCTACGGTCTGCCGCGCTTCGTGCGCTGGATTGATCGCACGCGCCTGCCGGTGGTCGGGGCGAAATCAGTGCTGTGGGCCCTGCTGCCGTTGCTCGCGGTCGGCCTGCTGGCGCGGCTGCTGGTCAGCGCCGGCGCCCAGCCGGTATTCCTGGCGGTGGGCATCATCGGCGTCACCGCCACCATCGGCTACCTGCGCTGGCATCGTATGGCGCTGTAAGCGCGCTGGCGCTACGGGAGCGGGAGCGGGAGCACGCTGGCGCTGAGGGAGCGCGCTCAGGCGTACTGCAGGACGCTGGTGACGGGGCAGGAGAGCTTGGCGGCCCCGCCGAGGAAGGCGAGATCGATGAGGAAGGCGCAGCCATAGACGCGGGCGCCGAGGCGCCCGATCAGCGACACGGCTGCACCGGCGGTGCCACCGGTGGCGAGCACATCATCGACGATCAGCACCAGGTCGTCGGCGGTCACCGAATCCTCGTGGATCTCGATGGTGTCCTTGCCGTACTCCAGGCCGTAGCTCTCCTTGATCGAGGTCCACGGCAGCTTGCCGGGTTTGCGCACCGGCACGAAGCCGGCCCCGATGGCCATGGCGACGCTGGGAGCGAGGATGAAGCCGCGGCTCTCGATGCCCACGACCTTGGTGATGCCCTTGCCGAAATACGGCTTGGCGAGCAAGTCGATGGCCTCGAGCAAGGCCGCGTGATTGCCCAGCAGGGGAGTGATGTCCTTGAACATGATCCCGGCTTTGGGGAAGTCGGGAACATCACGGATCAGGGAATTCAGATGGGCACTCATGGTCGGCAGCCTAGGAGCACCATTCGCGCCTCAAGAGAAGGATTGAATAAGATCACCCGCCACGGATCTCCGTGGCGGGTGATCGCAAGGGCATCTTTTAGCGCCGCAATTGCTGGGCTTTGCGGATCAGGTCGATGAATTCGCGACGCCCGGGGTCCTCGCCGGCGGTGGCCTGGGCGGTGTTCAAGGCGCGCTCCAGCGACCACGGGCCCTCGACCCCACGCAAGGACTGCGCGAACTCGGCGACGGCGGTGGCGAAGCGGAAGTCGTTGCTCGCTTCCCCACCATGCGCGCTGACCGGGATGGCGATCGCCGTACTGGTGGCGCCTTCGGGCAGTTTCCAGCGCAGGCTCACGGTCAGCAATTCGCCGCCGCTCATCGCCGCCGCTGGCGCTTCCGTCCACGAACGCATCAAGGGTTCCGCTGCATAGCGCGGGGTCGGCAGACCGACATCGCGCGTGATGGGGATGATCTCATAGAGCGCGGTCATGCTGTGGCCGGCGCCGATCTCGCCGCCGTCCTTCTTGTCATCGCTGAAATCCTGGTGCTCGAGATGGCGCTTCTCATAGCCGAGCAGGCGCCAGGCCCCGACGCGGCCGGGATTGAATTCGACCTGCAGCTTCACGTCCTTGGCGATGGTCACGAGCATGCCCGTGCCGCCGTCGACGATCTGCTTGCGGGCCTCGGCTTCGCTGTCGATGTAGGCGTAGTGGCCGTTGCCCTTGTCGGCGAGCACCTGCAGGGTGGTGTCGTGGTAGTTGCCCATACCGAAGCCGAGGGCGGTGAGGAAGACATTGCTGCGGGCCTGCTCGGTGATCAGGCCTTCGAGCTCTTCGCGGGAGGAGACTCCGACATTGAAATCACCGTCGGTGCACAGCACTACGCGATTGACCCCACCGCGGATGAAGTCGCGTTTGGCGAGGTCGTAGGCGATGCGGATGCCGCCGGCGCCGTTGGTCCCGCCACCAGCGCTGAGGCCGTCGATGGCGGCTTGGATGCGCTCGCGGTTCTCGACCGAGGTCGGCTGCAGACGCACGCCGGCAGCCCCAGCATAGGTGACGATCGCCACGCGATCATCCTGGCGCAATTGCTGCGTGAGCAGGGTCAGCGCGCGCTGCACCAGGGGCAGCTTGGTCGGCTGGTCCATCGATCCCGAGACATCGACGAGGAACACGAGGTTGGCCGGCGGCCGCGAGGCGCGATCGAGCTCATAGCCTTTCAAGGCGATGCGCACCAGCTGATGATCGCTGGCCCAGGGTGCAGGGCCGACTTCTGGCAGTACTGCGAAGGGCGTGCTGCGTCCGCGCGGCGGTTGGTAGTCGTAGTGGAAGCTGTTGAGCAGCTCTTCGGTGCGCACGGCATCGCTGGGCGGCAATTGACCGCTATACAGGAAACGCCGCACGTTGGCGTAGCTGGCGGTGTCGACATCGGCGCCCAGGGTCGACCAGCGGTTGCCATCATCAGCAGCGGTGCTGACGCGGTGCCAGCCATCGGCCGCGAAAGTGGGGTAGGCTTCGCCCCCGGCGACGCGTTTCTCGGGGGCTTCGGCGAGACCACCTTTCTGTTGATCGCCAGTGCGGTCTTGGCGCGACGAGCCTCTGGCTGAGAGACCCCTGAAAGCCGATTTCTCCATACCCGGACCGATGGCGACCAGGGTGCCCCCGGAAGATTCCGCTTCACTGGTCCCCACCGAGGATTGCCGTGAATCCGTAAAAACCATCAGCGGAGCCGCAGGGGCAGTTGAGAATGCTCCTGTCGGTCCAGCTGCGGAAGCAGGCATCGGTGACCACGTATCCGCTGCCACCGCGGATTCTGTTTTAGCGCCGGCACCCTCGGCTGCGAAGGCTGCGGGTTCGAGAAAGGCTTTACTGACCTCGCGAGCGCTGGCCGCCGAGACGGCAACCTGGGGGGAGACTTGTCCGCTGGGCTTGCCAAATAATGTCCTACCCAGCGCTTCATTTTGGACGGGTGCGACCGTTGTCGGTGTAGCACGGCCATCATGGCTCACCGCCTGCTTGCTGATGGTCGGCGTGGCTTCGTTCTGGGGAGCGGCTTGCACGCTGGGCTTGGCCAAGGTCACACTCAGCGCTTCGCCGTCATACGCGCGGACTCCGCTGCCGGTCGGCCCCACCGTGGGCACCATCACCACCACCGCCAGGCCGGCGGCGAGCAGTCCCGGCCAGAGGATGTGGTGCGGAATCGGCAGCGCGAGGCTCTTTGGCGGAATCAGGCTCTTTGGCGGAATCAGGCTCTTTGGCGGAATCAGACTCTTTGTCGGAATCGGGCGCTGCGCCGGAATCGGACGTAGAGCTGCAAGCGCGGCGCGGCGTTCCGGATCCAGACCGGGAGCGCCGGCCTCCTGGCTCAATTCGCTGCTCACCAGGGCGGCGACGTCGCTGATGGCGGCGACTTCGGCGGCGGCCTCGGCATGCGTGGCGAGGTAGGCGGCGAGGGCTTCGCGCTCGGCGGGAGTGCCTTCGCCAAGGGCGTAGGCGGTCAGTTGTTCAGGGCTGGGATTCATGAATGGGCTCCCGCAAGTTGCTGGCGCAAAGTCGCCAGGCCGGTCGATAAGAGAAAGCCGACGTTGGTCACCGACAAGGTGGTGACGGCAGCGATATCGGCGTAGGACAGACCTTGTTCGAATTTCAGACGCAGGACCTCCTGCTGTCGGGGCGGTAGTTGCCGGAGTGCGGCGAGCACCTGGCTCTGGGTTTCGGCATGTTCGATTGCCGCACTGGGAGCGGCGGCGGAACTGGATTGGGTGGCGAGGGCCATGGCATCTGCCTTCCGGCTGACGGCGTGACTGCGTTGATGGTCAATGCAGCGATTGCGGCACACCGTGAACAGCCACGGTGCGAGTCTCGCCTCCATCCCTTCCTGATCCTGCACGGCCATGCCATGCAAGGTGATGAACACGTCCTGAACCACGTCGCGCGCGGCATCCAGGTCATGCACATAGCGTAGGGCATACGCTACTAACGGTCGCTCATAGCGGTCAACCACGGCGGTAAACCAGCCATCGAAGGCGGAAGGGGGCATGGGGGCGTCCTGTTTGGTCGACGGATGAGCCGCGGGAACATTAGAGACGATTGCCAAATGATGAATCGTTCCTCTTTCCTCTGTACGGCATCAGATAGTTTCTTTGCCCCATGCCACTGCCTCGCATCACGCCAAGTTCGACCCTCAGCAAAGTTCGCTACGAGATCCGTGGCCCGCTGGCCCAGCGCGCTCACGAATTAGAGAAGGCCGGTGCCGAGATCATCAAGCTGAACATCGGAAATCCCGGGATCTTCGGCTTCAAGGCTCCCGAATCGATGCGCAAGGCGGTGATCGAGAACCTTGAGCAGGCCGACGCCTACAGCCATCAGAAGGGCATCTTCCCGGCCCGCGAAGCAGTGGTCATGCAGCAGCAGTCGCGCGGCGTGATGGACGTCACCGCCGATGAGGTGTTCATCGGCAACGGCTGTTCCGAGCTGATCATCGCCGCCTTGCGGGCCCTGCTTTCGCCCGGCGATGAAGTCCTGGTGCCCTCGCCCGATTATCCGTTATGGACGGCGGCGGCGAATCTCGCCGGCGGTACGGCGGTGCACTATCCGTGCCCCGAGGATAACGGCTTCATGCCCGACGTCGCCGCCCTGGCGGCGCTGATCACCCCGCGCACCAAGGCGCTGGTGGTGATCAACCCCAACAATCCCACCGGCGCGGTGTATTCCAAGGCTGTGCTCATGAGCATGGTCGCGCTTGCCGAGGAGCATGGTCTGGTGATCTTCAGCGATGAGATCTACGATCAGATCACCTACGACGGCGCCGAGTTCGTGCCCATGGCGACGCTGGTGCGCAAGACTCTCTGCGGCACTTTCGGCGGCCTGTCGAAGGTCTATCGCGCCTGCGGTTGGCGGGTCGGCTGGCTGTCGTTCTCGGGGCCCAAGGATCACGCCCGCGATTACCTGCAGGCGCTCGACCTGCTCTGCGCCCTGCGCCTGTGCAGCAACGTCCCCGGGCAGTGGGCAGTGCAGACCGCCCTCGGCGGCTACCAGTCGATCTACGAGCTGACCAAACCCGGCGGCCGCTTGTACGAGACCCGCCGGGCGCTGATCGCCGGGCTGCAGGCCAGCACCTACCTCGCGGGGGTCATCCCCAACGGCGCGCTGTATGCTTTTTTGCGCGTGAAGACCGAGGCCCTGGGGGCGGCGGGGGCGACCTTCGACGATCAGAAGTTTGCCCTCGACCTGCTCGAAAAGCAGAAGGTCCTGGTCACTCCCGGGCACGGTTTCAACGTCCCCTACAAGGACCACTTCCGCATCACCCTGCTGCCTGATGCGCGGGCCATGGCGGAAGTCTTCAAGCGCATCGAGGCCCTGCTCGCGAGCTACGCCGGGCGCTGATCCGGGCGCAGGTCCGGGCGCAGGTCCGGGCGCAGGTCCCGGCGTAGAGAGGCCCACTGCGTCACGGAGCCGCTGGTCAAGGCCACCGGGCCATCAGCACGTTCGAGGCACAGCCGGCCCTGGTCGTCGATGCCGCTGCCCAGGCCACGGAGCTGCTCGTTGCCGATGGTGATGGTCAGCTCGCGTCCGCGCAGCACATCGCGCTCACGCCACGACTCGACGATGCGCAACCACTGATCCGCCGCCAATAAACCGGCGGCCTCAAGCAGATAGCGGCGCAGGCCATCGAGCACGGCGAGCATCGGCGGTACCGTCGCGCCGTGTTCAGCGAGCGAGGTCGGCGGGCAGCTGCGGCCGATCGCCAGCAGCAGCGCGTCGCGATCGGCGGTCCAATGCGGATCAAGGTTGAGGCCGATGCCGACGACCACGCAGGCCTTGCTGCCTGCGGTCTCATGCGGACGTTCGCAGAGGATCCCCGCGAGTTTGCCGGGGCTGCCATCGGCTCCCAGCAGCAGACAATCGTTGGGCCATTTGAGGCGTACGCGCAATTCCGGGCAGAGGTCCTCGACGGCGTGGCATACCGCCAGCCCGGCGGCCAGCGAGAGCTGCGGGGTGGCGGTCTTCAGATGGAGAACGAACGAAGCTGTAAGTACCCCGGTGGGAGCCTGCCAGCTGCTGCCGCCGCGACCGCGACCGGCGGTCTGCTGCTGGGTCCACACGCAGGCCCCATGCGCCAGGGCCGCATGGTGCTCAAGGGCCCAGGTGTTGGTCGAAGGACAGCTCGCAAGTTCGATCAGCCACGGTCGCATGTCAGTTCCCTGTGACGGCCCTTATGCCGGCTCAGCCAGCGAATACCACGCCTTGCGCTAGCGGTAGGGCGCCGCTGCCGTTGATGGTGCTGGTCACCCGTCGCATGTAGGACTTCCAGCTGTCGGAACCGGCCTCGCGCCCGCCGCCGCTGGCTTTTTCACCACCGAAAGCGCCGCCGATTTCTGCTCCGCTGGTGCCGACGTTGACGTTGGCGATGCCGCAGTCGCTGCCATCGGCGGCGAGGAAGCGCTCGGCCTCGCGCAGGTCGTTGGTGAGGATCGCCGACGATAGGCCATGTGCGACGCCATTGTTGGCGGCGATCGCGGCTTCGAGATCGTGATAGGGCGAGACGTAGAGGATGGGGGCGAAGACCTCCTCCTGCACGATCGGGGCATCGGCGGCGATCTCGACCAGCGCCGGGCGGACATAGGCCCCGGTGCCGCACAGGTTCAGCGCCGCTCCGCCATGCACCCGTCCGCCCTGCGCCGTGGCCGCGCTCAAGGCCGCCTGCATGGCGGCGAGCGCGGCCTGATCGATGAGCGGCCCGATCAGCACTCCGGGCTGGCGCGGATCGCCCACCGGCAGCCGGTCGTAGACCGACTTCAGACGCGGGAGCAAGGTCGCATAGACATCCTGATGCACGAGCAGGCGGCGGAGGGTCGTGCAGCGCTGCCCAGCGGTGCCGGCGGCGGCGAAGGTGATCGCGCGCAGCGCCAGTTCGAGATCGGCGCTGGGGGTGACGATGGCGGCATTGTTGCCGCCAAGTTCAAGGAGGCTGCGGCCAAGGCGGGCGGCGACGGTGGTCGCCACCGCCCGGCCCATGCGCGTCGAGCCGGTGGCCGAGACCAGGGCCACGCGGGCATCGGCGGCGAGCGTCGCGCCGGCTTCGGCCGGGCCGCACACCAGCTGCAGCAGCTGCGGATCGTAGTCCAGTTCGGCGATGGCCTGCTGCGCCAGGGCGTGCACCGCCAGCGCGCTATGCAGGGATTTTTCTGAGGGTTTCCAGACCACGGTATTGCCGCAGACCAGGGCCAGCAGGGCATTCCAGGCCCACACCGCCATCGGAAAATTGAAGGCGGTGATGACCCCGACAACGCCCAAGGGCTGCCAGGTTTCGAGCAGGCGATGCGCCGGGCGCTCGCTGGCGATGGTCAGGCCATGCAGCTGGCGCGACAGGCCGACGGCGAACTCGGCCATATCGATCCACTCCTGGACTTCACCCCGGGCCTCGCTGGGCGTCTTGCCGATGTCGCGCACGATCACCGCCGCCAGCTCGTCCTTGCGCGCCCGCGCCAGCTCGCCGATGCGGCGCACGAGCACTCCCCGCAGCGGCGCCGGCATCAGCCGCCACTGCCGGAAGGCCGTCTGCGCAGCGCCGATGGCGGCGTCCATGTCGCCCACCGGAACCGGCCCGAGGTCGCTGCCATCGATCGCCGAACGGGTTGCGAGTGTCATGGTCATGGCGATCTCCTGGGTGGAATGCGCAGCGTGTCCCCGGCTGATCTTTCACAGCGGTGGATTCCACAACGGTAACGTTCCCACGCCATGTGCCCGCACGGCGTAATTCGAACCGAAGCGATTGGCCAGGAACATCGGCAGAGCGACCTGCTCCTGACGCACGAAGCCCTGCGCCGGCAGCCGGCCCAGGCGATGCAGGTCGACCACCGCGCAGATGCCGCTGGCGGTGGTGATCTGGATCGCGCTCCACGGCTCACCGAAGAGTTCCGCGGCGTAGATCTTCCGCGCATCGGTGACCTGCGTCAGTTGTCCATGCTGCCAGCCGGTGACGGTGATGAACACCAGCACCACGTCTTGCAGGGTGATCGGCACCGCCCGTTCGAGCAGCTCTTTGAGCAGGTCGCGGCGGTTGCGCAATTGCAGTTCGTTGATCAGGAAATGCATCAGTTCGCAATGGCCCTGGTAACGGATGGTCTTGTAATCGAGGGCGCGTACCCGGCCGGCGAGGGTCTCCCACACCGTGCCCAGGCCGCCGGAGGTGTTGAAGGCCTCGTAATCGACACCGTCGATGCTGAAATGCTCCAAGCCCTCAAGGGCCAGGACCTCGCGCTTCTCGCCCTCATGCACGATCTCGCAGGGATTGCAGTACTCATTGATCAAGCCATCGGTGGACCAGGTGAGATTGTATTTGAGTTCACCGACCGGGAACTGCGGGAGGGCCCCGACGCGCAGCTTGACCTGATCGAGACGCTCGAAATCGACCGTCAGATGATGCCCGGCGATGTTGATGAAACCCGGCGCCAGGCCACATTGCGGCATGAAGATCTGCCCGGGTTTGGCACGCACCGCCAGCTCGCGGACCGCACGCGTGGTGGCGACATCCTCGGTGAGATCGAAATAACTCGCACCGGCGTGGAGGGCGGCCTGGGCGATGCCCGGATTGACGCCATAGGAACAGGCGCTGATGACACTGTGATGACCGGCGGCGGCCGCCGCCAGGGCCGTCGGATCGGCGACATCCACGACCCGCGTGGTGATTCGTGGAATACCCTGCAATCGTTCCAGGGCAGGAGCTGCAAAGTCCCCCACGGTAACCAGATAATCTCCACTATCGGCCAATAAAGTAGCGATCGCACGCCCGATTTTTCCGGCTCCGAGAAGTAGAATCTGGTACATGGCTGGCCCCCTGATCGCAGTCTACCATAGCGCGAGAGTTTGTGGTAGACTTGATCATGGATTCGACTCCCCAATGGACGCAACACGCCGAGGCCGCCCAGGCCGTCTCGGGCCTGCTGGTGGCCGTGGTCGAACGCTGTCCGCCGGCGGCCAACCTCGAGCGTCGTCTGCATCAGGAGACCGCCACCCGTCTGCTCGATTGGGTCGATGCTTTCACCGTCCACGCCCAGCCGGCGATCGAGGCCCGCTGGCGCGAGCTTGGCTTCGTCGGCACGGCCCTCGACGGCATGATCTGCTATCAGCATCCCGGCGGGCGCTTTCCGCGCCTGATTGCCGATCCGCATTTCGAACCTGCTGACGGCATCGCCTGCGATCTGCGCGTCGAGTCGGTGACCGATGCTCTCGCCGCCCTCGACGGCATGGGCGAGCCCGAGGGTCCACCATGTGCGGCCTACCGTCGCGCACGTCTGGCCACCGGCGGCGGTTGCACCTTGTGGGCGGTCGAGCGCCATGGCTGGGCCGGCCTGGCCATGCCCCCGATGCGCGCACCCGACGCGGTCCTTCGACATCAGGAGGCCTTCCGCCTGCGGCGGCGCCATTTCGCCGATCCGGCGGATGGCTTCGCCGAGCTCCATCGTCTGCTCGAACGCGCCATCGGCGATCTCGGCCGCGACGAGACCTGCGAGCGCTTCTTCGCGGCAGAGCGCGATTACTGGCAGCACCGCAATCGCGCCGCGCGCATCCAAAAGGGCCGCCAGGACGCCTTTGGCCTGGGCTGGGCCAATCATGATCATCACACCTACCGCTCCTCGCGGCGCTGGTTCAGCAGCCTGATCGCGGTGCTCGAAAAGCTCGGCCTGCGCTGCCGTGAACATTTTCACGCTGGAGCCGAGGCCGGCTGGGGGGCGCAGGTGCTCGAGCACCCGACCACCGGCATCGTGGTCTTCGCCGATGTCGACCTGACACCGACGGAAGCCGACGGCGATATCGCGCACCTGCCCTTGCCGCCGTTGACCGGGGCGGGTGGCGCGAATCGCCTGGGCACCGTCGGCATGTGGTGTGCCCTGCACGGCGAGGCCATGCTCGAAGCCGGCATGCATCACCTCGAATGCACGTTCGCCCATGATGAGCTCACCCGCCAGCTGGGCGAACTCGGTGTCGGTATGATGCGTCCGTTCACTGATTTTCTTTATCTCAAGCAAGCTTTCACCATCGGTGAACGCTGGGCGGTGCCCGAAGCCCGCCTCGAGCATCTGCTGATGCTCGGCCATCTTTCGCTAGACCAGGCGGCGCAGTTCCGCGCCGACGGCGCCCTCGGTTCGCATCTCGAGAACCTCGAGCGCAACCACGGTTTCAAGGGCTTCAATCAGCGCGGCGTCTCGCACATCATCAGCGGCACCGATCCGCGCAAAAACTAGCTAACGCCGAGCTGCTGAAAAAGCGCTGTGCCGGCGCTGATCCTCGGCGGTGAGGAAGACAAGTTCACCCCGCCGTGGATGGCGCGCGAAGTCGCCGCCGGCATTCCCGGTGCGCACCTGCATCTCTACCCCGGGGCTGGCCATGCCTTCTACGGGGAACGCATCGTGACCTTCCCCCCGTTTGGTTGACACACTGACAAGAGCGCCCGCTCTCCAAGGATGCCAACATGGCCAAGCCTCCAAAAATCACAACCTCCACTGACATAGAACCATCACCAGACACACGGCGTCGATTTGACGCCACCTATAAGCAAAATGCCGTTGCCCTCAGCAAGCGCGTTGGTGTCAGCCAAGCTGCCAAGGAGTTGCACGTTGGTGAATCCAACCTGCGCAACTGGATTCAGGCAGTCGCTGCACATGGAGCGCAGGCATTTGCCCCGCTTTCGTTGCGGACGGATGTAGATGTTGAGCTCCGTCGTTTGCTTGAAGAGGTCCGCATTTTGCTTTTAGAAAAGGATATTTTAAAAAAAGCGGCGACGTATTTCACGAAGGAAAACGAGTGAGGTACTGCTTCATCCGGGCTCATGCGGAAGACTGGCCGGTGACGATTCAATGTCGTGTATTGGGCGTCACGCCGGCTGGCTATTATGCGGCGATCAAGCGTCCTAATTCACGGCGCATCATCGATGATGATCGCTATGCGCCCATGGATCGACGTATTTTCGAGCAGCATCGAGATATTTATGGTGCTCCACGGATCACGCATGAACTGCGTGCGTTGGGGCAGCGCATCAACATCAAACGGGCTGAGCGGCTGATGCGTGAGATGGGCCTGCGGGCCAAGCAGAAGGGAAAATTCCGCCCACACACCACCGTGGTCGATCCTGATGCCATAATCTCGCCCAATCTTTTGGAACAGGACTTTACGGCAGATGGGCCCAATGAACGCTGGGTTGGTGACATCACCTACCTGCAAACGTCCGAGGGCTTTCAATATCTGGCTACCATCATCGATCTGTATTCGCGGCGGTTGGTCGGCTGGGCCTGTGCTCCAAGCCTGGAGACGACCATCATCATCCAGGCGATGGATATGGCCCTGAGGCAGCGTCGGCCGGCCCCCGGTCTCATCTTCCATTCCGATCGCGGATGCCAGTACACCAGCCAGATCTTCAGAGACCGTCTACGTATCGCTGAAATCCGACAGAGCATGAGCAAAACCGGCTGCTGTTACGACAATGCCGTGGCGGAAAGCTTTTTTCATTCGCTCAAAGTCGAATGGATTCACGGCCATGAACTGCGTGATCGAGCAT
>JBIILZ010000043.1:0-29206 GCA_044338255.1 Planctomycetota bacterium | reverse complement strand
ACGGGGTCGACCCGTGCGCTGCCATCGCCCTGGCGCTGGCCGGGAGGCCGTGGTTGCCGAAGGTGCCGATGACGACAAAAGCCAAGTCTTCAAAGGATTATCGGAAGGCCGCCTGAGCTGTTACCAATCAGCTTGCGGTCGCGACTCCGTAAGCGGTCGGAACTAATCCGCGCCGTCTCCAATGACGGAGCCGATGAAGGAGCCGATGCTTGCATGCAAGCATCGGCTCCTTCATCACCAGACACCAGACACCAGCCACCGGCGAGCGCGCCACACCCGTATCATGAGCCTGGACTACTGCCCGCATGCCGCGTCCGACCACCACCTCCCTCAGCCGCCATGTCGGCTCGCTGCTGCTCATCGCCGGCATCGCGTTGCTGACCATCGCCAAGGACGTGCTGGTACCGATCGCGCTCGCGACCTTGCTGGCGGTACTGTTGACACCGCTGGTCGCGTGGCTGGTGCGACGGCGGTTGCCGAACATACTCGCGGTGGGCGTGGTCATGGGCTCCCTGACCGTGATCCTGCTGCTCGCCGGTACAATGTTCTTCGGCCAGATCCGCCAGGTGGCGGAAAAACTCTTCGCCTATCGCCAGAATATCCACACCCGACTCAGCGAGTTGGCCGCCGATAGCGGGCCGATGTCACGGGCCGCACACACTATCCAGGCCCTTCAGGATGAGCTGGGTAGAATCGGTACGCACGAACCGGAGTACCGCCCATCTCCCCGAGATCAGAGCCCAGGAAAAAATGCGGTCCGTGAGCCCAAGCCCGCCACCCAGCCCGCCCAGGAAGTGATCATCGTCGAAGATCAGCGACTTGACCTGCATGATCTTCTGAACTTGCTGGCGAACTCACTGCAACCGCTCGCGGTTAGCGGCCTGACTCTTTTGCTGGCGACCTTCATGATTATCCAGCGCGTGGATATCCAACATCGTTTCACGCTGCTATCGACGTGGATGGGGGAACGCGGGATGACCGCCCTGAGCACCCAGGCGGTACATGAGATCACCCAGCGCATCGGTTCCTACCTGATCCTGCAAACCGCGCTCAATCTCGGGGCAGCGGTACTGATCGCCAGCATCCTGGCGCTACTCGGCCTGCCCAATGCTTTGCTCTGGGGCCTGCTGATCGCCGGTCTGCGCTTCATCCCCTACATCGGCATCACCATCGCCGGCGGGGTGACAGTACTGTTCGCCATCGCCGTCTCGCCCAACTGGGTGCTCCCGCTGCAGACGCTCAGCCTGTTCCTGATCGTCGAGCTGCTGATGAACAACCTCGTCGAGCCGGTGGTCCTCGCCCACGGCGCGGGGCTGAGCAGCCTGGGCATCCTCATCGCCGCCGCCTTCTGGACGTGGATCTGGGGGCCGATGGGATTATTCCTGGCCATCCCCTTGACCGTCTGTCTGGTAACCATCGGACGCCACGTGCCGTCGTTGGCCTACCTCGCGATTCTGTTGTCTGAACATCCCGAAACGTCACCATCCGAGGGTCGCTCCAGCTCCCGGAATTCGTGATTGAAACGGTATTCCACGGCTTCTTGGGGGCGGGGCAAACGGCCGGCCAGGGACACCCACGTGTACGTTCTGATGTGCCCTGGATGGCAGTGCCGTAAGCCGTGATTCAAAAATAAATCGCAGATGTGGCCCAGCTGCAAGACGCACGATGAGATGAAATGGCAACGCCATTTCATCTCATCGTGCGACGCCGCGAACCACATCTGCGATTTCTTTGATCATCTCACCGCTGGTGTCAACGGAGTCAGTGAGCGGTGATCACATCGCGTCTTCGATGCGCTTGGCTTCATCGAGGTGCATCTGCAAGTGCGGCAGGTATTTGGCGGCGAAGGCCTTCACGTCGACGTCCTTGCTGTCGTCGGCGGCTTCCTTGAATTCGCTGATCGCGGCCTTGTGGGCCTTGATCTCATACTCGATGTACTCCTTGGCGAGCTTGCTGTCCTCGACCTTGGCGAGCTTGTCGTGTTTCTTCTGGGTGTCCTCGTCGAGGGTCGTCTGCAGGTGCACGCCCTTCTTGCTCGCCAGGGTGGCGAGTTCGGCATTGATGGCCGCATGCTCCTTGGTGACCTTCTTGGCGAAGTCAGCGGCCGGACCGCTGATGTTACGCTTGGCGGCAAGCTCGGCGCTCTTGACCTCGAGCAATCCACACTGATTGGAGCGGTCCAGGAACTTAACGTCATCCTTGCTCACGGTGGTGGAGGTAGTGGTCGCATCGACGTGATCTGCTGCAAAAGCAACGGTCGAGAATGCCACCGGCAGCGCCAGGGCGAGAGCGAGAGCGAGAGTCAAGGGAAGAAGACGTTTGGTCATGATGTAACTCCGTGAGGAATACTGATCGACATGATCAGCTTCGTACTGAGTCAGGTCAGAGCTTGTCACGTGCCAATCAGCGCCTGCGCTCCAGCCCTGGAATGATCACGAAAAACCGTTTTTTTCGATATTCCCTGCAAACGACCCTAGATGCGCGCCTTCATCCGGCTAAATGCAGGAGAACGTACGGAATTCGCTTTCACTTTCTCGGCTCTGTCCTGCTATTCGGTCCTGCTATTCGGTCCTGCAATTCGGTCCTGCAATTCGCACGAATGACAAACCTTCACATTGAAAAGTATGCTCAAAGAACAGATTTTTTTTAGTGAACCGCTGAGCCGTTTGCTTCCAATGCGCTCCTATCTCCTAATCTGCAATAGAATCCCTCCCACGCTTCCTCAGCCCGGAATTCGCCACCTATGACCGATCTCGTCTCCACCACTCCTCCTCCCGCACTCGCGGCTCCGCGCAGCGACATGCATGTCGGCGTGACCTCGGCGACGCGCGCCCTGCGGGTGCTGGTGGTCGATGATGTACGAACTGATCGCGAGCATCTGGCGACGGCGCTGCGCCTGCTCGGCTGCCGCGTCGATACTGCCGAGAATCGCGAGGGCGCCATGGGACGCGCGCGCGGCGAATCGTATGATCTGGCGTTCGTCGATCTCATGCTCGGCAGCGAGAACGGCGTCGACCTCGTACCGACTCTGCTCTCGGTCAATCCCAACCTGCAGATCATCGTCGTGACCGCCTTCGGATCGATCGACACGGCAGTGCAGGCGGTCAAGGCCGGGGCCGCCGAATACGTACAAAAGCCTATTGATCCCGCACGCATCCGGGCCTTGGTCGGACACATCGCCGAAGAGCGGCGGATGGCCGCGAGCATGAGCGACTTCGAGCGCAAGGGCAACGGCGGGCAGGTCCTGCTCTCGTCGCGTACGCCGGGCATGCAGCATGCGCTGGCGATCATCCAGCGCGCCGCCAAGGCCGAGGTCCCGGTCCTGCTGCGTGGAGAATCAGGCACCGGCAAGGGCGTGCTCGCGGAATCTTTGCATCGGCAGAGCGACCGCGCCAAGGAGCCGTTCATCACCGTCAATTGCCCGACGCTCACCGATGAATTGCTCACCAGCGAACTGTTCGGCCATGTCCGTGGATCGTTCACCGGCGCCATCCGCGACCAGCCGGGCAAGGTCGAAATCGCCGATGGCGGCACACTGTTCCTCGACGAGCTCGGTGATCTCTCGCCGACGATCCAGGCCAAGCTCCTGCGCTTCCTCCAGGACAAGACCTTCGAACGCGTCGGTGATCAGCGCACGCGCCTGGCCGACGTGCGCATCGTCGCCGCCACCAACCGCGACCTTGAGACCGCGGTCAAAGAAGGACGCTTCCGCGAAGACCTGCTCTACCGCCTGAACGTCGTCGAACTCGTCCTTCCGCCACTGCGCGAGCGGCCGGATGATCTGCTCGAACTTTGCCATCACTTCCTGGCGGTGTTCTGCACCGCCGCCGCGCGGCCGCTGATGGAGTTCTCACCTGCCGCCCAGAAGCTCCTGATCTCGCATCAATGGCCCGGCAACATCCGCGAACTGCGCAACGAAATCCAGCGCGTGACGGTGCTCTGTCCGACGCTGGTCATCGAGCCCGAATCCTTCTCGATCCGCATCCAGGCGCACGCCAGCTGCGGTCCGCGCATGGGTGGCACGCATTCCCTGGAAGAGATCGAGAACGAGCACATCCGCCAGATCATGGCCAAGTTCGATACCTTCGAGGAAGCCGCCCAGATCCTCGGCATCGAACCGTCGACGCTGTGGCGCAAGCGCCGCAAGCTCGGACTGTGATCTGCACCATTCATTGCCACCGATCAGCTCCCCAAGGTCCATCCCGAAGGCTCCTTGCGCCCGGATTTCATCGCCGGGGATGAACACTAAGAGCTTGTCGAAGATCGCTCGCCAGCGTCCACCTGCTCGCTACCGATGGCGACCCCGGCCATGAGCTGGGCGAAGGGGCCCGGACCCTGCGCGACTTCCGCGTAGGTCCCTTGCTGGGCGACCCCGCCATCGGCGATAACCACGACCTGATCGACGTCGCGGATGGTCGCCAGACGATGGGCGATGATGATCGTGGTGCGTCCGGCCATGGCCTGTTTCAAGGCGACCTGCACATGCTTCTCGCTGGCGCTGTCGAGGGCGCTGGTGGCCTCGTCGAGGATCAGGATGCGCGGATCGCGGTAGAGCGCGCGGGCGATCGCCAGACGCTGCTTCTGCCCACCGGACAGACCCGAGCCGCGATCACCAAGGAGGTGCTCCATGCCGGTGGGAAATTCCGCAATGAATTCCCAAGCATTGGCGAGGCGCGCCGCCGACTCGGCCCGTGCCGCATCGGGGATGCTGTCACCCCAGGCAATGTTGCGCAGGATGCTGTCGTTGAAGAGCACCAGCTCTTGGCTGACCACGCCCACGTGGCGGCGCACCTGGCGCATGTCGAGCTCTTCAACGGGATGGCCGTCAATGAGGACGCGACCGCTGTCGGCATGATAGAATCCCAAGATCAGGCTGGCGACGGTGCTTTTACCGCCGCCCGACGGGCCGACGAGGGCCAGCGAAGTACCGGCCTTCACCGACAGCGTGAGGTCGGTGAAGACCGGCGACTCCTTGCCAGGCTTGCCAGGCTTGCCAGGCTTGTCAGGCTTGCCAGGCTTGCCGGTCTTGTCGGGATAGGTGAAGCGCACCTGCGTCAATTCCACATTGCCGATGATCTGCTCGAGGACCACGCCGCCGCTGGGGATATTCTCCTGTTCGTCGCGGTAGAGCTCCGAGAGTGATTGCAACGAATCGTGGGCACCGGTGATGGTCGGAACGTGGTTCGAGATCGAGGTCAGGGCCCCGGAGATGATTCCGTAATAACTCAGCATCACCGTCAATTCGCCGAGCGTGATCGGAGTGAGGGTGTAATGGAATCCCCACGGCAGTGAGAATTCGCGGCCGGGCATGACCACCAGCCAAGCGCCGAAGAGCACTACGACGGTGTTGAGTAGTGTGGTGATCGCCCACGACGACGAACCGAAGAGGTTGATGAGAAAATCGAGCACCATGCCCCGGCGAGCGACCTCGCGAGCATTGGTGCGCAGACGCGATTCGACGAATTCCTCGGTGGCATGCGCACGCGCCATACGCATGCCGCGTAGAGCCTCGACCAGCTGATGCAGGAAATGCCCCTCCGCGCGACGAAAGGATTCCTGGGCCCCGCGCAAGTGCACCCAGAGATTGCGCGCCAGCAGCAGGTTCAAGGTGACACTGACAGCGATGACCACGAAGAGCAGCGGATTGGTGCGGGTGATGATGACGGCCATGATCAGCACCACCGTGGCGTTCATCAGCAGTCCATCGGCGAGAAAGGCGAGGAAGGCTTCCAGGCGATTCATGTCGAGGGTGAAGCGATTCTGCAACTCGCCCATGCGCTCGCGATCGTGGAAGGTGATCTCCAGGCGATTGAGCCGGCGCACCAGGGCGTCGCGCAGACCGGCGGTAAGGCTGCGACTGATCCGCGACAACAGTACCCGACCGGTGGTGTCGCCGAGGACATTGGTCACACACAGCGCGAGCGTGGCCCAGAGCAGCACCGGCATGAAGGCATAGGCCTTGGCCGGATCGTTGCGATCGAGGGCATCGATGAGCTTACCTGTGAACAGCGGCAGCAGGTAGATCGGCGCAAAGCGCACATTCTGCAGCAGCCAGATCGCCAGCCAGCTCACCCAGCTGCCCGGCTGCAGCCACCAGAACGCCCGGAGCATGGGCCAGAATCCTGGCTTGCGGGCGGGCCCCATGGCCTGCGCTAGCCGTCGCGAGTCGACGGCTGGCGCTGTGAGCGATGGGGTTTCCATGACTGTCTAGGGATCCATGACTGGCGAGGGCCTAGCCTAGCCTAGGCCCGGCCGCGATCGACGAGCCACGCCACCAAAGCAAAAGCCAGCAAAGCGACCTCCAACGCAAAGACCCCGAAGATACCTTTGTCCGCCGGCACCCCGACGATGACCAAGGCCAAACCGCGCCAGAGCACGATGCCGGCGTAGAGACAGAGGCCGCAGGCAAGGCCCGCCGGCCGCCATGCCGGGACCATCGCGCACCAGGCGAAGGCCGCTGCCAAGCCCGCCTGCAGCCCGCCGTAGACGGTGAGGAATTCGAGTTGGCCTTGGGAGGCGATCACGCCCTGGCCGAGGAAGCGCATGACCGTGGCCGAAGCGACGGTGCACCACAGGGCAAAGCCTGCGTACAGCACGGCATTGAGCCACAGAAACACGAGGGTCAGCATAAGGGCTCCGGTGGTTGCGCGCAGAGATGAGCGAGAGCGCGACTGCGCGCTGTTCAGGATTGCATTCGGCAGGGTTTTGGAACGCGTTGATTGCGTTATGCGCGCACGTTGCCCTCAAGATCGTCTGGGGTGATCTTCGCCGTCGGCGGCAGCTCCGACACCGGACTCGCCCTGCACAAGGCGCTGATCAGCGCATGCGTGCGCTGCTGCCCGGGCATCAGCTCGGCCTGGACCAGACGCCGCGACTCCGGATCGAGCTCATCCACTTGGCTGCGATATTCGGCCAACATGTGGTCTTCGCCTTCTTCGAGACTGCCGAGCACTGCCGGCAGCCCGAACCACGCCACGCCGCTTTCGATCAAGCGCATGAGCGCGCCCCAAATGCCGCTCGAATCATCGGGTTTTCCGCCGATTTCATGGATGCGCACGGTCAGGATCTGGACGCGCAGCTGATGCGACGCGAGACCGGTGCGGAGCTCAGGCCTGACCTCGTTGCCCAGTCGGGCGATCGCGACCTCATAGGTTTCGGCGGCAACGACTTCGCCATGCAGCAAGGCCTGCAAGGCGCGAAGCGAGCGCGCGGTCTCGAGCAGGAGGTCAGCAGTGGTATCCATATGCGGCTCCGAAAAAGGTCACTGAGTCCATTGGCTTCCTGCCTGCCATCGGTCTGAGCTAGCCTCATGCATGCCAATAGCACGTAGACCCCCGCAGACAGCGCCTGCCACGAGCTCATTTTGGCATTGCCGCTGCTATCTCTCGACTCGCCTTCAATTCGTTTTCAAGCGCACAGGAGTGTTTCATGGCGACCCAGCCTTCGACCGCCTCGTCGGTGATCAGCACCCTCAACCGCCTGTTGCATAGCGAGCGGTCGGCGGTGATCACCTACAAGCAGGCCCAGCATCACCTCAAGGGCGAGCATGGGGTCGATCTCGAGAGCAACGCCATCTGTCATCATCAGCGCATCGCGGTGTTATCGCAACGTATCCTCGAACTCGGCGGCGCACCGACGACGCACGGTGGCATGTGGGTCGGCTTCACCAGGGGGCTCGAACGGCTATTGGCCGGTCCTGATGCACCGTCCCTGATTGCCGTCCTGGCGCACGGCGAGGAACTCGGTCTCACGCAATACAAGGCGGCCTTGAATCGGCTCGATCCGCTCTCGCGGAGCATGCTCTTCAACGATCTTCTCCCCGATCAGGAACGTACCCAGGCACGCATGTCGATGGCGAAACGCACGGCCGCTGAGCGGACTTTGCCCGCGCCAAGCAATTGGTGATGAGCGACGGCCCCGAGACGAGCCTGATGCCGGCCGGTGCGAATCTGTCCAACCAAGGCGAGCTGGGGGAGGCGCGCAACGACTTGGCTCAATCGCCTGCGATTTCGCACGTATGGAGATCCGCGATTGACATCTATTAAACCTTGCGCTGATATGTGGGAGATTATCCGTCACCGCGAAGGGAGAGTCCTGCATGGTCATGCCCGCCGGCACACTTCGTTGGGTTGGATTGTGTGGCTTCACCATCAGCCTGTTGCTGATAGCGGCGTTAACTTGGGAAAACTACCGCATCGTGGGCGCCCACCAGAGCAGCGAAGTGGCGGTGCGACGCACCTACCGGGTGATCGATCACACGACCAATATTGCGTCCTCCCTGCGCGCCGTCCTGGCGAGCTCACGCGGCGAGCTGCTGACGCCGTCGTTACGCTTCCGCGAGTTGATGCACGCCTCGATCGAGGATGTGCGCAACCATTTCCGTTCGCTCAGCCATCTGGTGCCTGACAACAGTCCGCAGAGTTCTCGGCTCAGCGTCCTGGAAGCCGAAGCCGAACGCGTCATCGCCACGGTCACGGAGACGATCCAAGCGAGTGCGGAAGCCGCCACCATCAGCACCCTGATCGTGCGCTCGCGCGACGAGATGGATGTCTTTATCGCCGAGAAGGAGATCTTCGTCGCTGGCGAACAGCAGCTCCTGGATGGCCGTCTGGACCAAGCGAACCACTACGCGACTACCACCCAGCGTTGGGTCGTCGCTGCCGGGTGCGGCTCGGCGGTGCTGCTGCTGATGGCCCTGATCGCCGTCGAACGCCAGCTTATCGCCCGCAAACGTCTCGCCGATTCCCTGGAGATGCGCGTTCAGGAACGCACCCGCGATCTCGCCCAGGCCAATCAGGACCTGGAGTGCTTCAGCTATTCCATCGCCCATGATCTGAAAGCGCCCCTGCGCGCCGTCGAAGGCTACGCCAACCTCGCCGCCCGACGACTGGCCGCGTGTCGCCTTTCGGAAGTCGATCGCTACCTCGAAAAGATCGGCAAGCAGGCGACGGCGTCAGCGCAACTGGTCAATGATCTCCTGACCTTGGCCAAAGTCGGCTGCGCCCTCGACCTAACCGCCGAGGTGGCATTGGAGCCACTGACGCTCGCCGTCTGGGATGACCTCGAAGCTCAACGCCAACAGCGCGCCTGCGAAACCACCTGCACCGTGCAGGCCCTGCCGACGACCCTCGGCGATGCCACCATGCTCCGCCAGGTGTTCGCCAACCTCGTGGGAAATGCCCTGAAATATGCCCGCGATGGCGAGCCGCAGCGCATCGAGGTCGGGTATCTCCGGCGGGCCCTGCCGGATCTCTCCAGCGGAGTTCCCCGTCCCTCTGCCGACCCGCGCAAACACCACGTCATCTTCGTCCGCGATACCGGCATGGGCTTCGCGATGGAAGACTACCCCAAGCTCTTCGCGGCCTTTCAACGCCTGCATGTCACCCATATCGATGGCTCGGGCCTCGGCCTGGCGATCTGCAAACGCATCATCGAACGCCACGGCGGGGTGATGTGGGCCGAAAGCCGCGTGCAGGTGGGAACGACGGTATACTTCTCGCTGCCAGTCGCCTCGCTGCACGGCAATCAAGGCTCGCAGCGGCTCGGACAGATCGCCGACGCGGTGCCGGTGTAGATGCCTCAACCTTTCGCAGGTTCACGCTCTCCCGATTTTCTGCCACACCCACGAGATGAGCATCACGACCACCGCCCCCGCTGCCGCCACCGGCAGCAGCGCTAGAACGATGACGACGACCGGCCACAGGCGTCGTGGCAGGTCACGCCAGGTCACGCGCGGCAGATGCATGCCCCGGCGACGACGTTGCCACCACAGCAGCGGCCCACTGATCGCCGCCGCCGCGATTCCGATACAACCGGCCAAGGACAGTAGGCGATTCCACGGACCAAAGAGCAGCCCCATGTGCAACGAGACGCCGATCGTCGCCGGGCGGGCAAGCGTACCGATGTCGGCCCATGCGCGCTCGTAGAGAATGCGGCCATCGTGGGGATCGACAAAGGTCCAGCGGCTGCGCAACGGATCGCGACCCATCTGCCCGTGGATGACCCAGCTCTCGCCGACCGTGCGTGGCAGATCGATGACCAGCGCCGTCGGAAAGCCTCGGCCTTCGACGGCATGCAGCACCTCATCGATACTCAATGGCGAGGTGCTGGCGGCGAGCGCGCTGCGCGGTCGTTGCCAAAAGACCTCGCTGGGAAAGCCCGAGTCGAGCGCGGTGGTGGCCTGCTCGTAGAGCCGCCCCCAGACCACGGTCCACGGCAGACCGCTGAGCACGAGCATCAGCATCGCCGGCGCCAGGACGACTCCCGGCGTCACATGCCACCAGCGCAGGTCGCGGCCTTGGCTGGGCACGAACAGTCCATGGACACGCTGACCCATGCACGGCCACCACAACCACACGCCGCTCAGCACGAGGATCACCGCCCAGCTCGCCGCCAGCTCAAGCAACACCCGCCCAGACGTGCCGGCGAACAAATCGCGATGCACGTGAATGGCGATGGCGGTCCAGCGCTGCTCATCGGCAATGCTCCCGCGCACGTCGGCAGTGGTGGGATCGACAAGCACCGTCCGCGTCGCGCCGGTGAGATCGCGGATGACGATCTCGGTCGGCCACGCATGCTCGGGATCGATCGCCACCGACTCGGCCTGGTAGCCGGGAAAAGCCTCGGCCACCGCCTGCAACTGCTGGGCATAAGTGGTGCTCGCGGTACCGACCACCGGCGCGAACAAGGTCGGATGACACCAGCGATCGACCTCCCAGCGGAACAGATATACCGCGCCAGTGAGCGCCAGGATCAGCAGCAGCGGCGCCACCAGCAGGCCCGCGATGCCATGCCAGCGCCACAGCAGCATACGCCCGGCCCGATCGGCAGTCGTGTCCGGAATCACCATGTCGCCTCCATACCACCAGCGGCGGTGAGCGGAGCTCCCGGCCGAAAGTTGTCGGCACCGTAGGAATTTTCGGCCGTGGCCGCGTAATGCCGGTCGAAGAGGTTGAGGACCTTGCCATCGATCGACCACCGGCGGCTCAGCTGATACGAAGCCCGCACATTCCACAGTACGACGTTCGGCGTCTGCTCGGTATTCTCATCATCGATCCACCATTGACCGAGCCATTGGTTCTCGACCTCGACCCGCAACGCCGGCAACGGCTCGGGTCGCCAGCTGATGCGGCCATTGCCGAGATTCTCCGGCGCTCCCTGGGGGATATGACCGTCGCGGGGATCATCGCCGGCTGACAGCCATTGCACGATGCGATGAAAGGTATGCGCGTAGCTGGCCCCCAGCTCGATCCCGCCACCCGGGCGGAGATTGCCGCCGGCCTCAAGGCCGCGATAGCGGCGACGCCCGCCGTTGGCGCTGATCTCACCGGCCGCGGTCGAGACACCAGGAACGATACCATCGCGGGACTCGACCCAATAGCCGTCGAGCTCCCAATCGGCGAGGTCCTCTTGCCGGCCCTTGTAGCCGAGCTCATAACTATCGAAGCGCTCCGGCGTCAGGGTGAAGGCCGTTTGGCCATGCCCGAGGTTATACAGCGAAGTCGAGGTCGGCAGCCGGAAGCCATGCGCATAGCGGCCGAACAGTGACTGCTCGTCGGTGATCAGGTAGGTTACGCCGAGCTTGGGACTGGCCTGATGAAAATCGTCGACGCGGCTCGCCGGGCGATAGACAAAATCATCAGGATCGGTGGTCGGCCCGAGATGGTTGCGATAATCGTAGCGCGCCTGGTCATAGCGCAGACCGGCGCTGATCAGCAGGTGCTCGCCGAGCATCTGCTGCAGCTGAATATAAGGTGCGATATTGCGATAATCGACGGTGTAATCGTAGTTCACGCCCTGATACGAAGTGAGGGTACCGTAGATGCCGGTGACCGTCGGACGGGTCTGTTCACTGGTATAGGCGAGCCGAGAAGACTCGCCGTCAGTTCCCAGGATCAGCTCACCTCCCGACCACGGCCGGGAGCGCAGACGCGCGAGAGCCCCGAGGGTCTCGGTCACGCTGGTATTGAGCGGTGTCGTATCCGGAGCCCACACCTCCAGGTAGGAGCTGTCGATACGCCGGACATAGGGCGTCACCTCCAGGCTCAGGCCGCTGCCCAGGCGCTGCTGCACGGCGCTGCTGAGACGGGCATAGGTTGCCGTCTCGACGGCGGCCGCGGGATCGACGCCCGGCTGCAGGCCGCTGCTGGTAGGATCGTTCTCGAAAGTTGCACGATCCAATGGACCGGCCATTTCGGTGCGGAAACGGGTGGCGGTGACGATCGTATCGACCCGTGTCGCGGCGGTCTCATAGCGATGACGAGCGAGGCCCTGGACGCGTTCCCAGCCGGTGTTGTCGCGCCAGCCATCATCACCCTCGTAAGCCGCCGCCACGCGTCCGGACTGCGCGTCGGTGAGCCGATCGCTGTGTTCCGCGCGAACTTCGCGCGCGCCGAACATGCCGCCCCCGACGCGCACCCTGCCGCTGGCTTCCCGCGTCGGCTCGCGGCTGGTGACATTGATGACGGCAGCGACCGCATCCGAGCCATACAACGCCGTGCCCGGTCCCTTGAGGATTTCCATCCCGCCATCGGAAGTCAGGGCGCTGGAAAAGGCCAAGGCCGAGTGCTTGTAGGACAGACTCGACTGCAAAGGAACCCCGTCCTGCAGATAGAGATAATAATTATCGTAAGTCAGCGGCATGCGAATCGACGGCGCGTCGACGACACCGCGCAGCGCGGCATCGTAGATGCCGGGGACCTGATTGAGGGTCTCGCCGATCCACTGCGCACGGTTGTCGACCGCGCGTGCGGACGTCACCGTGTTCACCGTCACCGGCAGGATCAAGGAATCCTCGGCGGCGCCGCTGGCAGTGATCACCAGCGGTACGACCGGAGTCGGCGGCGACTGAGCCTCGGCCGAAAAAATAGTGATGGGAAACCCGGCGGCCATCGCCAGGAGTGTCGAAGAACGAAAAAACATGTGATTTCATCGGCACGATAGCCGACGCGGGCAAAGCGTGGAAAGCGTGGGAAGCGCTGCGCAATGCCCTGCACGAACAGTGCGGGGCAGACGACAACGGGAGAGCGCTCAGCCCTGACGGGGCGGTGGCGGTTCCGGCGCGGCCAGGAACATCACCGGCAGGCGCAGGTCAATCACTCGTAAACGAACGGCGTTCTCACTCCATCCCACGACATCAACCGCAGCCAGGAGAGCTGCGGCTTCGGCTTTGACCATCTTCTTAACGGCGGTCTGTGGTACCCCCGCATCATGCTGCTGATCGAGCGCAGCGACCACGCAGCACAACTGGCACGGACGCTTGCCGCTGAAGGTGGATTCGACGGCGATGGACAACCCCTGATCAGCGGTGCGCGCCGCCAGCATCCCGGCCCAGGCGATGACCTGCAGGCAGGCGCCGTTACCCAGCGCCAGCGTCAAACAGAGCACCATCGACATGATCCGGGATACACGCACGGCTTCAGACTACGCCCGGGCCGCGAGCTGCAAGAGTCGCTCGCGGCGGCGTCAACCAACCCTCAAAAAGAATACTGATACGTCAGATTGAGGTCCCAGCCACGGCGCTCACGCGCGTCATGACTGAGCGGCTGGGTGGTCTCGATGTAGCCGGTGTGATGCAGATCGAAGTTGCGACCGATGGCGACGACGCCGGTGAGGGCGTTCTCGTTGTGCACGTAGTCGCGATCGATGCGGCCCTCAAACTTGGTGAAGCCTTCGACACCCCACATGCTCAGCAGACCGGCGCGCAGCTCGCCGAGATTGGTGTCATCGACGCCGTCTTCACGACCGGCATCGAAGGACCAGCGGATTTGGCCAGAGACGGTGTGCTTCTCGTCGAGGTGCTTGCTGGCAGCGAGTTCAGGAGTGATCACGTTGGCTCGCGCGCCGAGGTTCTTGGTCGAGGTATTGAGCGAGGTCTCGAGCACCGCCGCCACGCGTGCGCCTTCGATCAGGTAGCGCGCCTGGCCGCGCAGCAGCACGTCCCCGAAGCCGCTGACGGTATCGCCGGCACCAGGGTTGGAGCGCACATAGAGCGGGACTTCGCCAGCGAGCGAGAGGTGGTCCTTAGCAAGCGCACCGGTGGCCACCCAGCGGTTGGTATCGGAGCCGCTGTCATGGTTGGTGTTGCTGCGGAAGCTGCCACCGAGGTTGGTCCGCACCAGGGTCGGATCCAGACCGGTCTGGGCGACGGCCTGATCACGCAGATCCAAGGCTTGGGAGGATTTCGTTTCCTCAGCCGCGAAGGCGAAGGGCGAGGTGATGCAGAAAAGAGCGACGAAGGTCGGGGTGATGGATTTCATAGGCGAGGGGTTTATATGAAATTGCAGGAATTACCATCCATGATTCGCGCCTGCACTCCGCTGCCTATTATTGCCCTCGCCATGCTCGGAAGCGTTGAATTATCCGCGGTCGAGCACTTCACCATCGGCCGACAGGACGTCGCCGTGGGGGTCATCTATGAGCCCCTGGCGAGCGGTGATTTCCGCATCGGCAGTGAACGTTTCAACTGGGATCATGGCGACCGCACCGCGCTCGCCTTGCGCACGCGCGTCGACGGCCTACGGCAGGTCGAGACCGTCGGCGGCATCGACTTCTATGGCGACTGGCGCGAGGGCGATACGCCCCACGGCACACTCAAGGATCGCACCCTGGGATTCGACCTGCAGTGCGCGCTCGCCGTGCACCTCGCCGACGATCCACGCCAAGCGGCGGTTGATCTCTCACTCGCCCCCTTCATCCGTGCCGGCATCGCCCGCCATGAATTGTCGATCGATGATGTGCAGACCGACCAGGTGCGCATCGTCGATGAGGTTCCCGGCATACGCTACGCCGCCGCCGTCGGTGCCGATGCGCGGCTGGTACTCGGGCGTCGCTTCGAAGCCTCGCTGGGGGCCGGCCTGCAGCTGTGGACCAGCGGCACCCTCACCGTCAACGGCTACAACGGCAGTACCCCCACTTCGCAATCGGTGACCTACTCCGGTCAGGAGACCTTCATCCGCATGGCGGTCATGATCTGGCTCGGGTCGTAACACTTCACCGCCAAGAGAGCGGCAGTTCATCCGCTTCACCTGAGCTCGCCTTGGATCTTGCGTATGCTGAGGACGTACGCTCCAGCTGCCTTCAGTTGCCTTCAGTTGCCTCCAGTTACCTTCAACGCGGAGTCCGGCGCATGGCTTCGCCTGTGCTTATCGCTTCTGCCCGGACGTCAGAACGGCATCTCCGGCTTCGCGGGCGAGGTAGCCGGGCGGAGCCGTCTGCCAGGCGTCCTGGCTGGCTCCCTGCTGACGACCAAGGTCGGACAGCGGCACGGTGATGCGGCTATCGAAGGGCGGCAGGTTGGGGTCGATGTAGAGATCCGCGGGGATGGCGATCCAGCGGAGTTCGAAGTCGATGCCCTGCCGGCGTAGCATGTCCGCCTGCATGGTGAGCGCGGTCAAGGGCCCGATGACGCCGGATTTGACCATCAGCGCCATGCTCCGCGGCAGGCTCTCGGTCCAACCCGGTTGCACCGTCATCAGCGGCTCATGCGGCTTGTTGTTGATGATGATCCATTGCCGGATCCGCGCCGGGGTCTGGGGATGCGCCGCGTTCCAGGCCTTGATGGTTTCCGCCAAGCCCTGCGGATCGGGCAGGGCGATGAACTGCATCAGCACACCGGCATCGGCGTGCAGCGAGCCGTCGATCTCCACCGGGTCGAAAGCTCCGGGGATGGCGATCGCCGCGCGCTCGGCGGTAAAAAGCCGGTCTGCCGAGATCGCCGCCTCCTTGCGCACATCCCACAAGCGCAGCAAGCCGAGATCCATATCCGTGGTCGCGATCATGGCGACGCGATCCGGCTCCGTGAGCGCGTTCAATTGCGGGACGATGCTGGTGACCAGATCGCCGTGGATGACGCGTTCGAGTTCGCCGATGTCGTACAGTCCGTGCTTGCCGCCGACGAAGCCCCACAGCCGGCGCTGGGCATAGGCCGGGTTGCTGCCGCGATAGAGCTCATCGACCTGCGCCAGGCTCTGCTTGGTGCCGAGAAAAGCATAGGGCGTGATCAGCGCCCCGGTGCTGATGCCGGCGACGAAATCGAACTCGGGCATGGCCCGCGCATCACCGGCGGGGATCTCTGACCACGCGTGCAGGAACCCGGCGCCGAAGGCGCCCCACTCCGCGCCACCCGACAATTGCAGGATATCCAGCCGCGGCGGCCGGCCGGCCGCGACATCGGCGTCGAGACGCGCCACCATACGCGTGACGGTCTCTCGGTAGAATGCCCGATTGAAGGTGCTGGTCTCCACTAGACGCGCCTGCAAGGCGGCAGGCGTTGCCGGCGGACGCTGCACACTACAACTGGCAAGCAACAGGCCGAAAGTCAGGCTGGCGAAGAACGCAATGCGTTTGTGCATATGCTTTGGTGCGTGCAAAAGCCGTTTTGGCAAGCGTGATTCGCAGGCGCGTGAGCGGCTCAGGCTTACGGAACGACGGGCTTAGTCGTCTTGCGGATGGCTTCGGTAAGGGTGCCCATCACCGGCAGAGATTCGTCGAGCCGGGTCCGCGTCAGCAGGGTGCGGATCTTGGTGCTCACATGGACGAGCTGCATGGTACCCTGGATCCGCCGGAAATCGCGGGCGAGGCTGGTCAGCGTACCGAAGGCAATGCTCGGCAGCATGAGGCAGCGTTCGCAGTCGATGACCACGTGGGTGATCCCGCGATCGATGAATTGGCGATAGATGAGATCGCGGCCCAAGCTCATCAGCCCGCACCGACAACGATTTATCACCACCCTGAAGATCATCGCCTACCGGGCTGAATCCGCCGTCGCGGCCTACCTCAGGCAGCACCTCGCCCACAGCGACGAGACCCGCACCTTGGCCAAGGCCATCTGAACCGAACCCGCCGACCTCATCCCCGACTACCAGGCAGGAAGCGCCATCTATCTCCGGGGTCGTGCCCCTGCTCTGCTAGCGCGCTTTCCGTCAGCGAGCGTCACCATGGCGGATCTCGTAGGAATGCATCCCCCGACGAGGCATGGTGACCTATTTCCTTATACCAGCGCTGCTATCCGCCCGCCTTGCCGCCTTGGATCTGCCGTTCGATACCTTCGCCATCCTCGGGCGCCTATCTCCGACAGGCTCATAGGAGCCAGCAAAACAACAAACCCACGGCTTTCACCGTGGGTCTTGTCTCTGGTGCGCGGGCGGGGACTCGAACCCCGACGAGAGTTACCTCGCTAGCACCTCAAGCTAGTGCGTCTGCCAATTCCGCCATCCGCGCAGGTGGAGGGCGGGAGAATGGAGCATTCATCGGCTACGTCAATCGCCTTTATAGGCCCGCATCCAGGCCATCACGTACGGGCCCGGGCAATCGGTGATTTTGAAGTCGCGATGGCCGTAGAGGTCTTTGCGGGCAATGCCGTATTGCTTGCGCAGTCGAGCGATGGCGCCTTCTAGGGCCTTGCGCTGAGCACTGGGGATGGGGCGATTGTCGAAGTTGCCCAGCAGGCAGATGCCGATGTTGCCGATGTTGTTGTCACCGGTGGCGTGGGCGCCCTGGTGTTTGAGCGGCCGGGCTTCATAGATCGTGCCATCGCGGGCAATCACGAAGTGGTAACCGATGCAGGCCCAGCCCTTGGTTTCCTGGTGATAGCGTTCGATATCGCGCAGATGCACCCGGGGATTGCCGGTGACATCCTCGGCATCACCGCTGTGGTGCACGGTGATGCGGTAGATCGGCTGCATCGGATCGATCTTGGAGAGATCGATGGCCTGCGCCGACCACGTGCTGCGCGGTTGATACCAGCTGTTATCGATCGTCGTCGTAGCCGTCACCGGCGCTGCCGGGGTTGCCGGCTTAGGCACCCGCGTGTTCGTGCTCCCCGCCGGCGGACGCATGATCGCATCGAGATCGCTGACCCCCTGCGAAGTGCGCATGCATCCCGCCATCGCCAACGAGGCGATGGCCGGGAAGAGCACGACATTCAGGAAGCGAAACAAGCGAGCGCGGGGCACGGTGGCCATGATCAGTGCTTCTGGCCGCGAGCGGCCGCACGGGTTCAGCGATCCAGCAACCTTCAACTTCAACCTTCAACTTCAGCGACGGCGACCGAGACGGATGCCACCGATCAACGGTTTGAGCAGACGCGGCGTACCCACGGGCGCATCGGCGATGGTGCGCGTGGAGGCCGGCGCCGGGATGGCGACGGTGAAGCCCTCGACCTGCTCTTCTTCCAAGAGCAAACCGATGTGCTTCTCGATTTCGAGCAGGAACTGCCCGTCTTCACTGGTGATGAAGGTCCGCGCCACGCCGCTGGCGCCGTTGCGCGCCGTACGGCCGATGCGGTGCACGTACTCTTCCGGAGTTTCCGGAACGTCATAATTGACCACGTGCGAGACGCTGGGGATGTCGAGGCCACGGGCGGCGACATTGGTCGCCACCAAGGACTGCAACTCGCCCGAACGGAACGCCTGGAGGGTCTTCTCACGCTTCGACTGCGGCAGGTCGCCATGGATGGCGCCGGCACTCATGTTCTTGCGCTTGAGGACTTCCGCGACGCGGTCGGTCTGATGCTTGGTCTTGCAGAACACCACCAGCTGCGGCGGGTTGAAGGTCTCGATGAAGCGCGCGAGCAGCTCGTTCTTACGTTCGCGCGGCACGGCAATGTACTTCTGATCGATGTTGCTAACCGTGACCTGTTCGGGCGCGATCTGGATCCGCTCGGGATCCTTCATGTGCTTCTCTGCGAGTTCCTTGACCTGCTCGGGGAAGGTCGCCGAGAACAGCAGCACCTGGCGCTGCGGCGGGGTGTGCGACATGATGTAGGTGACGTCGGGCCAGAAGCCGATGTCGAGCATTTGATCAGCCTCATCGAGAACGATGGTGGCGAGATTCGAGAGGTCGAGCGTCTTGCGCTTCATGTGATCGATGACGCGCCCAGGAGTACCGATGACGACGTGCGGCTTGCGTTCTAAGGCGCGGTACTGCTCGTTCATGTCGACGCCGCCGTAGATCAGGGCGGCGCGGGCCGCCGAGCTGCCGGCCATCTTGATGAACTCGTTGTAGACCTGCTTGGCGAGTTCGCGGGTCGGGCACATCATCAGCGCCACGGGGCCTTCGCCTTCGAGGGCGTAGAGCTTCTGCAGGGTCGGCAGCACGAAGCCGGCGGTCTTGCCGGTGCCGGTCTGCGCCTGGCCGATGAGGTCCTTGCCCGACAAGGCCACGGGTATGGCGGAGGCCTGGATCGGTGACGGCTCATTCCAGCCCATCGCCGCCAGGTCGGCGAGGATCTGATCATTCAGACCCAAGGCGCGGAAGCCTTCGGCTTTCGGCTTCGCCGCCAGTTCATCGGTAGCGAGATGGGTCAGCGGCAGAGGCTGGGCGGTGAGCGCCGATTCACGGGGATGCGTACGCTCCGGGCTGCGCCCGGGAGAAGGCACCGGCACGCGCAGCGGAGCGGCTTCGACGGCGACTTCCGCGATCACCGGCTCGGCTTCGGCCGCTGGAGCACCGAGGACTTCGGGCTCGCCGGCAAGCGCAGCCGCTTCCGGCGACGCCTCACGACGATCGCCACGATCACGGCGGCCGCGCTCGCGACGCGGGCGCTCCTGGTAGACCGATGGCGGCAGACCGTCGGCGGAGGCCTCGACGGCAACCTCCGCGATCACGGCTTCGACGACGACGGGAGCCTCGACGACGGCGGCGGTGACAGTCGCCTCGGAGACAGTCGCCTCGGAGACAGTCGCCCCGGGGACAGTCGCCTCAGGAACAGTCGCCTCAGGAAAAACAGGGGCGGCGGGCGCATCCTGCTGAACCACGACCTCGGCACGGGCTTCGGGAGCAAACTGGGCTACACGCACAGGAGCCGGCGCGGACGGCGCACGGGGGGCGCCGTCTTCGTTACGTACGCCGGCAATGCGCACATCGGCCTTGCGCAGGCAGAAGAGATCGCCGCGATCGCCGCGCAGGGCAAAACCCTGGGCGATGATTTCACAGATCTGGCCGGCGGGCAACGCGGTCGTCGCGATGGTACCGACGATGCGATGGTATTCGCTGTGCGGCGCACCAGTGGCGGGCATGGGCACGACGCCGGCTTCGGCGAGGAGCTCAGCCAGACGCGGCTGGGCCCAGGAGGGCGTCGACGGATCGCAGAGTTCGAGAATGCCGCGGGTGAACACCGACAGGCGATCGAGGACGCTGGGCACGGGGCGCTGGATACCGTCGAGGCGCGGGCGGGGCGAACGCTCGCCGGCGACCGGCGCAGAACGCTCGGCCTGCGGCTGACGCGGATCACGGCCGCCTTGTTCGCGGCCAGCTTGTTCCCGACCACCTTGTTCGCGTCCCGCCTGATCACGGCTGGAGTCACGGTTTTCACGACCGTTTTGATCCCGGCGACCTTGATCACGACCATTGTCGCGACCACGCTCGCCTGAGCGCCGTTCGCCGTGCGCCGGGCGCGCTTCAGCGGTGGGCTGACCAGCGGCGCCAGTGGCAGCGGCAGCGGCTGGGCTTTCGGGGCGACGCGCCAAACGCTCGCCAAAGGGCTGACGCACCACGGGGGCGGCTTCGCCGACTGCTGGCGCATCCGCGACCGGAGCTTCGCTGGTGGCGGCCACCGGCACCGCCGGGGCGGCGGCAGCGGGAGCGGGAGCGGACTCATCGCCGGCTTCGTCGCCGTCGGACTCGTCACTCTCGTCGGCGCCTTCACTTTCACTCTGATTGGCCACACCATCGCGCTCGCCATTGCGGCCACGGCCGCGACGACGGCGACGACGACGGCGGCGCGGCTCTCCTTCGCCTGGAACGCCTTCGCCTGGAACGCCTTCGCCAGGAGCACCTTCACCAGCGGCATCGCCTTCGGCGACGGCGGCGGGGGCGGGGGCGGCTGCAGGGACGTCCGCAAAGGCCGAAACCGAGGCCGCGTCGAGCTCTTCGGGCTCATCCGAGCCGGCGACGTTGGCCGATGCAGTGAAGGTCGCGACGCTTTCCGGACTGATCACTTCCGGCTCGATGGCGGGCGCGGGTTCGGCCTTAACCGGAACGGCCTCAGCCACCGGGGCGAGGGCGGCGGCGGCTCCGTCATTACTGACGAGGGTCGCTTCCGGCGCCGGCTCGGCGGTCGTGGCCCGCGCGGCGAGCACACCGTGGAGCACGCCGATGAGCTTTTCTTTGCCCATGCGGCTGGCGTTGTGAATCGAGTGCGTCCCGGCCATCAGACGTAAGTCTTTGATGGTTAGGCTAGCGAGATCGGGGGTATCAGACATGTCAACAGCCGTTCAGACGGGCATGGCACGCTCTCCGTCAGGGACGCGCTACCGAAGCGCATCCGAAGCCGACGGGGTTCCGGCCATACGTGGGCATCGCCAGGCCACCGCTTCCGGGGCACACACTGCGTTGCGAAGGTTAGCAGTAGACCGCCAGCGGCTCCAATGGCAAGCCCAGGCGGGCGATCATGGCTGGGCAGACGGCGTAGCCGTGTATCCTCTGTGGCCATGAGCCAGGCGCCGCTGACGACCCCCCCGAACGCTCCCCAGGCGACCTCCCTCAACCTGCCGGCGGGGGTTGCCGAAGCACTCGCCCAGGCAACCGCTGATTTTCCGCATACCGTCAATCATCTCAAAGACTTAGTGCGCATCCCCTCGTGCTCTTTCGCGGGCTTCGAGGCAGCCCACGTGCAGGCCTCGGCCGAGGCCACCTCCGACTGGCTACGCGCCGCCGGCTATCCCGAGGTGCGCCTCGTCCATCTGCCAGACGTGCTGCCTTATGTCATCGCCAAGGACCACCGCGCCGGGCCCGGAAAGCCCACCGTGCTGCTTTACGCCCACCACGATGTGCAGCCACCACTGCGCACGGCGGTGTGGACGACGCCAGCGCACGAGCCAGTCGAGCGCGATGGCCGCCTCTACGGACGCGGCGCCGCCGACGACAAGGCCGGTATCGCCCTGCACTGCGCCGCGGCGGCGGCCTGGAATCGCACTGCCGGGCAGCCACCGCTCAACCTGACCGTGATCATCGAAGGCGAAGAGGAAATCGGCTCACCGCATTTCTCGCAATTCCTCGAGGCCCATGCCGCCGAGCTGCAGGCGGATTGCGTGGTCATCGCCGATCTCGCCAACGTCGACACCGGCCTGCCTTCGTTGACCACCAGCCTGCGTGGCAATGTGTCGATGGAACTCGAGCTGCGGGCGTTGAAGAGCCCTTTGCACTCAGGGATGTGGGGCGGGCCGGTGCCGGACGTGACCATGGCCCTCTGCCGCTTGCTGGCGACCTGCACCGATGCCGACGGCAGCCTGGCGATCGCCGGCCTGAGCGCACCGGTACGCGCGCCGAGCCCGGCCGAACGCGCCGATTTCGCACGCATCCCCTTCACCCGCGAACGCTTTGCGGCGCAAGCCGGCCTGCTCCACGGCGCCGAGCTGCTCGGCGATGCGGTGACCGTGCACACGCAGCTGTGGCGCGCACCGACCTTGGCGGTGAATGCCATTCAGGCCGGCGAGCGCGGTAAGACCGGCAATGTCCTGATGGACGCCGCCTGGGCGCGCATCGGCATCCGCATCGTCCCCGACATGGATGGCGCCACCGTGCTGCGCGTGCTCACCGAGCACCTTCAGCGGCACTGCCCGCCGTGGGCGAGCCTGGAGATCAGTGAGGCCCGCGCCGGCGAGCCGTGGAGCACCGCCACCGATCACCCCGCCTTCGCCGCCGCCCGCGCCGCTCTGCAGGTCGGCTATGGCGTGGCGCCGATCGCCATCGGCTGCGGCGCGTCGATCCCCTTCGTCGGCGAGATCACCGCCCGCCTCGGCGGCATTCCGGCCCTGCTGATCGGCGTCGAAGATCCGGCCTGCGCCGCGCATGCCGAGAACGAGAGCGTGCATCTTGGCGATCTCGCTTCGGCGATCGCCGCCGAGACCGCGCTCTTCGGCTTGTTGGCGACCGCCCTTGGCCCGTCCGGTGGTCCTTCATGAGCCGTGTCCCGGTCAATGCCGCCGCCGTCCATAACTGGAAATCCGCGCTCCTGCGCGTGGTCTTGCGCATCATGCGCGTGATTCCGCCCCCGCTGGCGTGGTGGGCGGGCGGGGTCCTTGGGCGCACCATCAGCCATCTGCCGCTGCGCGACGTGAAGCGCTGCGGCCAGCACCTGGCCCTGGCCTTCCCCGAGAAAAACCCCGGATGGGTGGTGCGCACGCGCAGCAAGTGCTTCGGACATTTCGGGGCCACTGCCCTGTGGACGCTGGCGACCTGGACCCTGCCGGCACGCAGCTTCCGCCGCGATCTGATCATCGAAGGTGCCGAGAATCTCCGCGAACTCATCAACGCCTCCAAGGCCGGTCAAGGGACGGTGGTGTTTTCCGGGCATTTCGGTAATTGGGAGCTGCTCGGGCGGGTCTTCGGCGACATCGTGCCGACAGCCCTCATCGGCCGGCGGCTGCGCGATCCGGGGATCAATGCCCTGATCCAGGATCTGCGCACTTCCGGCGGTTCGCAGGTCATCTATCAGGACGATGACATCCGCGATATCGTCCGCCTGCTGCGCGACGGCACCATCGTCGCCACCCTCGCTGATCAGGATATCCCGCATCTCGCGGGATGTTTCGTGCCGTGGTTCGGCAAGGCCGCGTGGACCCCGGTGGCCCCTGCCGCGCTGGCCTTGCTGGCGCGCGTACCGGTGCAGACCTTGCTGCTCTATCGCCGTGCCCACCGCTGGGTGCTCTACGTCGGACCGCGGGCGACGTTTTCACGCGCCGGCGACCGCAGCCAGACCCAGCAACTGATCACCGCCTGGGCCACCGCCCATGAGGAACAGCTCGTCCGCCGCCAACCCGAGCAGTATGTATGGTGGCATAAACGCTGGCGGACCCGGCCGCCCGGCGAAACCGCCGCCTCCTGAGGCTTGGCGCGGGCTAGGCGGCAACCTATCCTGTGGCGATGCCCGTTGCCCAGCTCGCCCCCCGCCCGCGTATCCGTACTGTCGGCAACGTCCTCGCCCTGCCTGAAGCCCGCTGGCAAAGCCATTTCCTGCGCGCCTGCCGGGGCGAACCGACCACCCGCACGCCGGTCTGGCTGATGCGCCAAGCCGGACGCTACATGCAGCACTACCGCGGCATCCGTTCGGGCTCTTCGTTCCTGGAGCTGTGCAAGAATCCGGCCCTGGCGGCGGAGGTCACGCTCTATGCCCGCGAATGGCTGGGCGTCGATGCCGCGATCATCTTCAGCGACATCCTGGTGGTCCTCGAAGCCCTCGGCATGCCCCTGGAGTTCACCGCCGGCGATGGTCCGCGCCTAGCACCGCTCACCGGCCCGGCGAGCGTCGCCGCCCTGCGCGATCCGCTGGCCGCCGCCGCCGACCTCGGCTATGTCCATGAAGCCCTGCGCCTGACCGTCGCGGGCCTGCCCGCCGACATCCCCTGCATCGGTTTCTGCGGGGCGCCGTTCACTCTCGCCGCCTATGCCATCGAGGGCGGTTCCTCGCGGCAATTCGCACGCACACGGGCCTTCATGTACCGCGAGCCGGTGGCCTGGCACCAGCTCATGAGCATCCTGGTGGCGACGCTGGCTCCGTACCTCAATCAGCAGATCGCCGCCGGCGCGGCCTGCGTGCAGGTCTTCGATTCATGGGTCGGCGCCCTCACCCGCGCCGATTTCAGCGAGTTCGTGCAGCCACATCTGACTCAGCTGGTCAGCCAGATCACTCCCGGCGTGCCCGTAATTCTCTTCGGCACCGGCACCGGCCACCTCCTCGATCTGCTCGCCGCCTGCGGTGCCGATGTCGTCGGTCTGGATGCGACGGTCGATCTCGATCAGGCGTGGCGCGCACTTGGCGGGCCGCAGCAGATCTCGATCCAGGGCAACCTCGATCCGGCGCTGCTGCTGGCCCCCGCCGCCCGCCTGACCCAGGCGGCGCGGGACATCATCCGCCAGGTCGCCGGCCGACCCGGGCACATCTTCAACCTCGGTCATGGCGTGTTCAAGGAGACCGATCCCGAACAGGCCAAGCTGCTCGTCCAGGTCATCCACGGTGACTGAGCCGGCGCCTGCGACCGAGACCGCTCCTGCCGCAGCCCAGCGCATCGTCATCATCGGTGGCGGCATCGGCGGCTTGGCGTGCGCCTTCCGCCTGCGCCAGCGCCTGCCGCAGGCGCAAATCACCGTCATCGATGCCGCAACGCAACTCGGCGGCACCTTGCAGACCATCACCGATAACGGACTGGTACTCGAGCTCGGACCGGATTCGATCCTGCGCAGCAAGCCCGCGGCCCTGGCCTTGATCAACGATCTCGGCCTCGCCGACGAGATCCAAGCCACCACCCCGACCGCCCGCAGCAGCCTGATCGCACGCGGCAATCGTCTGGTGGCTGTGCCGGAAGGCCTGTACCTGATGGCTCCTGGCAAGCTGTGGCCCTTCGTGTGCTCGCGCCTGATTTCGTGGCGCGGAAAACTGCGCATGCTCCAGGATCTCGTCATCCCCCCGCGCATCAGTGAGGACGATGAATCGCTGGCCGCCTTCGTCCGCCGTCGGCTGGGCCGTGAAGCCCTCGAACGCATCGCCCAGCCCCTGATCAGCGGCATCTACACTGCCGATCCCGAGCACCTCAGCCTAGCGGCGACCATGCCTCAGTTCCTGACCATGGAACGCAACCATGGCAGCATTCTGCTGGCGATGCGCGCGCGCATGCAGGATCAGGCCACCGCCCAGGCCGCCGGGCCGCGCTACGGCCTGTTCGCCAGCCTGCGCGGCGGCCTGGGGCGGTTGAGCAGCACCCTCGTCGAACGCCTGCTCGCCGAGCGCGTCATCTTGCGTAGCGCCTGCCAGGCCACCGGGGTCCGCCACCTCGCGGATGGCACCTGGCAGGTCCGGCTTGCCGATGAGGCCACGGCCCTACACGCTGAGGTTGTGGTCGTGGCCGGCCCGGCGTGGGCGGCAAGCGCCCTGCTGCGCGATGTCGATGCGCCCTTGTCAGCGCACCTCGCCGGTATCCCGTATGCGGGAGTGGCGACCGTGAACCTGGTCTTCCGTCGCGATTCCCTGCCGACTCTGCCGGTCGCCGCCGGTTTCGTAGTCCCGGCCATCGAAGGCCGAAGCCTCATCGCCTGTACCTTCTCCACCCATAAATGGGCCGAGCGCACTCCCGTCGATCAGGTGGTGCTGCGCGCGTTCGTCGGCGGCGCCCTGCATGCGCATCACTTGGACCGCGATGATGCGACCCTCGTCAGCGCGGTGCTGAGCGATCTTCGCGATCTTCTCAAGTTGCACGCCGAACCGCTACGTACGGTAGTCACGCGCTGGCCGCGGGCGATGGCCCAGTACCACGTCGGCCATCTCGCCCGGGTGACTGCCATCCGCACTGCCGAGGCTCGCCTGCCCGGCCTGGCGCTGATCGGCAACGGCTACGAAGGCGTCGGCATTCCCGACATCATCGCCCAGGCCGATGCCATCGCGGCGCGCTTGGGAGTCGATCTAAAATAGCGGTTAGTGAACGGGAAACTCAGCCCACGGCGCTCAACGCCGCAAGGCACGCCCGATCATCCACACCACGGCTACGATCAAGCACAACATCAACACGTACTTACCGCCGGCGACCGCGACCCGCACCTTGAACACCAGGAGTGCCGTCAGCACCGCCAGGCCCGCCAGGATGAAGGTCGTAGCGGTCATAAACGTTCGCCGTTGCATAACCCCAGCCAATGGGTGTATGAGCCGGGTCAAGTGCAGACCTGCCGTACAAACGACTATTGACATGCGAGATTTTATGAAACCGTGTCAGTATTCCTTAACACTTACCGATTGTGCCGGGCCGTGGTCGTGTGCATCATTCAATCCAACTTTTTTTTAACGAGCCTGCCTCATGTCGACGCAACCAGCCATACTCCTCATCGAAGATGACGCCATCGCCTTGCGCGTGATGACCGCCATCCTCCGCAACAGCTACCACGTCGTACCGCTATCGGATCCACGGCAGCTCGCCCAGACCCTCGCCGCGCATCACATCGATGTCGTGCTCCTCGACCTGAATCTGCCGCATGTGTCTGGCGAAAGCCTCTTGCCGATGCTGGCGCACGATCATCCCGAATTACCGGTGATCGTGGTCACCGGTACCGGCGATGCGACGGTCGCCGTGCGCCTCGTACGACAAGGCGCATTCGACTATCTGGTGAAACCGGTCGATCCCAAAGCCCTGCAGGCGGCGGTCAGCCGCGCGGTGCAGTTCCGCACCGCCAACCAGGACATGGTCGAGCACGGCACGCTCCGTGAAACTCTGGAAAAACCAGATATTTTCGCCAAATTTGCGACCGCCAGCCGGACCATGTACCGGATTTTCCAATACGTCGAGGCCGTCGGTCAATCCGCCAACCCGGTCCTTATCACCGGTGAAACCGGTACCGGCAAGGAGCTCATCGCCCACGCCATCCATGCCGCCAGCAGTCGCAAAGGCGAGTTCGTCGCCTGCAATATCGGCGGGCTCGATGACAACCTCTTCACGGACACCTTGTTCGGTCATAAGAAGGGCTCGTACACCGGTGCAGCCTATGATCGCGCCGGCCTCGTCGAAAAGGCTGCGGGTGGGACGTTGTTCCTGGATGAGGTTGGCGACCTGCCAATCGCCTCGCAGGTGAAACTGCTCCGCCTGCTGCAAGAAGGCGAGTACAGCGCGGTCGGCTCCGACCAGATCGAGCATGCCACCATCCGCATCGTCGCCGCCACCAGTCTCGATCTCGAGGCGCGGATCACAGACGGTCGTTTCCGTCGCGATCTGTACTACCGCCTCTGCGGCCATCGCATTCATCTGCCGCCGCTGCGCGAGCGGCCAGAAGACATTCCGGTCTTGATTGCCCATTTCTCGGAACAATCGGCGCGCACCCTGAATCTCGGGCAGGTGAAAGTGCCGCCGGCGGTGCTCGACCTAGTCTCGACCTACCCCTTCCCCGGCAATGTCCGTGAACTGCAGGCCTTGGTCCATGATTCGGTCAGCCGTTCACGCTTGGGAACGCTGTCGGTCGAACCCTATCGTCGCTTAAGTGCGCAGACCGGCACCGCTGGACTCCCACCGCCGGTCCTCTCCTTCCCGGCTCGCTTGCCGACGATTGAAGAGGCAGTTGACCAGCTGGTGAATGAATCGCTCAGGCGCACGACGAACAATCAGGCCGCCGCGGCACGCCTGCTCAACATCACCCGCCAGGCCATGAGCCAGCGCCTGAAGAATCGTAAAAACCGTCAGCAGGCACGTACGGTAGCGGACGACGCCCCTGAGAGCGTTGGTAAGTAAACTTACCTAGTGCAGCTTAGTTTACATAGCTTATAAACTACGACTTTCCAATAATTTACGTTTACACATCGGATCTTTGTCCATAATGGTTTACAATGGTACGGATAGGCCCGTGCTACGCAACCCGTTGAAGGATCATCACTAACGATAGGCATGGGATTTGGCACAGTATGTGCCAGTAGAAGAGAGTCTTTACCTCCCCAGTATCCAAGGATACGTACCATGCCTACCCCTACCTCTCCCTTCGACCCCATCGGCCCGTTGCAGCTGCGCGTGATGAACCACCTGTGGAAGGTCAACGCCGCCACCGTGCAAGACGTTATGACCGCCGTGAACGGCCAGCCCGATGCCAAGCCCCTGGCCTACACCACCTTCCTCACGGTGATGCGCAACCTCGCCAAGCGCCGCCTCCTCGACCAGCGCAAAACCGCTACCAAGCGCCATCAATTCGTGGTCCTGGTCGATGAAGAATCATACAAGTCCGGCGTCGTCCGTCAGATCTTTAAGGACTACTGCAACAATAGCCCTGAAAACCTGCTGCGCTTCCTCGGCCTGCAGAACAAGATGGCCAGCTGAGTCCTCAGCATACAGCATGACCATGAACACGGGCCGCTCCCCAGGAGCGGCCCGTGTTTCTTTTATCCTCAAAAACGCATTGCGTTGCTTCGAGCCGCGGCGCGATTGATGTCGACCCCGCCGAGAGCGCTGATGCGCCGCGGGTTGAAGAAACGGGTGTTGGACGTGCCCCTGGGTGATTTGCTTCCGCATCCCAGGTTCGGATGACCTGTATCCGGTCAGTGCGTGGGCGTGCGTTCCCGGACTAGCGATCTGGTCGATCGCATGCGGTCATCTGGACACAAAGAAATAAAGCCTTCAGCCTCAAAAACGCAGTTGGCATCCACCGTATCGCCGTAAGTGTATGCCATGTCATCAGATCTACCCATTCTGCCGCCCCACCAATCTGGTGAGGCATTTTCCGCGTCAGATCTAACCCCGCCAGAGGT